>DAQP01000007.1 GCA_002504435.1 Euryarchaeota archaeon UBA438
GGCGCATGGTGAATCACCCTGACACTACTGCTATCCATACTCGCACCTCATAGAGGTGCGCTAAAGGGTATTGCCCTGCTTGTGCTCTCTGAAATCATGGTTCTGAATGCCAGTTGAGAATTCAACCTAAGCTAACTCTCTCCATCGATCCACAGTGCGGACATGCGGTCTTGGCTGAGGTGACCCCCTCAGGCAGCTCTAGCTCGAACAGCTTCTCGCAGGAAGAGCAGGCCTGCCTGACTTTCCTATCTTCAGCGGGGTTCTCATTGCCCTCGGCAGGGGCCCAGTTCTCTGTGGTTGTGTCGGGCTCATCGTCGAATGTGTACTCGACCACTCCTTCTTCCAGATCGACTGGTGGTTCTTCATCGTCGAATGCACTCAATAGCTCCTCCGCAGCGCTCGGAGGAGAGTCGGAGGGAGCCGATTCTTCGGATGACAATAGCTCTGCTACCTCGTCCCCAATCTCCATCGATACGGGGTTCTGCGGTGCAGCCTCAGAAAGTCCGGACATTCCACTTGAGAAGCCCCCGTACGGCTGAGAGGGGGCTATGTTGGAACCGCCTGTGCTCCACATCGCCTTCTGTTCCTCAGCGGACATCTCGCGTGGAGCCTCCTCCTCGACTTCAGATTCCTCCTCGGCCATCATTGCTGCCATCCTCCTGTTGGTGGATATTCTCATCAATATCAAAGACAGTATGACCAGGGTGAGCAGTGCAGCGCCCGCGATCATTAGCATCTCGGTGAACGTAAGGGAGTTCCCTTCGGTTCCATCGGTTACTGTCAATAGTATCTCTGCCTCGGAAATCAATCCTGCTTCGTTCTGAACTCTGCAGATCACTCGGTACACACCAATCTCCTCGAATGCGTGCAGGACCACTGGCCCGCTTGCATCTTCATCGTTGTCTGCGTCGCCATCGCCATCGGAGTCGGCCATTGCATCAAAGTCCCATGAGTAGTACAGATTCGTTGATTCTGGGTCGGAGAAGACGATGCTCAACCTAGTGGTTTCCCCGATGACCGTGCTGGTCTCTTCTTCGTATTCGTCAGACACAGGAGGGGTCGAGTCGTAGAGGCTGACTATCGCTGTGTCCTCGGATGACAATCCCGATCTGTCGGTGACACGAAGGGTGATGGTGTGCTCACCAGAGCTCTCGTTTGAGGCGAAAGAGTGAGAGAACGAGTCCGCCCCTGAGAGGTCTCCGGTGAACGAGGAGGCTACCTGCCCATCCACCAACCATTCCACCAAAGAAACTCCCCAGTTGTCCGAGAAGTCTCCACTTAGGATCAATGCCTCGTTAAAGGCCCTCTCAACTACCCCGTTAACCTGAATGTTTGACTCGGGGGGAGTTACGTCTGAAACCTGAACTTCTTGGTAAACGCTAGTGCTCCTTCCATCTGTTGAAAGGACTGTGAGTCTGATTGTTACATTGGTTGGCTCGGCCCAACTCACGTTAGCCATGGTTCCGGAATTGTCATCGAATCCGTCGCCATCTGTATCCCATGAGAACCCTGATTCAGGTATCTGCTCGGATAGGTTTGGCGTGTCTGTTGCGTCCAAAGTTACAATCGAGCCGACATCGACGACCCCGGAGGATGCCTCTCCCCCAATTACGGGCTCGAGGATTGGAGTTAGAACCATGACCACGGTAGTCGCGATGGGTAGGGTTCCTGCACCGCCTCCTGAGGGTCCTGCCCTGTTGTCAACAACCAAGTAGAGTTGGGTTCCCTCCAGAGATTCTGGTGCTGTCCAAACTATGCTTCTGTCGGTGGTGATTAGGAGCATATCGGTACCTGAGACCCTAGTAGCTGCAGTTCCTCCCGCTTCATAGAGGTCCACTTGGGATTGGGTCATCAGGAAAACGTCTGGGGCCCCTTCCATCGTACTGGCCTGTATGCTAACTTGCGTTCCAGCATCCAGAATGAATGGCCCGTGAAGGAGGGAATGCCCCCCGGCTTCCAAACGAACGATGGTATCTGCAAGGGTGAAGGGGACAGGGGTGATGATGCCTGCATCGAGGGTTACCGACGCTGCACTCCCTCCCTGTGCGCCGTTAGATGAGTCCTGGGGGTGGTCGAGGTTGTCGAACACCATGTACCACCTTGTCGGATCCCTGTCATCGGGTACGGTCCAGTGCCATGACCCAGTCCCATTGAACGACTCGAAAACTGAGTCTCCCTCCCAAACCAAGTCGCTTCTGTAAGACTGCTCGTTCTGGTAAACTGTGATTGCATTCGCGGAGAACAATAGTATGTCTATCGCAGAGTCGGTAACGATGTCGAATGATAGGGTCTGACCTGGATTCAACTCCCCTAGATCAAGTCTCACGCACGCTTGATCACCGAGCTCCCAATTGGCTGGCATCATCGAAAGATCGGCGTTTACGCAAGATATCACGCCCTTGCTATCGGCCTCGGCAATTGGCCCTGCGAAAGACAAGAGTAGGATAGCGAGGATGGCTGACGACGCTGCCCTCATAGGTCGAGCGTCAACGCTTGCCTTTTGAATCATATCGGCCCTACGTTCGTGGACGCATCACAGGTTCTTCGGCAGTGGAGTGGGGGGGAACCACCTCAGCAATACGACATCTCCGACGGACCTAACCCACTTCCAGGGTATTGCAAGATGAGTCCTGTTCTCAACCAAGTCGGCTGGGGGGTTGGAGACGAAGATATGTGTGCAGCTCCAGTCGTCAGTATTCACGAACATGTCATAGACGGTCCCAATGAGCCTCCCGGACGGTAGAATCACGGGAAGGCCCCTGATATCTGAGGCGTGACTGTCTGCCATTGAACGCTGGCGCCCACCATGAGGCATCAATATGACGGCTCTTGGCAATCACTTGCCGCGGTTCTTGTTGGCCTTCAGGCTTGGCCGGAGCTTCTCCGCGCCCTTGCCCTTGTTGTAAAGTCCCCTTCCACGCTTACCGGCGCTGGTCTTGCCTCGGAAGGCGCGTCCCTTGTGGCTGTTGCCATCAGAGACCCATGAGAAATCCTTGTCCGACATTATCACGGGATGGGATGGATCCAGGAGGATGACCTCGTAGAATTTGTTCTTGCCGTCCTCTCCGACCCAGTATGAGTTCAGCACCTCGAGGTTCGGATACCTCCTGCTCACCCTCTCCTCTGCGATCCTCTGGATCGACTTGGCCATGGTTATTTTCTTGATTCCGGCCTTGGATGGCTTCCTCTTCATGTGGATCTTGCCCTTCCTAAGTCCGCCTCTCCTAACGCGTGTGCGAACGATTACCACTCCCTGCTTGGCCTTGTAGCCTAGTCTTCGTGCAGCGTCGAGCCTGGTTGGCCTCTCTGCTCTCTGGAATACGGGGCCTCTCCTCCACGAAGCCATGCGGTCTCTCCGGTACAGTGGGGGCATACCCTCCTTGGGACGCTTCCATGTCGCGCGTACGTGC
>DAQP01000025.1 GCA_002504435.1 Euryarchaeota archaeon UBA438
CTGCTTTGGGACCAAGAAGGGAATGCCGAACGAGCCGCCTCAACAGCATCGTTCACATCACTAGCAACCCCCACGGGGACAGAGCCTATCTCCTTCTCATTAGCCGGGTTTACTACTTTGATCACTCCTTCTCCCTTGGCTGGAACCCATTCCCCGTCGATGTAAATGCAGTCGCGTGTGAGCATGGTTCGCCCAGTAAGGGGGGACTTATCACCTTCATGGAGTTCAATAATGGTGACCTACTTCGCGCATCATGCCATTAAGTGTAGACAGGGAGGAGGGCGGAGTCGCGATAGTGACCCTTTCCCCGGAGGCGTCGAGAAACACCTTCAATCCAGTAAATTTCACCCCATTGGTGGGGACACTGGAAGACTTGATGGAGGATCCTACATGCAGGTCCGTTGTAATTACCGGCTCTGGTAATTTTTTCAGCGCGGGAGGTCCTATAGGTGAGTTCGCAGATGCTATTGACGATGGGACAATAGGGCAGATGACAAGTGAGATGACAGGGACACTGCATCCTCTGATATTGAAGATAAGGGGCAGTGAGACAGTTTTCATTGCCGCAATTAACGGTGCCGCAGCAGGAGGAGGCCTCGGCCTGGCCCTATCGGCAGACTACCGAGTGTGCTCCGAGAATGCCAAGCTAGCAGCCGCATTCTTCGCATTGGGACTGTCTCCGGATGGGGGGACCACCTGGCTCCTTCCAAGGCTTGTTGGGGTTCAGCAGGCGAAGAAGTTCTTCTTCGAAAACCAAGTTTGGTCCGCGGATACTTCTCTGGAGAAGGGGGCAGTTGACGAGGTGGTTCCGCATGATGAGTTAATTGAAAGATCAGTTCAATTAGCGAAGAATTGGGGAAAGTGGTCAGTAAATAGCAGAAGATCGACAAAGCAGCTAATGGATGCCTCGACATCTACTTTCTTCGAGACCCAATTGGAATTTGAGAGGGCCCTTATGATAGCCTCTTCGTTGACCCCCGACTTCGCTGAGGGAGTCTCAGCCTTCTTAGAAAAGAGAGAGCCAGTGTTCTCGTTGTCAGAAGAAGAGTAGTATCAAGACCCCAATGACTCATTGAAGAAGGTCACCAAATTGGTCTTGTATTCATCCGACTCACCCCAAATCGCATCAACGTGCCCCCTGTCCTTAACGTACCAGGTAGTAACATCTCCACCATTCTCGATCATTCTCGCCTCAAACCGCTCGGAATGAACAACCGATACTCTTGGGTCATCAATTGCATGTGTCAAGAAAACTTCCCTTTCACCTGCGTTATCAGCTGCTTCCATGGGCGAACGCTCATCCAGACTCACCCCAGCAAGCCAACCTCCGACGGTGGTTGCTGGACCCGCGAAAATAGTTGGGAATCCCAACCTACCGAGTTCATTCTTCACTACCAAAGGGAAGTCCAAAACCGCGCTGTCTAGCCACATTGCCCCTATGCCGGGCTCTTCGGCGAAGGCGATAGCAGCACCTCCTCCAGCTGATATGGCAGTCATACCGACCTCGCCGGGTTCGTACCCCTTCTCAGATACTAGCCAGTCATAAGCTCCAAGAAGATCCTTGTATTCCTTTTGACCTACTGAAATATAGTCATCAACAACCTCGCTGTTTCCATAATTTCTAAGATCAAATGAAAGCGAGTTTATTCCTCCTTCAGCTAAGTAACCCTGCATTAGGAGCATCTCTGGTTTACATTTCCCATTCATGGGCATCCCATGTGTTTGTATGACTACTGGGGCATCTGGATCAACCTCAACATACCACCCGCTTAGGGCTATGCCAGAATTATCTCTGGGCGAGAATGTAATTTCCTCATACGATGACATCTGATACGGCGCCGCATCAAAATCACGGCGGATCTCTACACGTTCATCAGCATCAGGCCATGGTTCAAAACTTTCCCAATCATCCTCAGTATCCCATTCCGAGGGAGTGTTCTCGCTCCACATGCCGCATCCCGGATTTATTGCTATGGCCTGTGTAGCGACCACATAGCCTATCGCAATGTATCCAGAACAAAATATCAACAAGAAAACGGTGGAAATTGAAAACAGTTTTTTCCTTCCGCTCAATGATTTCCAGTAGTCTCTGGGGGTCGTCATGTAATTGAAGCGGATAATCGCAATTCATGATTATTGCCGTCAGTATTCTGTAATTGTGACCGATGAGCACTTCAACCAATGTCCACGCGCAGTCTCGTGGCAAGGGAGCTAATACGCCTAGAGGATGTTCACCGGGCCTTTGGCCCACTCACGGTCCTAGAGGGCGTGAACATCAGGATAGACGAGGGGGATCGAATCGGAGTAGTGGGTCATAACGGCGCAGGAAAGACGACCCTTCTGCGAACCATTAGCAATCAGGACCAAGATTTGGGAGATATTTCATTTGCTCCAGGGCTACGTCTGGCCTTTCTTACCCAAGTGAGGGATATCAACGATGCAGCCACTCTCGGCGAGGAACTTAACAGAAGAGGCAGGCAGTTTCAGGAGCTGGAAGAGGAGATAGCAAAACTGGAGAAAATGATGGCTGACCCTTCATTCTATGACAGTGATTGGCAGCCAGCGATGGATCGATATCAGGAGCTTCAGAGCCTAATGGCCCGCTCTGGAGGGGGTGATGTTGCCGGCCATGCACAAGAGATACTGAAGGCCCTTGACCTAGCTCACCACTCCATGGACATCCAACTTTCATCTTTGTCAGGAGGGGAGAGGGCGAAGGTCGCTCTAGCAAGGCAGCTAGTAGGATTGGGCGAGATAGAAGTTTTCTTCCTGGACGAACCAACAAACCACCTCGACTTTCAAACTCTGAATTGGCTTGAGGGATTTCTGAATAAGTTCAGCGGGGCCCTCATGATAGTTAGCCATGATAGATACTTCCTAGACAGAGTTTGTAACAATATAGTGGAGATTCAAGATGCACACCTGAAGGGGTATCCAGGGAACTACTCCTCTCATCTTCAGCAGAAGGAGCTCTTCCTGCAAACCCTAGGTGACAGGATAGAGAAAACTCAGAAGGAGATAAAGAGGCTACTGGGAGCCATGCAGTCCATGAAGAGGGCAAACAAATTCGATAAGTCAGTTTCCCAGAAGCACGTAATGATCACTAGGGCCCAGAGAGAGCTAAAGTGGTTAAAATCATTGAAGCCAAGGCAACGACAGAGCTTGAATTTCAATCTCCAATCTATGGAAAAGAGCAGTCTCGAAGTTCTTGATTTCCACAAGGCTAACCTCACTTTCGAGGGACTCGGGAGGCCCGTCATCAAGGATTTAGAAGTAGGAGTAAGGAGGGGCCAGAAGATAGGGATAGTGGGCCCCAATGGAGCAGGAAAGACCACAATCCTCAGGATTATCAAAGGGGAGTTGGAACTTGACTCAGGCTCCTTGGATATTCGCCCAGGGGTCGAATTGGGCTATTTCCACCAAGACCACAGATCATTGGATTTCTCCCTTAACCCTGTAGAGCAGGTCCAGGCACTAAGGCCAAGGATGGAATATGGCTCAATCAGGGCTCTTCTCGGACAATTTCAGTTCACCAAGGACATGGTATCAGTCCCATTGGGCAAGCTTAGCGGTGGTGAGAGGGCGAGAATAGCATTGCTAGAGCTCCTTCTCAGTGAGAATAACATGCTCCTGTTGGATGAGCCGACCAACCATCTCGATACTGATGCTAAGGAGGCCCTTGAGGACGCCCTCCAGGAATATGATGGAGCGATAATCACCGTAAGCCACGACCGATTTTTCCTCGACAAAATTTGTGATACAATATGGGAGCTTCCAGGGGACGGCAGCCTATGGGTATGGCCCGGGAATTATTCAGAATATGTTCGAAGGAAGGAAATTCACAATTCACAATAGTTCCCGCATCGGAATCGTAATTACCCATTCACTGGATTCTCCCACTTCACACTGTCCATACTAAATAGGGAACCTATGCGCGCCCTGACTAGGGTTCTCAGTGGTTCGATTCTCAGATTTAGGAATCGGGCCCAGCCTAGTTCAGTCTCTAGCGACTCAAGGCATTACAGAGCCATTCGAGGTACAGATAGAATCTATCCCGAGTCTGATGAAGGGGAGGGACTTGTGTTGCAGGGCACCAACCGGCTCTGGAAAGACTCTAGCTTTCGGACTCCCAATGATAGAGAGAACAAAGCCTGCTGATTCCAAGAGGCCAACGGCTCTAATTCTGACTCCAACTAGGGAACTCGCCGAGCAAATAAGGAACGTACTCGATCCACTAGCTTGGAACTCAAGGATGAAGGTACTTTCAGTATACGGAGGAACCTCCTATGGCAGACAGTTGAAGGGATTGGACAAGGGTGTGGAGATCCTAGTCGCGTGTCCAGGCAGGCTGATCGACTTGCTGAAAAGAAAGGCATTGACTCTCGAGGACGTCAGCATGGTGGTTCTGGACGAGGCCGATAGGATGGCCGATATGGGCTTCATGGATCCAGTTTGCTCTATCATTGAGAAGTGTACAAGCAACCCCCAAATGATACTCTTCAGTGCGACACTAGACCATGATGTTGCGAAACTAGTGAAACTGTATCAAGACGATCCTGTGAGGATAGAGGTCGGTCCTAAGGAAATAAGCATGGATAGCATGGAGCACCTGTTTTGGAAGGTCAAGCCATACAAAAAGACTGAAATTGCAATCAAATCAGTTAGAAGGACGGGCAGGAGCATCATATTCTGCAGAACCCGTGCCGGAGTAGATCGCCTAAGTGGTGAGATGAAACTGGACAGCATTCCACTTTCCACCCTACATGGGGGTCTGAATCAGAGGCAGCGGGATCGCGCCATGAACAAATTCAGCACTGGCAGAAGCATGGTACTTGTCGCGACAGATGTTGCTGCTAGAGGGATAGATGTTGAAGGGGTAAACTGTGTGATTCACTATGACCCACCTGATGATGCAAAGGCGTACAAGCACAGAAGTGGAAGGACGGCCAGGGCAGGACAAACAGGAGTTGTGATTTCTTTCATCAAGGGCAATGAGCAGAGGATTTACGGCAGAATCCAAAAACAAGTAGGGATAAAGAAGAGATTTTCTAATCCTCGCCCCGAAGACCTCAAGAAGAACGATTTCAAGATTGCCAAGGAGGAGCACAACAAAAAAAACCGTCCAAATGGAAGGGAATCTGGGGCAGGTGGAAAGCCAAAGGGCAATCGAAGAAGGAGGGGCGCAAAGGGCAACAGGTCCAGAGGAAAAGCAAATGGTAGAATATATCGTAATTCGCCATCCAAGTCTAACAAAGCGGGGAAAAACCAGAATCGTAGCAATAAGAAGAGAGGGCGAAGATCCGGATCTAAGAAGCGCAAGGCGGATTCCAGGCCATAACTCGTACCGTGGCGCTAAATTACCAACACCCTTTCCAATTCACATAAGCGGACATGGTCTAGTGGTTATGACAGCAGGTTCCCAACCTGCTAACCCGGGTTCAACTCCCGGTGTTCGCACCAGTATCTGACTGCCCTCGTAGTCTAATAACGCCGATAATTATCGTAATTATACAGCTCAATGCGGCTATGTTCGCCAATATTATTGCCATCGAGCCAATTAGTATTCCATAGGCAAGCCATAGAACAAGGGAAGTAGAAACAAGGGTGAAGGTGGGAATCGAGATCCCCTCATGTTTCCCCTCCGACCACACCTTCTTTATCTGGGGGAACCAAGCAATCACGCCAAGAAATCCAGCAATGACGCCGATTCCCTCAATCCACGCTGGAATCACCTTCCAACCACCAAACCATCACATCGGCAGGTCATCTCGTTCGGACTTACCACCATCCGACCAATTGTAGATGCCCCTTCCGGACTTCTTCCCAAGACTCCCCTCGGAAACTAGCCTGTTGAGTAAATCATGAGGCCTGTAGGACTCGTCTCCAAAGGACTCGGCCAAGCTGTTTAGAATGTCACGCCTAACATCTAGTCCTACAAGGTCAGAGAGCTCCAAGGGCCCCATTGGATGCCGATAACCAAGTCGCATCGCTGTGTCGATATCGGAGGCGCTAGCCACACCATCGGCCAGCATCCGGACCGCCTCGTTTCCAAGCACTACGCCTAATCTGCTTGTTGCAAAACCAGGGACGTCGTTCACCAGAATCGACTCCTTTCCCATGTAAGCACCTACTGCTTGCGCCACTTGAACCGTCTTTTCGGAGCACCCATCATGACGTACGATCTCTAATAGCTTCATCAAGGGTACAGGGTTGAAGAAGTGCATCCCGATTATCCTGTCCCCGCAATTTGTAGAATTCGCGATATGACCGATCTTCAGGCCAGATGTATTTGTCGCCAGTATCGCATGAGAGGGCGCCAGCTCCTCCAAACTTCTGAATATCTCTTGCTTGAGCTCCATAACTTCAGGAACCGCCTCGATCACTAGATCTGCCTCAGATACCGCCTCGGACATGTCTCCGGATGCGCTCAAGTTCGCCGACCATTCACCCCGCTGTTCCTCAGTAGTTTTTCCGATTTCTACTCCTCTGCTCCAAAAGCCCTCGATAGAACTCATCCCCTTCGCAAGCCCCTCGGGAAATGTGTCGTAGAGGCGTGTTTCCCATCCCGCTTGGGCGCAAATCTGTGCTATTCCCGCGCCCATTGTCCCGGCGCCGATCACGGCGACGGTCCTGATATCCATTCAATCACTCCCTGCCATAAGCTGCAAGAGCTGCCTGGAAAAGGCGTTGCCGGGGCACATCATGCTCTAAGAAGCAAGTGAACGGTGCAACGTCTTTCAATAACTCGATCGCCGACACATAGGCGCCATAGATGAATGGATCTGCGACCTCAGTCGTTGGGATCTCGATTCCAAGCTTGGACAGGCCCTTGAGGGTATCCTCGTCCCAAATTGAGTAAGTGTGGTGAGTGAAGTGTAGATAAGCGGACAGCCTTGCTATGTCGGATCTAGCTGACTCAGTAAGACTCTCGATCAAAAGGGTGTCTGGATACCTGATTGCATACAGGGAAAGCATCACTTCCCTCTCCGTCTCATCCCTCCAGTCTCTATCGGATAGGCCCATCCAATCATCAATCATGTCTAGCATCTCGGGGGTATACGGCCTCCTGACTCTGTAAAGTAGCCCCTCATACCCGTCAGCATCCTGATCATCTGAGTGGTGGTGCTTGTGGAAGTAATCTGTTAGGAACTCAAAGAAGTGGTCACATTTCTTCTTGTCAAAAAATGATAGTGGGTGATACTGCATAAGCAAAACCTCCCGCTCAGCCTTTCCACTCTCTGTATTGGATCCACTCTTGTTTCATGTATTCATTTACAAGCCGTTCCTCGTCTTCTTCAGTGGGCAGTACCGACTTCAGGTACTCCTCCCAATCTTCGTCGCTGCCCTCGAAAGGCTCGCCATGTACTGTGTAGTTCTCCCCGGCATACTTGCCAATCCCCCTCTTGAATTTATCAGAGGGGATGAATAGCTCGGGCTCCCCTTCGTGTCTGGACTTGCTGATCCGACGCATCTCTTCGCGCAACTCCTGGAAGTAGAGCTCCCTACTCGCCTCATTCAGATGCTCCCTGTCTGCAGGGCTCTCCGCTTCTCGCTCATCGTATCTGCCCTTGATGCCATAGACGTAAGCCCATTGCGCACTGGTTGAGTCGTCTGTTCCGAAGAGGTCCAACCCAGTGCTTACCCACTTGTTGACGTACTTCTGTATCAGTGCACAGGGAATTACCCCCTGTTTGACGACCCTCCTTAGTCCATTGGCCCCCGTCCCTAGGTGGAATGACTCCTCCTTCAGCATAGGGCCCATGCTAGCGGCAAGGGGCTTGAATGAAGATGTACTGAGCATCTTGAGTTGGTACTTTCCATCCCTGTCTATGAAGTGGGTGAACATAAAGAAGTCCAGCCAGTGGTCGATTGGCTCGTTGAATGAACCCAGAATCCTAGTTCCCTCCTGGGCGTTTCTTTCAAGCAACTTAGATGCCTCCCTGACTCCCTGTTCCCCGAAGAATGTGCACAACAAGTATGCCATCTGCCACCCGTGACGCTGCTCTTCGCACATTATTCGTAGTGCTGACTTTTTGTCATATTCAGTTGGTGCCGTGGCGAGTAGGTGGTTCTGCTGCTCCACCGAGGCAAACTCCGTGTCTCCCTGCACACTGACCATGCTGATGATGGCATCCCTAATCGTCTGTTGCGGGATCTGCATTCGTCGATCCCATTTTGGCCTCCCTGTGAAGTCTCCAAATTCTATCGTGTCTCCAGCCGTATCCCAGTCGAACTTGATGTCGAACCTGTAATCCCCGAGCCATGATGGGTCGAATCCAATCCTAGTCTGCCATTCGTTGAAGTCATTGATCCAAGTCTCAAAATTTTCTGTGTAGCTCTTTACCACTTCTGCATCTGCCATTCTTTCACTCCTCCAGTGTAATAGGTAAAACAAATCCTCTCTTCGATTAGTTGCCCTCAAATTCAGGGACTTCCCTGTTAACATACGCGGCAATCCCCTTCTTCGCATCAACGCTTTGGAAGAGGTCCGATTGCAATTCCCTCTCCAATGCGAGGTGGTACTCCAATGGAATCTCCATGCCGCTCTGTACGCTACGCTTAATGTTGCCAATGGCCTTACTGGCAGCATATGGTAGTGTGAATTGCCCAGCATAGTCTAGTATGTCTTGACGGAAATCTGAGAGGCTACCTGGCCAGACATCGTGGACAAGATCCATCTCCTTCGCCTCCTCGTAGGAGAACTTCCTTCCTGTTACCATGATTTCCATAGACTTCGCCTTGCCAACCAGCCTCGAGAGACGAGCAGTCCCACCCGTTCCTGCAAGGACCCCTAGTGACACCTCGGGCAGGCCAACCTGTCCAGAATCCTTCCTTCCGACTCGAATATCCGCGGCCATTGCTATCTCCAGACCACCTCCCACTGCGTGACCATTTAGTGCAGCTATGACTAGCTTAGGGGTCTGCTCAAGTCTGCTTAGTGTTTCGTTGGCATGTAGGCAGAAGAAGTACTTGAAACCTGGACTGACGGAGTCAAGCATGCTAATGCTAGCCCCAGCGGAGAAGAATTTCTCTCCGTGACCAGTTAGAATGATTACAGTAACATCATCATCAAACCTGGCCCTTAGGACAGCTTCATCAATATCCCTCATCATTGCATGAGTGTATGTGTTAACCGAAGTTTTGCCCTCGGAGAGAGGTTCACCGGCTGAGTCGGAGCACAGCTCGATTACCGCTATTCCGTTATCAGTAACTCCGTAGTTTACTAGGTTGTTCTGCATTGCCTCCATATCTGGCCATGACGTCATATTGTTTCCAATGAGTGGCGCCATATCAATGAAACGGAAGGCTACTGGTGAGTTAGGCGTCGGTATCTGAGAAGGACACGCCCCCTCCTCCTCTCTGAATTGACCGCCACTGCTCCCCAATTTCCAGCGCTCTTTCACTTGGTTCCCAGTCATCCCTCTTTAGAGCGCCCCTGAAGGGCATCCTTAGCACTCTCCTTCCATCAGACATCACCTTATTCCTTAGCATCCCGAATCTGGCAATTGGCCAGATCATCCTTCTGAAGAATCCGGGGCGGTAT
Organism: Euryarchaeota archaeon UBA438; assembly: GCA_002504435.1. GTDB lineage: Archaea > Thermoplasmatota > Poseidoniia > Poseidoniales > Thalassarchaeaceae > MGIIb-O5. The sequence goes on from DAQP01000025.1 coordinate 9,545, forward strand.
ACCCAACGCATGAATTCAAGCCCATCCCCTTTCTTTTTCTGGTCCTTCATCCAATGATTGGCTACCATCTTGAAACCACGGTCTCCCACCCTATTCATCAGGAATCTGTTGGTTGCGCTAACTTTGATCAACGGCAATAGGCGCCTTTTCACTTCTTCTTCGTAGTCACATTCACCAAGAATTGCCTTCCCCGCGAGTACACCACTCGTGATTGCATATCTCATTCCAAAGCCCCACATGAAGTCTTGGAGCCCTCCTGCTTCTCCGACATAATAGCGCCCCTCATGCACATATTTCTCCGGTATTGAGAAATCGCCCTTACCCCCAACTCTCTTGATGGGCCTCCTATTCAATTCATATTTTTCTTCATACCAAGCTATTGTTTCGTTTAGATAGCGACCGCTCTTTCTCTGTTTTCTCCACAGGCACGTGCAAATTAGCCCAACTCCATCGATTATTATCAAGTACGAATATGCACCAGGCGCTAACTTGTCGTTAAGTTGGAAAGTTACATGGTTCGGGTGATCAGTGTGAAAAACTTCACCGAAGGCGATTGCACTAGAGTCCTTAGGACCAGCAGCTATGATTTGGCAATCCTCCGGCGCTCTCTTTACGCCATAGTGGATCTCCACTCCAGCGTCCTCTGCCATCCTCCTGAATCCCTGATCGATACAGTGACTGTCGGTCCCCCTCTCAACTACCCTGAAGGCAATGCCATCAGTTATTGGATTGGTAATCACATCGTCTGGATGGGCCAAGTCTACTATGCTGAAAGCATCAGACTTGAACTCGTCGGGGTCTAGGCCCCAATCCCTCATTTCATCAAAGAAGTCCTTCCGACTAGTCCAGTTTTCTAGCCCCTGGAAATCCCCATCGAAACGAGCACCGCTATCCTTTCTGATTTCGTAGACATGCACTTCTCTGCCAGATTTGGCCAATACTATGGCCGCAGAGAGCCCCGAGAGGCCAGCGCCGAGTATGTGTACGGGCCCATCAGACACGAGGCTCCGATATCACATGGCCGCTTGAACAGTTGGGTCAGTTCCGTCGTCTTCAAGCGCTCCTCACGCATCGGAGAGCCATGACCGTACGTGTTGTGATTGACGATCTTTCAATTCATCCGGATAATTTGAGGGAATTACTGGCCGAGGATGGTTGTGGAAGCGTCGTGAGTTTCGTAGGACTTACTCGTGGGTCAGATGGTGAAAACGAAGTACACAGTCTGGAGTTCGATGCTTGGGGGGAGAAGCTACCATCGGTTCTTGAATCAATAGCCGATCAAGCGATTTCAGATTTCGGGGTCTCGTCAGTAGTCATCGCCCATAGAACCGGCGTCGTTCTTCCTGGTGAGACAATTGTTTGCATCCATGTCGGCTCGAAGCACAGGAAGGAAGGCTTCGAGGCTTGCTCGTGGATAATCGATGAACTCAAGGGGCAGGCCCCCCTGTGGAAGAAAGAGGCACGCTCTGATGGAGTCCACTGGAAGGGGGGAATAGGTTGACAGACGCCATTGTACCCATAGGTCACAAACCAATAGTTCAGAGATACGCTGTGGCTACTGGAATTCTCGATATCTCAGGAGATTCTGCCGATGCGATAAGGAATGGTCAGGTGACCAAGGGAGACGTTCTGGAGGCTAGTACGGTGGCAGCCATCCAATCAGTAAAGGAGACGCCCAGGACGATTCCACATTGTCACGTAGTCCCAATCGAGTCCTGCAACGTTTCATGGGATTGGGAAGGAAACTCCCTGAGGTGTACTGTATCAGTCAGCGCCCATTGGAAGACAGGCGTGGAGATGGAGGCCCTATGTGGCGTTTCCACGGGGCTACTTTGTGCATGGGACATGGTCAAACCAATGGAGAAAGACCAATCCGGACAATATCCCGAAACAAGAATCAGGAATATTCGAGTGGTGGAGAAACGCAAAGGCGATGCGCAGGATTGAGAACCCCCTCCCCCTCGCCCGAGCATGCCGACCGCGGAATTGGAGAGCCACTTCCTAGATGCGACCGAATCTGCTGCAATAGCAGCATCCGTTTGGAGGGGGAAGGGCGATGGCAAGGCCGCTGATGGGGCTGCCGTTGAAGCGATGAGGGCAGTGTTCGACAAAGTCCCATTTGACGGTAGGGTCGCTATAGGGGAAGGCGAGAGGGACGACGCCCCGATGTTGTGGATAGGAGAGCCCCTCGGATCAATGCAAGGGAATCCTAACGCTCCAAGAATAGACATAGCCGTGGACCCACTTGAATGCACAAATCATGTAGCCAAGGACCTTCCAAATGCGATGGCGGTTCTCGCTGCAGCCCCTCGAGGGGCCCTACTGCATGCCCCGGACTGCTACATGGACAAGATAGCTGGACCATCCGAACTCAATGGGGAAATTAGTTTGGAGGCCGACGTGTCATACAACGTAGAAGCAGCATGCGTCGCCTTGGGCAAGAGTCCCGATGAACTGAATGTAGTTGCCATGGACCGGCCTAGGCACGATCAGTTAGTGAGGGATCTAAAGGCCCACTCTGTAAATGTAATTCTCATTGGAGATGGGGATGTTTCGGCAGCACTTAACGCTGCAGACCCTGGGTCGAAAATAGACATGCTGATGGGGATAGGGGCAGCTCCCGAGGGAGTCATCACTGCCACTGCTCTGAGGGGACTGGACGCCCCATTTGAGGGTAGGCTGGTGTTCAAGAACGAAGGACACAGAGAGAGGGCGGAGAGAATGATAGATGGAGACATAGAGAGGATCTGGGACAGGGATGAACTCTGCTCTTCAGAGGATTCTCTTTTCATTGGTACTGGTGTTTGCAGTGGCAGGACTGAGGGAGTAAGGATTCTCAAGCAGGGAAGGGCGTCAGTCCACTCTGAAATCATTGACGTCGCCAACAAGGCCCACAGGTTCGTTTCTTCTGAGAGAGAATTCTGATCGTATCGACACTTCATTTGTTCGAAACTAAAGAATACATACGATGGTTTCATTTCTCAGTACCTTCTCGTCGACTCCGGTAATGGCTATGGATAGGGAGCTTCTTGAGAGAACAGCAAGGGAGCTAGTTGCACCTGGGAAGGGAATTCTAGCAGCTGACGAGAGTAATGGAACGATGTCTAGCAGACTTGAAGCCGTGGGAGTGGATCCTTCTCCCGAGGCTAGAAGGTCCTACAGATCAAACATTTTTGCCACAGCTGGCGGATATGAGTCAGCCATTAGCGGGGTAATCCTGTTCGATGAAACAATCAGACAGACAATGGATGATGGGACCCCCATCCCAGAGTACCTCGCGAATCGGGGAATCCATCCAGGAATTAAGGTAGATACGGGGGCCAAGGAACTCGCTCATCACCAAGGAGAGAAGATAACAGAGGGGCTCGACGGTTTGCGTGAGCGTTGCGAGGAATATTTCTCAATAGGTGCAAGATTTGCTAAATGGCGTGCCGTAATCAGAATTGGCGATGGGATGCCAAGCGACGCAAACATCTCCACCAACGCTCATGCATTGGCTCGCTATGCTGCAATTTGCCAGGAGCAAGGGCTGGTCCCGATAATCGAGCCGGAGGTCCTGATGGATGGAGACCACGATGCTCAGACATGTTTCGATGTAACCGCAAGGATCCTAGATGCTACCTTTGCTGAGTGTGATGTTCAGGGAGTCCACATCCCCGGTGCCTTGCTAAAACCAAACATGGTCTTGCCAGGCAAAGGCTGTCACAACCAAGGGAGCAGGGAGCAAGCAGCACAGATGACAGTTGACTGTCTGGCCACACACGTGCCACATGATCTCCCGGGAATCGTCTTCCTTTCAGGCGGCCAGTCAGATGAAGATGCAACGGCGCACCTGAATCTCATGAATGCGATGGATGTCGAACACCCTTGGCAGCTATCTTACTCATACGGCAGGGCACTCCTCGCACACGCACTGCAGACTTGGGCAAGTGGATCGAATGAAGAAAGTCAGAATGCCTTCGCACATCGTGCCGCGATGAACAGCCTAGCTAGAAGTGGCGATTGGTCTGAAGATATGGAAGCCTGATCTGAGATTCAGTTTTCCCCGTCGAGAACTCCGGGCCTTAGCTGCCAGACGCAGATTTCGTAGCGCCCAGATAGAGCGCCGCCTCTCTTTGTTGTTGAGACCTTCATGATGTCCTTGTCCTTCGAAAGGACATTGCCTAGTTGTTGAGGAGTAGTCCCATGTCTCATGGTGGTGTTAACGTGTTCTAGTATCTCGGTTGTATTCGCCTCTCCCTTGTTGTGCAGGTATTTCTTGATCTTCTGTCTAAGTCTCGTTGTTCTCATTTCATCTACTCCTTTCTGGGCTCTTTTCGCTCATGATAAGCTACCCACTCATCGGTCGCCCATTCCGACAGGGGGTACTCCTTTCCTGCAATCCCGCTCCTCCTAACCGTCCCTATTCTGACGATGTCAGCGTCCATTTCCAGTATTGATGCAATATCGGAGCGTGGAGTCTGCGAACTGTCCTGGGAGTTGACCCATGCAGAAATCTCTGCTGTGTTTCTCGGCCTTTCTGAGATGAATTTCCTGATCAAATTGCGGATCTGGTCGTTCTCCATTATTACTCGCCGTTCCTTGGTCCCGGTACCGCAGACGGCCCGATATTCACAGGACAGCGGGCACTGATATAACCGTTCTGTACGAATTAACACAATTTAGTTACCAAACATGACGATTATTGGTGTAGATTTAGTTACATTATCAGGTGTTGAAATGAAACCACCTTATTCTCCATAGGAAATGTGTAATTAAATGTAACTAAACAGTTTATTTTATTACTAATATATTATGTCGATACGGACAGAGGTGTTCTGTGGTGTCCGATGATTCCAAAATTCAGTCAGAAGAAAAAATTCAGACCGCCTCTGGAAAGATCCGTAGTAGGAACCGGAGGAGGCTCCTCAACCGTCTTGCCGACGGAGGGGCCACGGTCAGCGAGATGGCCACCGATTCAGGAATTCGAGTTCCTCACGTCTCCGCAGAGGTTAGGAAGATGAGAAACGATGCACTGGTAGACAGTGACATGCCTCCTGGTAGTAGGGGGGCAATGCTACATCTGACGGAGAAAGGCTGGGATACAGTAAGATCCGACGAATGGTCTCGAGCTTTGGAGGCACTACCTCTCCCGGATGACGATAACCAGATCTGCATTCTTTCAAGGGACGGCCCTAATCTCCTGATTGGGATAATGGGTCCATCTGAGTCACCTTTGATCCTAATACCCGACAAGCCTCCAACAGTAATCGATAGCACCGATTCCTCCAGTGGAACAGAAGGGGTACCTTGGAGTTGGGCGACCATCAGGGAGAGGGGGCCAAGATGGTTCGACCTATCTAGCATGGAATCTAGAAATTCGCCATTGCCCATGGATAGGGGCAGGATAGATACCTTTTCTCAGGGGCGTTCTGTAATTGGAATTGTCAGAGCAAGGCTGTTGGATGAACAGCGCCCAATCGCTGTGGCTCCTGGAAGATGGTTTTCAGGCCCAGTCCACAGGCCCGTGCCGCCTCTTCCAGAGAACACTATGCACAGAGGGCCTTGGGTTCTAGGAACGTGCCACAAGATGTCCCCCGATATCAGACCAAAGTCTGCAATAGCCGCCGTAGCTAGTGACAGGCTAACCCGTTCGATGCTTCTGAAGGCCTCAAGGTCATCAGCCATAGTAATTGCAAACCTTGGCGGGGTCGATGTTCATGGTAGTAAGTACCCAATAGAGTCATTGGATTATTGGATCGAGGTCGCCCATCCTAGGCTATCCGAATCAGAGAGAAGAAAGAGATGTCAGTCATTGAAAGAAAGGATACTAGGCAATCGTAGATCAAAGACAGAAGACTCCACTTGGAGGAGATTCAGACGTGATTGGGGCCAGTCAGATTTTACCATAGAACCGATCATTTCAGGACTGCTAGATACTAGGGGAATCGGAAATGCAGCTATAGAGTCGTTGATTAGGTGGGTTTCTTCGGAACAGGACAGACCTCCTCTAGTGATCGATTTTCCCAGCAATATCCCCAGCGATGTCGCAATTTCCCTATCCTCTCATCCCAGCCTCAGGATGGTAATACTAAATTCTGAATCCCCCCATTTCTCAAATCTGGATCGACTATCGCCAGATCCACTCAGACCTCTCCCCTGGATGATGCTAGAACTCAAGGGAGGCAAAACATTGCCCGTGAAACTCGTCGACCCGGTCACCCACTCGCCTGATTCTGCCAGCTTTGCAACGGAGGAAATATCCCATAATGAGCTCCCTCCAGAGGTTCAATATTTGTTGGAAGGATTAGAAGATGTAGAGTATATCTCAATGATTAGGTCTGCCATTTCCCAATACCCCGAGGGAAACGAGGAGTGGTCAAATAGAATGGAAGCAAGCTACCCCGTGGCAGCTTGGATTGCCTCTCCTCCCAGAACTAGATGGCCAAGGTGGCAGAGGCTCGGAAAAAGACTGGACCCGAGGTGGCTGGTTATGATGGATTTTACCTTCCTCCCTCTCGAGAGACTCTCAGAGGCTGCCGAAGTGGCTCCCGGAGAAGTACTGGAGACATTTTCTGAAAAATTTAGTGATCTGCTTAGGGAATCTCCCGACTCGGCTTTGAGGGCTAGACCAACAATGGACTCAAGGAACGCCTCTTCAGGTGCGTCATGGGTGGCCTCCCAATTGTTAGCCAATGCCCCATGGCTACCTGTTAGCCTACATGGGGATTTGATGAAGTGGGCCGTAGATGCGTGGCTCTCGAGTCCCCCGGAAAAATCACTCGCAGCATTGGAGGGGGTGATGTGGCTTTTCTCACGTGACAAGTCAAAATCTGCAGAACTTGAAAGCATCTTGAAAACTGTAATTGAAAGGGGAAGAAAACTCGAGTCTGGAAATGAGTTAATGATATGGTCCACACTCGTAGATCGCTCCGAAAGAATAGCCGAATTAGATATCGAACAAATAGGGGCTATCGTAAACTCCCTCCCTCTAAGTTGGTGGTCGGCAATTTCTCCAGAACTACTATCCAACATGCTCCAGGATGATGATGCATTCAACTGGCTACTACAGAATCCAGTGCCTTGGCCCGCAGCTATCCTGAGAAAACCGGGCGATAAGTGCAAGGCGCCCGCTCTACAGGATTTGAAGCATAAGGGATGCAGCCCCGAGCTGCGGATACTCTTGTCCAGACGAATGAGGAGCAGCGTCGAATCCGAAGCGAATCTTCCAGGGGAGGCATACTTGCTCGACTTGCTCGATTCTCTTGACTATGTAATCAATGGCAGATCGCCCAATAATGGAAGAACACATCCATTGGTCGGATGGCTTGCGCAACCGTTGCAAAAATGGCCGGAATTTAGTGCCAATGAATGCCTGTCAGCAGATGTTCACATTGCGGAGAGATTACTTCTCAGGGAGTCAGGGTTCCATGATGGGATCTCAAGCTTGCCTACTTTGGAGTAGTGAAAATAGCCATTTCTTATTGACCGAGGGGTTCTTGACCTATACGTCCGGCCAAGGGCTGCCCAGCGGCAACACCGTGTTGACGAAACCCCCTCGCCGGAGGTTTAGGATGAAACATGGTACCACGCATGGGTAGCCATCTGTCGAAGACCGACTTGACTGCCCCCAAGGCAGGATGATTGTCGGCGCAATACAGGTGGCCGGACCGGGACAAGGTCCCCTGAGGACCCGAGAGGGGATGAATCAAGGGACTACCACCCAGTCCGACAGACGTCCCGGGGTGGGTCAGGTGCTGGAGCATCGCTGTGAAGGCTACCGTTACGCCCCGGGGCACACTTAACTAAATAGAAAAATATGAAAATTCACCGGTGAAGAGGAAATGTTCGAAATTGGTCTGATCGGAGGCACATTCGACCGATTCCACAAAGGCCACCTTCATCTAATTTCTAAGTCTCTAGAATATTGTAACGAATTAGAAATCTGGATTACTTCGGACAATCTAGCCATGAAAAAGGACCCTAGGGTCCAAAATTGGGAAGATCGTCTTCAAGGGGTTAAGGATTCCCTGGGTGAAGAAGACCTGTCTAGGATTTCATTCGGTAAATTGGAGAATAATCACGGCCCTGCTCCAACCCACGAAGCGGCAAAGGCAATCTTTTCTACTGAAGATACGAGGAAAAATTGTGAAGAAATAAATGAATTAAGAATCAATAATGGATTGAGCCCATTAGAGATTGTGACTTTAGAGTTACAAGATGCTTGGGATGGAATGCCAATTTCAAGCTCAAGAATCAGGGATGGCGATATTGACAGGGAAGGAAAGCCATGGATTCCCGAAAACATCAGGTCTGGAAATATCACAATGACTCCAGAGGTAGAACGAAATCTCAAAGATCCCTTTGGAATTCTTTTTTCTGGACCGGAGGAAGACCACTCATTAGCAATGAGTGACGCACTATCTCACATAGAAGGTAATGCAGGTCCCATAATTGCAGTTGGCGATGTCACCGTTCTGACCATGCACCAACTAGGAAAAGCCCCAGACATTTCTCTAATTGACGGAATGACGAAGAGAGAGGAATGGGGGTCGACAAGCAGGATCGATCAGGCACACTATGATCAGAGGCTAAACTGTTCAAGCCCCCCTGGTGGACTGACAAACTCCTTGCTTGAAGCGTGCGAGGACGCAGTCAACTCCTGGATGAAGGACCGCTCTTCAACAATAATCTTCGTCAACGGCGAGGAAGACCTGGCACCCCTCTTGCTGCATCCC
>DAQP01000054.1:0-12629 GCA_002504435.1 Euryarchaeota archaeon UBA438
ACTCGGAGTTCTCGGCCTTCATTCATTAGAACCTTGATGGACATGTCGACCGGGCGACCGGCCGCCCCCTTTTGAGGGCTTTCATACAGTTGTGGGCCCTATGGGGCCCAAAGTGAGCCTAAGTTAAACACTGTATTGATTGGCGACATGGCATGGAGGGCGCACCTCGCGATTCGGGACTTGCCGAGATGTTTGAGAAAATGGCCCTCCCGGCATTGGTCATTAGCATCCTACTGACCGGCTATATGGTCAGTGTAGTGACGCCACTGCCAAGTTTCACGACTGATCTGGACTCTTTCTCCCCCCAGACTGCCTCCGATCTGGCCGAAGAAAGGGTCGATTCCGTGATTCCTCCAACAGGCCACAGGATTTACATCCATGTCAGCCCGACCGATGACGAAGGGAATGTTCTGGAAGTTTCCTCACTACAAGATTTGCTAAGTGACATGGAAATGATTGACTCTCTTGCTGGCAGGGAGGGAGGGATTTACGCTCATGTCAATGCTGCTGATGTGGTGAATAGGGCTATCCTAGAAAGATCGCCCAATAGTGGAGGGATAGAAAATTTCAGCGACTGGTCGTCCGTTCTGGATAGTCTGGTTTCCGATGACGAGACGTGCATAGATGCCGTAGGCGATGACAAGGCCGTTTCGGCTGCTTCGTTCGCTTCGTCGGCGATGCTGCATACTGACTTTGAGTATGAGCATGTTTGTGAGTGGTTGGAAGAGGGCACGGGAGATCCAACACCTAGAGCATCCAGCACCCTGTGGGTGATAGAGTTAGATGGTGAAATGGATCGAGAGATAAGGGAAAACCTAGCTCAGAAGATCAGGAGTTCGTTGCGTGATTCGAATTCTGAGAATCTGAATTACGGGGTCATCTCTGATGACTTGATTAGTAGCGACATTAACGATACCACATTGGACGAGATGGTCTGGCTTTTCCTGATTTCAATTGCAGTCGTAGTAGCCGTTTTGGCTCTTGCATTTCGTTCATTCATCATGGTGGCTGCACCACTTCTGAGCCTTACTGCGGCCCTAATCTGGACATATGGAACCATTACACTAATGGGGATGCGTTTCTCGATTCTCGAAGTCGCGGTTGCACCTGTTGTACTAGGGCTGGGGATAGACTACTCTATCCACTTGCAAAGGGGATATGAAAAGGCCCGGAAGGTGAAACATTCGGCAGCGGAGGCATGGGTTGAGTCGTTCTCTTCACTGAGGATGGCATTGACACTAGCCGTAATTACCACAGTTTTCGCTTTCCTTTCAAACTCCGTTTCCCCACTGCCGCCCCTTCGAACGTTTGGGATAACCCTGGCGCTGGGGGTGGTTTCTGCATTTATTGCGAGCACTGTGACCGTTGGTGCAACACACATTGTAGCCGAAAGGGGAGTTGGTAACAATATTGGAGGGGGACTTCAACTGGAGAAGACTGCATCCAGTGTTACTGAGTTCCAGAGAAAGAACACTGTGTGGGTGATGCTAGCTGTTGCTGCACTGACTACTGGTTCAGTGGTAGTTGCAGTGATGGAGCTGGATACTAGTTTCGAATTGACCGACTTCCTTTCGGAAGATGAAATGGAGGTCATGCAGGTGAGACAGGACATATACGAATCATATGATGCCGCTGCATGGAAATCCGTTGACATCATCATTGAGCCTAGCGAGGGGTCTTCTTCTCTGACTAACGAAAGAGACATTTTGAGAGGGCTGGATTTCTTGGATACAAGAATTTCCGGAATTCCAGAGGTTGTCAATCCGGGAAGTACTACTTCAGACAGGCCTTCTTACGATGGACTATATCCAATTCTCAGGGATGCAGTTGAGAATGATCCGTCCTTCGGCGAGGTTTTCCATTTGGGAATTTTTGAGGGTGAATTGGACATTACAGACGGTTTCGAAGAGGGTGACATCTCCGCGGCCATTGGTGCCCTTCTTTCCAACGATTCGACGGGGGATGCGCTCAGGGGGGCTAGCTGGTCAGAGAGGGTCTCTGGGCATGTAGCATTGACCAAGGACGGGAGTCAATTGCTATACCTGAAAATGAGTATAGACGTTATGGCGAGGAACAGTGAGGACTCAGCGAGGGTCTCGGAGATATTCAAGCACCAAGCCAGCCTGATAGAAGAAGACGGATTGATTGACTGCAGAGCATATGCAACGGGCGATGTTGTTATGATTGATGGGATACTTTCCGGGCTGGTGGTATCTCAGATAGAGTCTACGGGGATTAGCCTGCTTGTTTCAATAATGGTTCTATTCTTACTGACCAGGAGGCTGGGTCAGTCTCTCGTTGTGATATTGCCGGTCGGGCTAGCGGGGGCGTGGGTAGTCGGTTCTATGGCCACACTGGGACTGAACTGGAACGTTCTGACTATCATGATTACTGCACTCACCATTGGTTTGGGCATAGACTACTCGATACATGTTTGGAGGAGTTTCGAGACGAATCGAGAGAAGGGGATGGGCGTCTGGAAGGCCATGAGGGACATGTACGCTACGACTGGCACTGCCCTCCTCATGTCAGCTGGCACGACAATCTGCGGTTTCCTGGTTCTAATGCTGTCCCCTATCCCAGTGATCAGAGACTTCGGCGTGGTCAGTTCCATCTCAGTGGCGTTCTCATTCATTCTGGCACTCTTCGTCCTACCAGTACTCCTAGCGGCAGAGGTCAGAACTGCAAATGGCGACTAATTGCCTATAACCTCGTCAATTAGGGACATGTCAAGCCCTTGGTCTCTCGCGACCAAAGCTAGAGACATCCACAAAGTTACATGACCCAATGCCCTCCTCTTCCGTTGGGCCCTTCTGACTACCTCTTTACTATCAAGTCCCGAATTTTCCCCGATTACTGAGATTAATTGGGGTATTGACCCCTCAGCCCAGTCAGGTGGGTATTTTTCCGAGTTCTCATTGTTGTTTACTATCGTAACTGAAGTTGTGATTGACTCATCCACGGTTTCTACGGGAGCTTGCGAGGGGAGCCCCGGGGGATTCGCTAGTTTGCGAAATATTGGCTTCCACCCTAAAGGGGGGAGGGAAGTTTCTATTCCCTCAGTGGGACTTACCCCCTCTTCGGAAATAGATAGCCAGCCGGCCTCGATTAGTTTTTCGAGTACTTCAGACGATTCCAACGGAGAAAACCACTGGAATTCCAAGGACCAGAGCCTTATGAGTTCCTCACTGGGAAGGTGAAGTCCGGAGGATCCCGAGAAGCTTGAGTTGATGAAGCGTCGTACTTCCTCCTCTGAATCTTGACTAATCACGATACTATACACACAAGGCGGTTGAAAAGATGTTTCCCCTATGGGAACGAACAGTCAGTCAGTTGAATAATGTCGATACTATGCGCGGGGCGACAAGCGTGGCCAGAGAGTACATTGCAAGGGATCCGAGGACGGGGCGTCCACTTACCAGAGGTAGAGTGAAGGACGAGGCCGATATCAGGCTACTGCTCCCTCCCGAGGGGGCTTGGAGAGTGGTTCCCGAGAGAGAAATTATCGAGCTTTCCAATGGTACGAAAGGAACCATAGAGTTGCCAAGGACTGTAGGAGGGGGTTTCGCGAGGAGAGGAGATGGGATACTGGCCTTGCACCGGGTTAGTGAGGCTCGGACGGAAGAAGCCCATTCTATACTGCTAGAATGTCTGGATGATGATGATCCCAAAATTAGGACTCTGGCCCTTAGTTCACTGCCGTCCTTCTCATTGAGAAAGCACGATGGGCTCCTGCAATGCCTTTCGGATAGACTGATTGACGATGACGAAGATGTGCGTACAGAAGCTATGATTGCGCTGAAGAAGATGGCCCCTATCTTTCCCTCGGGTTGCGAGATGATTCTGCGTAGGGAATTGAGGGACACTAGAAAGAAGCACAGGGACAATGCGTTCGGTGCTTTGAAGATGGCATCGGAGAGCTGGACTGAAACAGGTTGCCTCCACATTGACGAGCTCATCAGGGAGGAAGATGTTGATCTGCGGAGAAGGGGTTCAAAGATACTCAGAGTTCTTGCCCCCAAGTCTAGTGCTGAGGTTTGGGACTTGATAGGATGGTGCTTGGAAGACCAGGACCAGGATGTTAGGAGGAATGCTGCCAGAACCCTGAACGCGCTGGCTGGCTCTGAGCCTAGGATAGCCGCAATTCTTGTCGAAGTTGCAATGTCGGACGATGATTCAGGAGTTAGAAAATCGGCGATTGGCGCCCTTAGGAGGCTCGACATGCAGAGCCCAAGGGTGGCTAAGATGATTCTAGATGGTGCTCGAGATAGAGATTACAATCTACGTAAGGCCTGTATTGAGCTTCTGACAATTGTTCTCAGCGGTAATGAGCTCAGAGAGACTGCTGCTGAGCTACTCAAACAAGAAACCCGACCTGATCTCAGGAAGAAGCTGAGTTCTCTGTCCATTGACATAGAAATGGAGGGTTCCGAGGAAGAAAAGAATCGATTCTTGGCGGCGCTAGATAACCCGACAGTTTCGGAAGAAGATGCTCCAGATACCAAGGTGGGGTCTGAACAACCCATGGGTGAACATCATAAACAGGAGTTAGGTCGGCCGGAAAGCGAGGGAAGTCCATGAGCGAAGTCGTTGACGAGAAGGCAGAGCGATTTGAGCTAATGTGGGATGGAATGGCCTCTGGAAAATATAACAGGACCAAGGCTCTGAAATTCAGGCAATACATGAGGCAGCATGTGCTTCAGAAGTTCCACAAAAGGAAGCCTACTCAATTTGCATCCGTACAAGACAACCACTACAACCACAACTTCTCTAGCAAGGATCAGTTTCTGACAAAAGAGAACTGCAAGAAGTACTGGATGGGTGAACTTCAGGCGGAAATCCGGGAGTCGGAGAACTTCTGATCCTGAGGAATTCATATGAGTGCTAAACCCAAGGGGTTTGATAGATGGGACCTAGATAGCCACATCTCCAGAGCAATTGCGGAGCGTGGGTGGGAAGAACCGACTGAAATTCAAATCGAAGCGATTCCTCATGCCAGGAAGGGTCGCGACGTTGTGGGACAGGCGAGAACAGGGTCGGGAAAGACCGCTGCCTTTGGAATTCCTGCGATAGAAAGATGCAGTGTCTTAGGAAAAATTCAGGCAATTATTCTGTGCCCAACTAGGGAACTAGCAGTTCAGGTTTCGGAAGAAATGGGCATTCTGCAAGGTGAAAAGGGACTGAAGATTGAGACGGTGTACGGAGGTACGGACATTGAGAAACAAGCAAAGCGGCTCGACGATGGTGCGGACATAGTGGTAGGCACTCCGGGCAGGGTTATCGATATGGCAAAGCGCGGTCACCTGAAAATGGAGAGTATCGCGCTCTTCTGCTTGGACGAAGCAGACAGGATGCTTGACATGGGTTTCTTCCCCGATGTTCTCTGGATTTTTGAGCGGACCGTCAACAGGGAGCAGACACTACTGTTCAGTGCCACATTCCCCCAGGAAGTACTGGATGCCGCAGAGGAATTCCTGAATGATCCAGTACATGTAATGAGCGAGGACTTGGAAGTAGAAGTCCCGGAGATTGAGCAGTTTGCAATTAAGATTGGACGGGCGAACAAGCTTTGGGCCCTAGGTAGAATAATTGGGAGTTCCGGAAGCGATTCACAGATTCTTATCTTCACAAACACCAAGAGGATGGTCGAGTTGATTGTTGAGAGGCTAGGGAAGTTCAGATTCAAGGCAGTAGGGCTGCATGGAGATATGCCTCAAAGCAAGAGAGAGCGGGTCCTTGACTCATTCCGAGACGGTTCGGAGTCGATAGTGGTTGCAACTGACGTAGCTGCTCGTGGGCTCGATGTTGATGGCATCACCCATGTTGTCAATTATGATCTACCCGACGATTCTGAAGTCTACGTTCACAGAATTGGGAGAACCGGGAGGATGGGCAAAAAGGGGGAGGCGTGGAGCTTCGCCACTGGTTCAGAAGTAACTATGGTGGACAAGATTTGCTCTACATGGGGGCTTGAAATTCCATTCATTGAACCCCCAGCACTTCCCGAGGGCCGAGAAAGGGACTTCGTGCCTAAGAGGGATGACTGGGACGAGGTTTCGGATTACTTCGGGATGGTTCGAGTCAGTATGAAAATAAATAATTCAGAAACCACAAAAAGGGAGCTCGTTGACTGGATAGTTAAGGAGTCCAGGATTCCTGAAATAGCGATTGGGGAAGTTACCTCTGACGACGAGGAGACCATTGTCGAGGTGCATGTCGAGAAGGTGGCCTACGTCATTGATGTGATCAAGGGGAGGGAGTTCCAAGGTCGTTCCCTAAAGCCAGCTATAGTGAATTCTTGAGATTGTTTCAGCTACGGTGAGGTAATGGCGGGGAGTCAAGAGGTTTCCAAAAGGCTGAATCTGCTAGGATTCTTCTGCCCGATTCCAATACACGAAACTAAGGCGGCCATATCCTCACTTACTGTTCAACTTGAGTCGAATACGACTTGGGTTCTCGAGGTTGTTTGTGACGATCCAGAAACACTCCGTGACATCCCCCTCCTATGCGACAGAATGGGAGTATATTTTCTAGAAGTAGTAGAGGATTCAGGAGAGTATGTTTTCTTTATCAGCAACACCTCCGACAAGCGAAAAGAAGGGGGGGACGAGGATGAATAGCAAGAAAGTAAGAATTCAGGAAACTGGTGAAATTCCCGCTGATGCTCGCCTTCCTACTGACAAAGGCGAGTTCCGAATCAGAGTTTTCAATGACTCTGAGACAGGAATGGACCATGTCGCACTAACTCTTGGAGAGATGAAAGGGCCTGACCCTGTATTAGTCAGGGTGCACTCGGAATGCCTCACAGGAGATGCTTTTGGTAGCCTCAGGTGCGACTGTGGGCCTCAACTGGATGCTGCAATTAGCATGATACAGGATGTTGGTTGGGGGTGCATACTTTACCTCAGACAAGAAGGACGGGGGATCGGGCTTCATGCAAAAATACAGGCATACAATTTGCAAGACCAAGGGGCCGACACAGTAGAAGCAAACTTACTTCTTGGCCATCCAGCTGACGCTCGTGACTATGGTGTTGCTTCTGAAATTCTCAGGCTTATTGGGATAGAAAGCGTTTGCCTACTGACCAACAATCCTGACAAGATAACCCAATTAATATCGTATGGAATTAATGTTGAACAGCGGATGCCCCTAGTAGCAGGAGTTGGTGACGAAAATCGCGAGTACCTGGCAATCAAGGTAGACAAGATGGGGCATGGCATTACAACTGAGGAACTTAACGGGCCAACCTGACTGGAAAATGGGGCCGTGACCGGGACTTGAACCCGGGCCGGCGGGACCACAACCCACCGTGCTAACCGCTACACCATCACAGCCGTCTGTGCATTCAACGGAGAAAGGCCCGTATATCAACCGTTATGCAACTATGGCGTCTGACAAGTAACCAACGGGTTGAAGCACGACTTGCCTCCGTGAAGGAGCGATGGGTCGCGATAGAGGCCTCCATGGACTCGCGCTGACATTGCTTCTACTATTGCAACCATTACTTCTTGTGTCCGCTGATACTGTAATTACCGCGGAAGGAATCGAGATTTTTTCTGCAGGTACATTTGAGGATGAAGAAGATTGGAGCATTAGTGCCACCTCGGGTTTCTCTGGCAGCCCGGCAATGTATACTGAGGGGATGATTGCCGATGGGGAGTTGTCATTCACCCATGACAGGCCGGAGAATCTAGAGGAAGAGACATCGTGGGCCCAATCTAGCATTACCGGATCAAATTACAGCACTGGTTCTCCTGATACATTCTACACGTGGTCGAAAGGTCCCAACATTACTGTCGGAGGATTCGATTTCTCGGGGCTCCACAGCAGGCCAATCGCTAATGTCTCACTTGTCTTGCACTTTGAAATACCAGACAATTTGAATTCCGACTCGGTCAGAATCATCCTTCAGAATGTTGGCAATGATAAGCTAGTAACAACATACACCAGAACTCTCTCAGGAGTCTTCAAGATGAGCAATCCCCTTGTCGTTCCAGTTGATGAAATGGCCGATTGGGATTGGAATTACGCCGAGGGGGCATCCGTAACCTTCGACTATGTATCCCAAGGAGGGGGGAGTGACGACTCGGAGGTTCGCGTGGATGCTGTAGGAGTTAGAGTTAGGTATTACCAACCCTGGTATTCCTTTGAGAATTCAATTGCGATAAGTCCCCTATTAGGCCAGAATTCTCCGATTATTGATATCAGCCCATATGACGGATCTACCAATGGGCTGGATATAGTGTCATGCGGACTAATGCCCTCCGGTAGCGCCTCGGGAGAGTGGGAGTTCGATGTTGAAGTTCCTCCCTTGCAGCAATTTGGGAGAATCCACACATACGGCTCGGGCAACCATACCATTTGGGTGCTACCTGACGAAGTAGGCGGGAGCTATTATCAAATTCAATCCGGAGATTTGCTAGAACATCCGGAATCGCTGCAAAGAATTAGAATCGAGATACATGATGGTTGTATTTCTGGGGCGAGGGTGGATGTCAACGATCCGCATTTGGTAGTAAGCGGCTCCGTAGCTGGTCAAATCGACGGCCTCTCTTCTTCAGGTAGTTCGATTAGGTTCGCGATAGGGGATTACCTTGTTGAAAGTCTGCCAATTAATCTTGGACACTTCACTTTGGAGGTCCCCGTGGGTCACGCACTTCCATCGGACTCGGAGTCAGTGAATGTCGGCGTTGCGGCGAGGTTCCAGTGGTCATCTGACGGATCGAATGAGACTACCGTCATCCATATTGAGTCAATGAGCATTTCTGGGGGTTTCCTAGTAGAGTGGGATTTAGACCCATCATGCATCCCACTTGACGATGTTGAAATGGAAGAGGACGGGGGCGGAATACTGATTCCACTAAGTGCGAGGTGCGATGATGACATTACAGACCCCAATGGGTTGACTATCAACACATGGAGTAGTGACGAGAGTGTGGTCTTGTCTTCCTCCTCCGGAAGCGATTTAGTTTTGCAGCCAGTTAGTAACGCTCATGGTAATTCTGAGATTTTCGTAGAGGTAATGGATGAGAGGGGAAATCAATGGTCTGACTCGTTTACGGTGAATGTAGCGGAAGTTCCTGATGGGCCGACCATTAGCGGATTACCACTTAGTGTGTATATGGAGCTTGGCGAAGATTTAGTGATTGAAATGACCATTAGTGACCCGGATACTGATACCCCCTCGGTAATGACTAGCAAGTCTTGGGCCACAGTTGGATCCGATGGAAATTTGCTACTGTCACCTGTCGCGGTGGGGACACACATTGTTGAGGTGACTGTTAGTGATGGGGTAAACCAGATTTCACAGCAATTAGAGGTCATTGTGACTGCAAAGCCCGACCTCATTGTAGAGTCGGTTACTGTGGAAAGTTCTACTAGTTCTGGGAGTAAGCTCAGAGATGGCGATGTAGCCAGGATCTCGATTTTTGTCAGGAATCAAGGGATGGGAGATGCAGTTGGTGTCGAAGTACGGTGTCTGGTTGACGACGTTTTTGTGGGGACCACTGTTATTGACGCGGTTGAGTCGGGGGGCCTAGGAGAGGCGAGTTGCGATGCTGCACTATCCGGCCCTGGAACCCAATTGATCAGAGTGGTGGCCGACGGCACAAACTCAATTCGGGAAACTAATGAGGACAATAATGAGAAATCGATACAGGTAGAAGTCTCTGAACGAGAGTCGAATTCCAATGAAGATTCAGGCGTAGACAGGGGGCCTGCAATTATCGTTGGCTCTGTGGGACTAATTGCAATAGCGATAACTGCACTCAGGCTCGGGCCTGGCAGGGTCAAGAAGCCATACGATAAGAGAGGCAAGTGAGTGGGAATTTATCCTTAAATTGACCCACATCCGGCCGATAATCAACTATTTTCAGGGAATAGTTATACCACAATTGGAATCGAATTTGTATGCCGCGATGGCAACAATGGGCGTGTATCCATGATGAAATTGAAGATTAGGCTCGAAACCGAAGAGTGGGTTTACGAAGAGCACGAGATGGCTTGACTAGTCCCTTGACCATGTCTGGGGATATGTCCCCGGAGCCATCAGAACAGATTTAGGAATGGCGACCTCTCCCGTCTCCATTCCCGGTAGATCATCTGAATCGACCTTCAATTCTGCGATTGCTACTGCTTCCCCTTTCATACTCTGTATCAGTACGGAAGAACCTGCCTTTACCCCGCCTGAAAACATAGCTATCCCGGGCCTGGCAAGCGATGCCCCGTGCGAGACTGCTGCCGCTGCTCCGTCCTTGACTACAATGACTGGTAGCGAGACCAGGACCCTTTCTATGGGCGATATTAGTTTCCTCACCGCTCTATCGTCACCGTGCTCCCTCCAGACGTGCACAGCATCGGTTAGTTGCTGCATCGTACATGCCATTGCTGAGTCAAATGTGCCGCTCTTGGTTCTATGCAATTCAATGAGTTCACACTGAGCGCCAACCAATAGGCCGATATCACGGGCCAATGTTCTGATGTAACTGCCAGCCTCACATGAGACCTCTATCGCGAAAACCCTTGATTCGGGGTCTGCGTCTAGACAATTTATCGAGTTGAATTGCCTGCTCCTTACCCTGACCTTGACTGCGGACTCCCGAGGAGGCACATTGTAGGACTTGCCAACAAGCGAGGAAAGAACTCGATCCAGATGTTCCCTGTCGACTTTCTTGGAGAACCTGATTACCCCGACATATGTTTTGTCGCCAGAAAGAACGATGTCAGTCAATCTTGTTGCCTTGCCGCACAATAGGGTCAACAATCCCGTGGCGAATGGATCCAAGGTACCTCCATGCCCTAGCCTCTTTATTCCGAGAAGTTCTCTTGTCCACGCTGCCAATTGATGGCTTGTTGGGCCCCTTGGCTTGTTCACAAGAATAATCCCCGACTCCAGAAGCTCCCCTATGTCTCTGGAATATGGGTCAACTCCCCTCTTCGAGTCCGTCACTGCCTTCCCATCTAGAACGACTAGGTCGGGGGATGACAAATTATTCACCAATCCTCGAGTTTACTAGACTGAATACTTCATCGGCATCGAGTGAGTCGGCATCCACAATCAGGTTGTAGGGAGCCATATCATCCAAGTCTATCCCATAAAGGACCCTGTACCTTTGCATATCATCCTCATTCCTCTGCCTGGATACTGAGAGAGCTGTGGCATAGTCAAGGCCTTCTCTTTCCACGATCCTTCTGGCCCTCTCCTCGTCGGAAACCCTAATCCAAACCCTCAGGCACTCAATTTCCAATGAGTGTGCCCACCAACCAATCAGTCTGCTTTCGATTATTTCGGGCGCCTTTTCCGACAACAGTAAATCTTTCAGCATAGTGTCTAGGGATCTATCTACATCCAGGTCTTCCTTGCAAAGTCTGCTGAATTCTTCAACCGAAATTCCCCTTCTGGATGCTTCTGATCTGAAAACGTCTCCACCGTTTACTGAATTCCAGCCTCTTTCCTCTGCTATCCTTTCCACCAAAGTTGAGGTGCCGCTACCTGGCTTACCGCTAACGGTCAGAATAGTCAAGGTCTCATCTCCACTCATTTCGACAAACTTCACACCTTAGCTTGCCCATTGAAGTTCTGGATATCATCTCTGATTCACAGGAAGGGCAGGTTGATCCTGTCTTTGGTGGGGCGACTTGGAGATTACCTCCCTTCTTCCTTTCAGATTTGGTAGGTGTCTGATTACCTGTCTTCCTTGGCCCATCCCTCCTCCTCTGAGATCTCCTGGTCCTAGAGCCTGGCCGTACTTTCTGCTTGACATCCTCGAGTAAGTGCAGCAGTGGCTCCGGGATTGGTTCAGCTGCTATTACTAAGGGGTGAACTCGATAACGGTAAATCTTGATGTGTCTGTCAATTATCCTCCCGAGGGGAGCGCTCATGGTAATGTAAGAGGCGATCCAAGCGGGGAAAATCCACATCACCCTGTCATTTAAGCTCCAAGTGGGGGCCCATGGTAGACTGACATAGCCAACTCTGAATTCTTCTACAGAGATGGCCATCCAACTGAAAATTGCAATTATGAAGACAATCGTGAACATCATCGGCCTCATCATCTGAGCCTGCTGGGCCATAGACTCGGGCATTAGTTCCATTTGCAACTCCTGCATTTTGCTAACTCTCGCCGTATCCCTCTCCCTCTGTGCCTCCCTCATCTGTGAGCTAATTTGCTTGGACCTGTGTGCGTGATGAGCTTGTTTTAGGGGGTCAGTAAACAGGGATCTGATTATGGTGTTGACTACCATGATACTTGAACCGACAACAAAAACTGTGGGGACAAAGTATTCCGAGTGGAATGGGAGTACCGGTTCAATTACCGAGCCAGCACTATCTGACAGAGCTATTCTGATGCTATCAAACAGCATCAGGGGGATCATTATTGCAAACATCACCAGCATTGGCCCCATCATCGATGACATGGCTTGCGCTTGGGCGTCTCCCGGTTTAGGCCCCTGCGCCATGTGTATCGGCTCTCCATGGGTTCAATCAACACTTCGGTGAAATACTCTTCATAAATTGCTCATTACTTGAACGAATATCCGCAGACCACGCACAATGATGCCCCGAGTTCATTTTCAGTGCCGCAAATTGGACATCCTGAGCTCTGGGGCTCTGGCTCGGGCTCTGGCTC
>DAQP01000054.1:12985-15176 GCA_002504435.1 Euryarchaeota archaeon UBA438
CTCGGGCTCTGGCTCGGGCTCTGGGATCGGGATATCGGGGAGGGCCCCTGGTTTCTTGGCCTCGGCCCACTCAGGGAGATTTGGCTCATCATCAACCTCCTCTCCGAAAGTTGCGCCATGGTAGTCTTGGGCGTCTGAAACCTTGTATTCAGATTCTGGATCTCCTTGGATCTCGTACTGAACGGTAATCCTCTCGCCCTTCTCTATCCTCCCGACCTTCCAAGTAATGTGCGTCCCCTCTCGGGCTGGCTCCTTCGTGTAAGAGGCGTCCCTCTCCCCCCTTGTGCTTGATTTGACATTCGAACTTTCGAGTGAGAACGTTCCTGGAACGACATCGTGTAGGGCTAAATCCTCTAGCGCACTGTCCGAGTTATTCTGGAAGACGAGGAGGATCTCGTATCGGCCCTGCCCCCCTCCGGGGTATACCTCCTTGCCAGTGGTGAAACTCCTCCTTCTGTGGATGACGCTTATCTGTGGAGGCCTGATTACGGTTCTAGTTGCTACCGGTCCAAATCTCTCTGCACTGAAATCTGCCCTAGCTGGTGCGGCCAGCGTGCCATTGTCCTTGGACGGCTCTGGGGCATGCAGAGGATATCTAATAACCAGGGTCTTCCCTGGCTGGAGTCCCAACGGTGCAGAGGTCCCAACCGTTACTCTCAGAGAATGTCCAGGGCCATCAGGAGACACTAACTTCTCCTCTAGCTGGATGCCATTCACGACCTCGACTCTGAACTGATCATCATTCAGCTCAGAACCCCCCATCTCTATGCTGACTGAGTCACTAGAAGGGGGGTCAAATATGCCTGGTATGTCATCCATTAGCCTCATGACATTGATTGTTGCAGATCCAGTATTCTCGACCGTAATTGTCGCCTCGATATCTGATCCCACGAACGATCTTATCCTTGACCTATCGAACTTCTTCAGGATCTCGGCATCTAGGACAGTGAGTTTCTGTTCCTTGAGGCTGACTTCGCCCCTGGAGATGGCAGAGACGCGAGGTAGGATTGAGTAGGACAGAGTTGGGAATGTGAATCTTGGCTGATCCTCTGACTTCACAGTCTTAACCATAGAGTCCCAGCTACCCTCTGGTGGAAGATCGACTCTCAAATCAGACGCATCAAGAATTGGCTCATCCCTTCCTGCCAGTACAACAGTGATGTCAGAGAGTGTTACCACGAAAGATGATTTATTCTCAAAAACAAATTTGCTATGCCAGATTCCTGGCCTGTCGTCTTCCTGAGGAGTTACAAATGGGGCTGCACGACTCCTTGCAGAAACCTTGTCAAAATTTATTCTAGAAACCGTTGAGTCGGCTGAATATGTTGCAGTAGCTACACCGGCAGAAATCTTCTCAATGTCACTAGTCAGAACGGTGGGAGAGAGCTCCAGAGTCTGGCTTTGGCCTACGGCTAGCCTCCCTACTGACCAAGATAGTGTGGACTCTTCGACATTATATTCTGGGCCTTCAGGAATTTCGAAATTGCTGGGGAATGTACGATTGACCTCTACCGCAGTGAGGGGCACCGTGGAAGCGTTCTCTACCTTGATAAGTATCTCAATCTCCTGCCTGTCTTCCGAGTTGACCAAGGAGAGGCTTGCTTCCTGCTCCCGTTCAGGTTCAGTATCTATCTTCTCACTCAGAACAAGCATTCTTGGGCCATTCGCCAAGTAAGGTATTACTGTCTCCTCGGTTGCCTCTAATTCCCTAATAGTCACCATTGGTCCGCCAATATCTGTAGACTCAAACTCCGCTAGGGAGACGGAAATGTCCCATGCCCTATCCTTGCGGCTGGAGTTCCTCAGGATTAGTTCGCCCTCGATTGACTGGCTTCTTACACTGCCATCCGGATTCAAGGTCGATTCCTCGACCTCGCTCAAGGTGGCATGCAGCTTGTCCCCAGGTATCGCATCAATCTCAGATGCGGAACGAAGGTTCTGGGAGCCGGATGAAGGGTGGCTTGCAATGGGACTCTCTGACTCATCGTCGATGAGTTTGTCGAGTTCCGAGGCAATTTCCGAATCGGCGTCCCATATGGCCTCATCATCAATTGTTTCTTCGTCTAAAGCCTCCAATGCGGCGAGAGAATCTGAGAGTTGATCATCTTCCTCCAGTGGGAGGGGCATGACTCCTGGAGGTTCCGATTCGGGGCTTGGTGGTGGCGGTGGCGGGGCCTCGAAGCCGGGCGGT
>DAQP01000054.1:15502-21056 GCA_002504435.1 Euryarchaeota archaeon UBA438
CTCGAAGCCGGGCGGTGGCGGTGGAGGGGGTACACTATCGTCTGAGGATAATTCTGTGGACTCGCTGGTGTTGGAAATTATCGCATCTATCTGTTCCCTTGTTTCTTCTTCTTGGGGCTCCATTGGAGGCGATTCTGGTTGCTTCTGTTCAGTTGACTCGTCATCATCAGCATCATCTTCGAATCCCGGGGGCGGGGGTGGCGGAGGGGGCATTGGGAAACCGGGGGGCAGTGGCGGTGGTTGTTCTGACATGACTCTCCCCCCATTGAAGGCATACCGAGACGTGGCAGCAGTTGGTATAACGGTTGCTTGTGGTAAATCTAACCAATTAGTGAGGAATCCTTCAAGACCTGATGCCTTCGGGCTGCATAATGAGCACTATGGATGGAACCTCGCCCCCAGTATTATTCGTAGTTGGAACCGCAGGTGCTGGTAAGAGTTCACTTGTTACCGCATTTCAAAGATGGGCCAGATTCCTAGAAGTCGAAGCTTTGACGATAAACCTCGATCCGGGTGCGGAAAGGGTTCACTATGACCCCGAGTTCGATGTTAGGGACCTGATTTCACTTTCCGAAGTCATGGATGAATATGACCTAGGACCAAATGGTGCTCAGATACTCGCTGCTGATCTTGTTGCAGCACAGGCGATAGACATTCACGAAGAATTGGATGGGCTTGCTGGCGATATTATGGTAATTGACACTCCGGGGCAGGTAGAGTTGTTCGCATTCAGGGAGGCCTCTAGTCACCTTGTTGAGGTACTGGGGCAGGGCAGAGCTTGCCTAGCCTTCCTTTTCGACCCAATGCTATCTCAGACCCCAAGTGGGTTTGTCTCCCAGATGCTTCTTTCCTCGATTGTCCATTTCAGACTTGGGCTACCAACTGCAAACTTCCTTTCCAAGGCTGACCTGCTTGAGCCAGAAGTCCTTGAGAGGATTGTGGAATGGGGAGAGAACCTAGGCGCCCTAGAGGCGGCACTCTATGCCGAGTCAGCGGATCAGTCAATGAGCCATGGGACGGGCAGTCAGAGGGCTGAGTTTGCAATCGGGCAATTGAGGATGATGCAGCACGCTTCAATACAGCCTGGACTAATCCCCCTGTCTAGTGAGGAGGAGGAAGGTTTGGCGGATGTACTGACCTTCGTCCAGACCGTCTATGGGGCCATGGCAGATACCAGAGATGGTTTTGCAGGAGATATAGAGCATGAGCGGCAATAAGAGGGATTTACTAGCGATAGATGATTTCAGAGGCGAGCTTTCTGACATTATCGAATGGGCTATTCGATTCAAGAACGATGATGGCTTTGCAGAAGACTTCAGACCTCTCGAGGGGATGTCAATCGGATCAATTTACGAAAAGCCATCCACCAGGACAAGGGTGTCATTCGAAGTTGGTGTACGTAAACTCGGAGGGCAGCCGCTGACCCTTCTTTCCAACGATATCCAGCTGGGCAAGAGCGAGTCTGTGGCGGATACTGCAGCTGTCCTTTCAAGATATCTCGATGGTATAACTTACCGATGTTTTGGTCACGACACAGTCCAGGAGCTTGCGAAACACTCCACCGTGCCTGTCATCAATGCGCTGTCTGATTTGCACCACCCTTGTCAATCAGCAGCTGATCTGATGACAATAACTGAGCATGGGGATTCCGTGAAGGGGCACATAGCATGGGTGGGTGACGGCAACAATGTACTACACGATTTGATGCTGGCCGGGGTTTCGCTGGGACATGATGTAAAATACGCCACCCCAAAGGGGTATGAGCCTGATCCAGACGTCTTGAAGAGGGCCATTGCGATAGCTGAGGAGTCAGGGGCGAGAATTACAGGCACGAATGACCCAGTTGAGGCCGTTACAGGTGCCGGTGTAATCTATACCGATGTTTTCGTATCCATGGGAGAGGAGAGCATGGAGGGGAAGTTTGCAGACTTCGATGGTTTCCAAGTCAACGAGGATTTGGTGTCGCATGCCCATCCTGACTACCTGTTCATGCATTGTCTGCCCGCACACAGGGGGGAGGAAGTGACGGATGGTGTTGTAGATTCGGCCAATAGCGTTGTTTTCGATCAGGCGGAGAATAGGATGTGGGCCCAAATGTCATTGCTGACCATGATGTGCAATCCGGCGGCTTGGGAAACATATCTCGAATTGAGCTAGTCACCCAATCAAAGAGCTAGCTAGGAAGGCGGCGAGGCAGAGGATCATTGACTTCTTCAGGAGGCTTGAAGCTTCATGGTCCTCTGAATTTAGCAACTTCGACTTGACAAGCATCAGAGAAATCACTGCCGGTATTGTGAAGACAACATGCAATGGAGGAAATATCTCGAATGCGAAGGGCATGATTACGGCTGCGAATGCAATCAAAGAAAGAACCCATGCGACAGTTCTTGCAGAGTCAGCACCCACTCTCATTGCCAGGGTGTTTCTCCCTTCGTCCCCCTCCATATCCTCAATGTCCTTTACTACCTCTCTGGACGTGTTGTAGAATGTCCCAACAAGGAAAAGGGACCATGCCCGGTGATTGTAAGGTTGCAGGACGCCAGCAGCCCCGAATACAGCGACCAATCCAACAGATATGCTGATTGCTATGTTTCCCGGGAGGCCCCTGTCTTTCAGCCTCAGACTGTTGGGGAATTCATAGTTCGCCAACAGGAAGAGTGCCACTACCCAAACCACCAGGGAAGGGGCCCATTCACTAAATTCGTTCCCCATGGAGTCCACTGTGAACCATGCAAGTACCATGCAAAGAAATGACGTGGCCATCATCAAGGATGTGGCGACCTTGGCTGATCTAACGCTTATCGCTCCACTGGGAAGAGGTCGATCTGGACGGTTTACCTTGTCTATCTCGAGGTCGAATATATCATTGAGTGCGTTCCATGATGCCATGAAACATAGGACTGATGTAGCCTGAAGGATTGTTATGATTGCGAGTTTACCAGTGGGCAATCCACCTAGGGCAACTATTGCACCTAGGAATACCCCAACGACTCCAGTCAGGGTGTTGCCTATCCTGAAGAGGGTCATCCAAGCTGGACCACTGCCTGTGCGGCTCACGGCCCTGTGCCATGACTTGGGGACTTGACTTATTCCCCATCAAGAGGCCTTTACAAGTGCTTCACTGGGGCGTAGGCCCCAGACGCAAACCGTGTATACGCTTCCTCTGAACTGCCCTCTGACGTGCCCCACCTTGTCGAACCGCGAGTCTTTGGCTAGGATGTTGCCGACCTGATTCATGGTGGCGCCCCACCTGAAGCGCTCGTTTAGGTGATCGAAAATCTCCACCGTATTGGCGGTTCCATTCTCCTCCAGCATGGTTCGGACCTCCTCCCTCAGCCTAGTGGTCCTGGACATCAGGCCATCACCTCGGCAATCGCCTTACTGGCCAGCATCCTTGACCTGAGCCCCTCCCATGAAGATGGACTCACCTCTATCGGGGTAGGGAGGTCTGGAAGCGGGCTCCATGTCCCCTTTCCGGCACCAATGCCATTGCTGTTTACAAGCCCTGTTTCGTTCATTGTTAATTCTGCGCTATCAGTCGGAACGAGGGATGACAGGGGAACTATCCTAGATGGCTCCGGCCTCTTCCTGTAGGAAACCTCGTTTCTCGTGTTTGCTGCTCTATTCATGCCTGTCTGTCAGGGCGTTTCGCATATGAAGAGAGGCAACAGACCAAAGATGAAAGTGAAAGTGAAATTATCATGATTCTGAATGTAGCCACTGTTTTCAAATACACAACAGGGGTGGCCGGACATACGCTCGTGTGGTGTAGTTCGGTCCATCATGTCGCCCTCTCGAGGCGACGACCCGGGTTCAAATCCCGGCACGAGCACCAATAAGGCCACAGTGTGCCATGTAGAACTTTAATAGCGAATTATACCTAGGGCATGCATGAGGCTAATCCCCATACTGATGATGCTGTTGCTTGTAACCTCAACCATGTCAGGGTGCACCGGACAAGATTCTGGCGAGGGAGCAGATACTTCCTCGTTGCAATCAGAGATTTCGAACCTTACCTCTGATCTGAATGATGCCAATGAGGCTAGGTTGTCACTTGAGACCACTCTTGGCGAGGCCTTCACCCAGTTGGGTGAGGCAGAGGACTCGATATCCGACCTACAGGGACAGCTTGAAGCCTCTGAGGGCATGAAGGAGTCACTCGAATCCCAGCTATCCGATGCGCTGGAACAACTGAATTCTACTAATCCAGATGACCAATCGGCCATCGATTCCCTACAGGGGCAAATAGTCAACCTTACCGCAGAGCTTGCAAATGCGAACTACCAGATTTCGAGCCTCGAGGAGATGATGGAACTGAAAACTGAGGAGATACAGTCACTGGAGGGCACGATCGCGGCCCTTCAGAGCACCATGAGCGCCCTTACCTACGATCTCAGGGAGCGTGTTCAGTCATGCCCCCAAGACAACCCGGGAATGGAGATGGCTGTCGGATACGATGACGGGGCAGGGGCAGCGATAGCTGGTGACGGTAGAGTGAACTACGACGAGGTCCAATTCACTGTGGGCGAGTGCCCCGGAAATAGTGGAATGGTATCTGATTTACAGGATGGAGATGCTCGTGACTGGGGGCCAGCATTATTTGTGGAGATGGGCGGCATCCTGTACTTCGCAGGGAATGACGGAATCCACGGGTGGGAACTCTGGCGAAGCGATGGGAGCGTTGGTGGCACATACATGGTCAAGGACCTAAGGGAGGAGGAGTGTGATGAAAATGGGGAAAACTGCTCCAACGGAGGAAGTCTTCAGGTATGGTGCTGGGGATCTCCATTTGGCTGCCACTACCCTGAAATTGTAGCCGGAAATAGTAAGATATTCCTAACTGGTTTCGATGGGGAGCCTGGTACCGAATCCGCGGCTAATGTGATTGTCAGCGACGGTACGGCATCTGGCACTCAAACTGTACGTCATCAATGGCGTAATTGGGACCCTGCATACGGGGGCGAGAATGGTTGGGAGCCAGGCATTACCGGGGCACGAAACCTAGTTGTTATTCCATCCACGGGATTCGTTTCGGATCGAGTTGTATACACCGTAATGGAGACGATTGGGGGGCAATCCGTGGATAGTCACCCGCCATTTGGAGAAGAATTGTGGATAACTGACGGAACCGACGTTGGCACCTACATGCTAGCAAACATAGTACCAGAGGACGAGTCATGGGAGTACGATGGAGCGAATTATTGTTGTGGGGATTTCCAAGGCTCGACTCCAAGGGACCTCATAATGAAAGGAAACACAATCTGGTTCACAGCTAAGACCGATGCATACGGAAGGGAGCTTTACCGATATGGGATGAACGTGGGCGGTGGGCTTTTCCTGGTCAAGGATATCAACGTGGGCACCAGTGGAAGCAATCCAATGCATTTGACGTCTGTCGGCCCGGGAGTGTACCTATCGGCAGACAATGGCACGAATGGGCAGGAGCTACACTACAGCCTTGGCAACACCTTCAACACCGTCGTCGTGAAGGACATTAATCCAGGCGTCAATGGCAGTAGCCCTCAGGAGCTGACCAAGCTTGGCAGCAATCTAT
>DAQP01000011.1:0-2082 GCA_002504435.1 Euryarchaeota archaeon UBA438
CCTTCGAAGATTATCGTTAGCACCAACTTCTACTGCGACTCGTCGGCAAAGATCGAGAGGGAGATGAACGAGGACTTGGCAATGATGGCTAGGGCGAGGGCCGAAGAGTGTGGACTGAAGTTCCACGAGCCCCGACTTCGAGAGACTCACAATTCTTGAGGTTTAGAGATGCCAACACTGGTTCTAGTCAGGCACGGGCAGTCAGTATGGAACGCTGAGAACCGGTTCACCGGGTGGACTGATGTCGACCTGTCTGAGAAGGGCGTCATGGAGGCTGAGACCGCCGGTGACGAGCTTTCCGGAATTCGATTCGATGTTGTCCACACAAGCGGGCTGAAGAGGGCGCAGAGAACTGCTGAGATCATCATGAGTCGGAATTCCCATTCCGGAGAAGTTCCGGTCTTCAAGGACGAGCGTCTCAATGAGAGGCACTATGGGGACCTGCAGGGGTTGAACAAAGCAGAGACTGCGGAGATACATGGGGCAGAGCAGGTGCACATCTGGAGGCGCTCATTCGACGTCCCTCCGCCCGGGGGAGAGAGTCTGAAGATGAATGCCGAGAGGACAATCCCCTACTTCGAGGAGGAGGTTGTCCCCGACCTCGAAGAAGGCAAGAACGTCCTGGTGTCGGCCCATGGAAACTCGCTGCGCTCGATCGTTATGCACATCGAGTCCATCAGCCCGCAGGACATCGTATCAGTGGAGATCGCAACAGGGACCCCAATGTTCTACGACTTCGACGATGATTCCAAGAAGGTAGTCAGACGTTAGCCTATGGGACGTTGAATGGCTTCTCAGGAGGCGGTGACTTACCCCAGTATGTCTTGAGGCACACAACCCCGAGGGCCATGAAGAAGAGGGGTATTGGAATGTCCATCAGGGACGGAGGGGTGCTGTTGAGGAGGGTCGTGGTGGCGAAGAAGAATGACATCAGAGAAAGTGCGGCGAACGTTCTGTTGTTGAACATGCCCTTCTGGTAAGGCCTTACGTACGCCAGCATCGTAACTGCGGGCTCGGGAGCTCCGGACTGGTGGGAAGTGGCCTCCATAACGTCCAGCAGGCATTGTTCGTACTCCCATATCGCGAGTCCTCCCCTATGGGAGTAGAATGCCGCATCTGAGGCCCATAGCTCGGGGGCTTCGGACTTCCAACCCTCGATGAGTGAGGACCTCAGTTCCACTATATCCGAGGTTGATCCCGAGTCGTGATGGATCCTCGATAGGTCATGCATCAGGGACGCTAGGTCCCTCATGCCCGGCTTATCCGAATCATGTGGCTTAAGGGCGTCAGCCAGTCTCGGGCGTGTGATACGGACACTACTCTCGGAGATGTCCGAAAACCTCACATCTAGAAGGCTGAGAGTGCATGGTTGCTCCTTTGTAAATGGGGCCCTCCATATGAACTGGGCCCTGAGCACCCTCTCTATCCCCTCATTCCTGGAGTTCCACCTCTTCTGATCCGGGGGGGTGGATAGAATCGGCTCCATAGCACTGTGGTACTGTCCCAGAAGTGCGCCCGCGCGTTCGAGGATCTTTGCTGAAGACTCTGTGTCGTTATTCTTCAGGGACTCCATAAGGGCATTTTCTGACCCAACGAAAGGCTCTCCTTGCTTCCTGACGATTATCATGTCACGTCCATTCCAGTAGAATCCACCACATGGCGAGTCGCAAATCTCCGGTGCGTTCCTAGACCTCGCCCTGATCTGTCCGTCAGACCCCCATGGGAGAAACTCCGCCACCCAATCCTCATCGGCGTTCAATCGTACCACTGGACCTCTGGACGTCTCCTCGTAGGACAGTGATCTGATGATGCCCTCCGGGACTTCGCCCCATGGCTCGAGTTCCGAGATCACCCTTTCCCAGTCATCCGGCACATTGATCTCATCGGGTTCTATCATTGAAGCTGACATTCCAAGTTCCGTATTTATGACCGTGATCGAAAGGAAGCCGGTAGGGCACGGATCATCGGATTCCACTACACGCATCGCACCTGGCCTCCAGAGTGGCACGTGGTCTGACATCGTACTCAGTGTCCACGAAGGGGTCACTGACTTCATTGAATCGGTCTGCGAAGCCTTGAGTC
>DAQP01000011.1:2398-23651 GCA_002504435.1 Euryarchaeota archaeon UBA438
GCCTGCGAAGGCTTGAATCGGAGGCCATCGAGCGGAGAACATGGGCGAAGAGGGGTCGGACATCCCACTGGCAGTCGACATGGATGGTACCCTAATCCTGTCCGACCTATCAGACATCAGTGCAAAGAGGGTTCTTTCGAGGCGCCCCTGGATGATTCCCGGTGTCTTTGTGAAGGAGTTCACGGGAAGGAGGGCGGAGTGGAAGAGGGACCTGGCAAAGAAACTGGTTTTCGATCCATCCGAGCTAGACTACCATCTCGCATTCCTGGACTGGCTCACAGGCGAGCACGCCAGAGGGAGGACTTTGATCCTAGCAACCGCATCGGACAGGATCGTAGCCGAACAGGTGGCCGCACACGTTGGTCTGTTCTCCGATGTCATGGCATCAGATAGGAAGTACAACCTACGTGACAAGAAGAAGGCCGAGGCTCTTGTGGCGCGTTTCGGAGAGGGAGGTTTCGGATACGCTGGAAACAGCAGGCACGATCTGGCGGTTTGGGAGAAATCTGGGCAAGTCATCGTGGTCAATCCTGACAAGGGCCTTTTGGAAGAGGTCGGAGATTCGGCCGATATCGTATTCGAATAGCCTTGATTTCAATGCGACTCCCTTTAGTGGGGCTGTCATCTGGTCGACTCATGGGGAGGCGGCGGAGTGCCCTAGGAAGTCGCATGGACGCCCTAGCAAAGTGGATGCTGAAATTCAGGGTAGTCTCGATTCCAGCGGGAATCGTGGCGAATTCTAGCTACGCATGGAGTTTCGTCTCCAGAACCGACAGGATTCGGGCAAACAGACTAAGGGACCGTCTGAGGGAGGGCGATCTCCCAAAGCATGTTTCGATTATAATGGATGGAAATAGAAGGTTTGCATGGAACAGTCAGCTAGACAGGGATGTCGGGCACAACCAGGGCAAGGAGAAGCTCAAGGAAGTGATGGAATGGATCCTTGATTTGGAAATTCCATACTTCACGGTTTACGCACTGTCTACAGAGAATATCAGCGAGAGGTCAGAAGAGGAGCTCGAGTCATTGTATGACCTCTACGTCTCGGGCTTGACCGAGATTTCCGAAGATCCTAAGATCCACGCGAGAAAGGTTAGGGTTCAGGCAGTTGGCCGCTTGGAGCTTCTTCCAGAGAGGGTTCGTGAGGCGATTAGAGTTTCAGAGGAGTCCACCTCAGAGTATTCGGAGTTTCTTTTCACGGTGTGTCTCGCATATGGCGGGAGAGAGGAGATTGTGGATGCAGTAAGAGATGTTGCAGCAGCACACGCGGATGGTGAGATTTCTCTAGATTCGATAGATACAGAGCAGATTTCCAGAAGGCTGTACACATCAAACCTCCCTGATCCTGATTTGGTCATCCGGACTAGTGGCGAGGAGCGAATTTCGAACTTCCTTCTTTGGCAAATTGCATATTCTGAGCTTCACTTCACGGATGTTCACTGGCCGTCATTCACTAAGTCTGACCTCTACGAGGCTCTCGAGTCGTTCCAGAAAAGGAGGAGGAAATATGGGAGATGACGCGTGCCACCACTGTGGGCGAGATAGCTACAGAAGCCCCTCCGTGGCAGTAGACGCTGTGGCCCTTAGAGAGAGCGGTTCTGGAACTGAGGTTCTCCTAATCAGAAGGGGGAAAGACCCCTCAAAGGGCAAGTGGGCATTCCCGGGGGGTTTTGTGGATTACGGAGAGGATCCGGAGGATGCAGTAATCCGAGAGTTAGAGGAAGAGGCGGGAGTGGATGGGTTCGAACCAGTTGCTCTTTCAATTCACGGAAATCCTGTCAGGGACCCGCGTAAACACGTGATCGCCCTATTCTACCTAGTGGAAGTTGACCCGGGTTCGGTTCCTGTGGCAGGGGATGACGCCTCACATGCAGAGTGGAGGCCATTGGGGGAGATCACAGACGAAGAGGTGGCTGGAGATCACATGAGAATAATAGAAATGCTCCGAGAGTAGTTCTTTGACTGACAACCCCTGCGAATTGCATGGCACGCAAGCTAAAGATAGACACGGGAGCGGCGGTTTTCGCCCCCTATTCACCAGGAATAAATGTCAGAGACCACATCTGGCTATCCGGCCAGGTCGGTGTTGATGGAGGCGATTCGATAGAGGGGCAGACACATAGTGCACTCTCAAAGATAGATGACTTACTGCTTGCGGCGAACTCATCTCGAGCGGATCTAGTCAAGGTAGTGATTCTCCTTTCCGACATGAGTGACTACGGAGTTGTCAATGAAATCTACGGAGAATGGCTGGGGGACGCAATGCCTCCTGCCAGAGCGGCGTATCAAGCGGCAGGTCTCCCTCTGGATGCCCTGATAGAGATCGTCTGTGAAGCGTTCCGTGGAAGTGGAACTTAGTGTCCGATTACTCAGGGAACAAGGGCGCCTCTCTATTCACCCCTGTATTGTTAGTAGGGTGCATTATTGTCCTCGTAGGCTTCGCAATCAGAGCTTCATTCGGAGTATTCCAGATACCCATACAAGATGAATTCGGCTGGCCTAGGGCAGAATTCAGTCTAGCAATAGCAATTCAGAATCTGGCTTGGGGTTTCGGTGCTCCTTTATTCGGTGCCTTCTCTGAAAAATTAGGTGATAGGAAAGCCATTGTTCTAGGGGCGATTCTCTATTCTCTGGGTTTGGTTCTAACAACGGGAGCGGAGACTGCCTTCGAAGTCCAATTCTACGAGGTTCTCGTCGGATTCGGAATTGCTGGAACTGGATTCGGAGTCATTCTTGCAGTGATCGGTCGAGCTAGTGCTCCCGAACACAGGGCGATGAGTATGGCCATAGCAACGGCCTCTGGATCTGCCGGGCAAATTGTCGGACCGACAGTAGCCGTTTACCTGCTGGAGAGTATGAGTTGGCAATCTGTATTCATTATCTTCGCTGTCTCGATACTCGCTGTTCTTCTGTTACTTCCGTTCATGCAAGCTCCCGGCAGAGCCAGCAAGGAGGAGATTGAGGAGAGTCTCGGGGAGATACTGCGTATAGCGATGAAGGATCCTTCCTACATGATGATCTTCGTGGGGTTCTTCTCCTGTGGATATCAGCTTGCTTTCATTACTGCCCACTTCCCTGCACTGATTACTGAGATGAGTGCTCCGATCGATCCCGCAGGATGGTGTGGAGATCTAGGGATAGAGACCACCGCCGCACTGGGAGGGTTCGCGATTTCGGTCATTGGAGCTGCCAACATAGTTGGAACTCTGATGGCTGGATGGGCTGGCAAGAGATTCGGGAAGAAGTGGTTACTGTCAGGGATATATGCGGGCCGATCAATCGCAGCAGCATGGTTCATCTTGACTCCTGTTAGTGCTAATTCAGTGCTAATCTTCTCATTCGCGATGGGTTTCCTGTGGTTGGCTACGGTTCCACTTACCAGCGGACTAGTAGCTCATATCTACGGTGTAAGGTACATGGCTACACTCTACGGAATAGTATTCTTCTCGCATCAGATGGGGAGTTTCGTCGGGGTTTACCTGGGAGGTGTCCTTTACGATATGTATGGTAGTTACACCACCGTATGGTGGGTCGGGATTGCCGTTGGAGTATTCTCATCGTTGATTCACCTACCAGTTAGAGAGGAGCCGCGGCTTGGCAATAACACGACAGGAATTGGGAACGCTTAGGAGCACACCCATGCAGCCCAGCATGTGAGCGTGTTCAAGGCGTACGACATACGCGGTCTGGCTGGAAGCCAGCTAGATGCCGAATTTGCAGAAAGGCTCGGCTCTGCGATAGTCACTCACACAGGTGCGAAAACGATAGCCGTAGCACGGGATATCAGGGAATCTGGGCCTGAGCTTCATACTGCACTTCTAACTGGGATAACTTCGGCTGGTGCCGATGTCCTAGATTTGGGAATAACCACCACAGGAGTCCTCTACAGGGCTACAGTCGATTTGGAAGTAGATGCCTCTATAGTTATCACAGCTAGCCATAATCCACCAGAATACAACGGATTCAAGATTTGCAGAGGCAGACTTCCGATGGCGGGAGAAGAGCTACAAGAGCTACGAACCACCTTTGAGTCAGGAGATTTCGACATCGGATCGGGTAGTGTCACAGATCTCCCGGACTTCCAGTTAGACGTTGTAGATACGATTTTGGAAAACTCTGGTAAGCCATCCAGGCCTGTTCGAATTGCGATTGACTGTGGCAACGCAGTCCCGGGGCCGCTTGCAGTAGAGCTGATGAAAAGGTCCGGAGTAGACTTGGTTCCCATTCACTGCTCGTGGGACAATGCCTTCCCGAACCACCCGCCCGATCCCACAAGGATCGAGAATATGGCGGACCTCGCCCGTGCTGTCACTGAGAATGACTGTGAGTTCGGCATAGGTATGGATGGTGATGGGGACAGGATAGGCGTGGTTGACGAACTCGGCAACTTCATTCATCCAGATAGGCTGATGACGCTGTTCGCGAAGGATATTCTTTCAGGAAGGGAGTCGCTTTCAGAGGAGGAGCGGACTGTTTTCTTCGACGTGAAGTGCAGTCTGGCTCTAGAGGAGTCGATATTGGAATACGGAGGAGTCCCGGTTATGGTTAGAACGGGCCACTCATTCATGAAGAGGGAATTGGATAGGAATCCATCATCCCCCCTCGCTGGAGAGATGTCCGGGCACTTCTTCATCCATGACAAGTGGCCAGGATTCGACTGCTCGCTTTACAACACAGCAAGGCTATTGGAGATAGTTGGGAGGGATCCGTCCCCATCCAATGGCGGACCGTCCTTCTCCGATCGTTTCTCGTCCCTGCCTGACTACCCCTCGACTGGAGAGGCAAAAATCCCCCTCACAGGGGAGCGCGAAGAGGTGATGAGCGCTGTGAGGGAGGCCTTCTCCGACATCGAGTGCTCCACTGTGGACGGGATCAGAGCAAGGTACGAAGACGGTTGGTTCCTGTGTCGGCCAAGCAACACTGAGCCCATCCTGGTCATGCGTGCAGAGGGGCGTACGGAGGCTGCGCTGGACGCTATCCTATCGGATGTGAACGCCCGCTTGGGCCATATTATGGATCTCAGTGCCCTGCACTAGGGTTGCTTCTGCACATATTGTCTATATGTGAGTGAATATGGGGCGGGTTCGCGCCACTGTAGCTTAGCTCGGTATAGCGTCTGATTCGTAATCAGAAGATCGGGAGTTCAAATCTCCCCAGTGGCTCCATTTCAAGGTTCTCTCGGGTCTAGCCCCAAGGCGGGGAGGAGAGGCGCGAACTTCTCCTTCGATGACTCTAGGGCATCAAAGACGGGCATCCTGTCACCAGACAGCATGCATAGGACAGCTCCGCCACCAGTGCTATTGTGATGGACGTCTGCTCCCTTGCCCCTCTGGTTGAATAGCGCACTGGTGTGACCCCCTCCGACTATGGTCACTCCCGGGGCTTCTACGAACATGTTCATGATCTCAATCGTCCCGTATGCGAACTCTGACTTCTCGAAGTATGAGGCAGGGCCGTTCCACAGGAGGCATCCAGCCTCCATTATCAACGGCCTCAAGTCCATCATAGTACGTATTCCAATATCGTAAATTGGAAACTCTGTTGGCAGGTCTTCCACTGACATTGGCACCCTCTTGCCCATTGACTCTACCGCCAAATCAGTAGGGAGGAAGAGTAGGTTATGGTGGTTCGATATTAGCTCCTCTGCCATCCTCCAAGTCTCTTCGAAGGCCTCTCCGAGTGATTCCCTGACAAAGTCCCTATTCGTCGCACCGATGTCTGTGCCGTCGGCCCAGAGCATGAGGTTTCCAACCACGCCCACCATTGCTATCCTATCCACGGATCCCTTGTCGATGAGATTCAATGCGACTCGAAGTGAGTCGTCGCATTTTATCCCTCCAAGAATGGCAACGTATGGCCTAGGAGGGTCAAAAACAGCCGTCCTAAGTGCATTAATCTCCTTCTTCATCAAACGCCCTGCAATACATGGAACCTCGCCAGCAAATCCTGTCAGGGACGGAGAGCTCCTGTGTGCAGTTGCGAATGCGTCAGTGACATATGCATCGATCACTGAGGAAAGATTCCTGACGATCTCAGAATTGGCCATCTCTTCCGGGCTGGCCCTCTTCATGCTGATTTCTTCTTCGTGCTTGCGTACATTGTCTAGGAAAAGCACATCGCCGTCTTCCATTCCCTTGATTGCTGAAATAGCTTCCTCGCCACAGACGTCTGAGACGAAGCCGACGGGCCTTCCCAGTAGACCGGTGAGGAGTTTGCTATGGGGCTCTGTACTTGTGAAATCAAGATAGCCTGGTCTTGACTGGTGTGAGATAAGTACGACTTTTGATGAAGAAAGGTCCTCCAATGTCGAAAGGAACTCAGTGAATCTACGATCGTCCATGAACTCCATTGTCTCTGGGTTTAGGGGGGAGTTGACGTCCACCCTGAGCAAAACTGTACGTCCATCTAGGCAAACGTCGTCCAGCGACAGAACGCCTGTCACAGTGGGTCCCACCGGTAGCCCACCTAAGGCCATTGGGGTTGTTTCATACGTGGTTAACTTACCAAATCCCTTTCATGGTAAGGCCCGGAAGGACGCGCATGGCCTGGGATGCGGAGTCCATCACTGGGCCCGATGGCCAGGATTGGCGTGTTCCTGTTTCAGAGCTGGAATCACGGCAGAACGCGCTATCATTGGCACTTGCATCGGAGGGCCTCGAATCGATTCTAATTGATGACCCGGTTGAGCTCTACTGGCTCACTGGGGGGAGGCAGAACAGCATGCTCTTAGTCGGTTCAGAAGGTTCCGGCATTGAAACGAAGCATTGGGTTAGGCGGTCTCTGAAAAGGGCGATTTTCGAATCGGGGGGTGACGATTCTCCTCATGAGTCGGAGAAGCAGCCTAGAATGGCTAACCTGTCTGAAGCATTGGCCTCAGTTGGTTGCACTGAAAGGCCCTCGATGCTTTCAGGAAAAATCCCTCATGACCGCTGGTCTTTCCTCAATTCGAAAATGACAGGCCTCACGGGCGAGTCACGTGACGGTACAGGGATACTCTACTCGCTAAGAGAAGTGAAGTCAAATTGGGAAATACAGATGCACAGAGAAAGTGGAGAAGTAAACAGGAGGATGTTCGAAGCAGTCTCTGAGATAGGAATGGAGGGATGCACGGAATTGGAACTAGCTGCGGCTGCTGATTCTGTGAGTAGAGAAGCTGGTTTCGGAGGCAGGATCAGGATGCGTCGATGGCCGATGGACTGTGACAGAGTAGTTGTCGCGGCTGGGCGTTCGGGTTCAGTCCCGTCTTACTTTGACTCCGCAATAGGTGGACTGGGGGCCAGTCCGATTTCATCATTGGGAGCAGGATTTGCAAAAGTCAAGAAGGGCGAGCCCGTTCTGGTAGACATAGTTCACCTGCACAGAGGTTACGTTTCCGATTGCACTAGGATGTTCAGTTTAGGTGGCCTGAGTGTTGAGTGGACTTCCAGGCTTGATGACATGGTTGAAATCAAGAATAAGGTGGTAGGTCTGCTTGGTAAGGGAGAGGACTGCTCATCCGCCTGGCTTAGTGGCAGTGAGATGGCATCGGAGATGGGGCATTCAGGGAACTTGATGGGGATGCATCCCAATCAATCGAGTTTCCTCGGACACTCTGTTGGCTTAGAGCTTGATGAGACCCCGGTAGTTGCTCTTGGCTTTGACCGGGAGTTGAAGGCAGGGGGAACCATGGCTGTAGAGCCCAAGGTGATTCATGAAGACGGTGCAATCGGCAACGAGGATACATGGGTCAGGACTAGTGAGGGCATGGAATGCCTGACAGCTGGTTCGTCATTGCCAAATCTGATGGAGTGGTAGAATGAGTAGGGCCAGGGAAGTAGCGCAGAGGAAGCTGGCTAGGGTTCTGAGGGGAAGGAAGGAGCCACATGGAAAGCCCATCACAGAAGAGGGAATTCTGAGGGGTGTTGATGTTGATGACTCTGGGATAGTGCAATTATGGATACAACCTACTCATCCTCACTGTCCATGCTGTCTGGATGATCTTATCAGACTCAGAAACACGCTAAACGACCAAAGTGGAATCCTGGCCTGCCACCTAGAGGTGGTGGGCATACCTCACTCTGAGCGCTGGACTGCTGCTGTCAATGAATAATTCCCATCAGCTGATCTTCGGGGGGTCTTCTGAATTATTCCTGCTCTTCCTTTCCTCTATTTCCTCAATCTTAGACAATATTCTAGTTGAAAGCCACCAAACTGAGATAGATATCCCTATGATCGATATTAGTAGGGCTTGGAGGAATCCGGTATCTGTCCAATCTACCATTTAATCACCTATAACGGGGGAATAAGATCGATGTCGCAGGATTCCGTTGGCTTCATGCAGCAAGTGAGGATTCCTCCTTCCTCTACCAGGAAGCTGTCTAGTCCGGGAGGAAGTGTCTCCGGGATGTCAACTGATCCGGATACCAGCCTAACCAAGCACGTTCCACATGTTCCGGATGTACAATTTGTTGGAATCTCGACATTGGCTATTTCTGCGATGTCTATGATGTTCAGATCCGGTTCAGATTTCGCGTGACCTAATTTTTCAGTTCCTCTGAAAAAACGAATTAGATGCCTGCTGGAGGACATGTGGCCCCCTCAACGATCAATTCTGGACCATCTTCCAGTCTGCTTGTTGAATCGCAGGCCTGCCTTCTTCATCCACTTGTTGAACTTTGTAGCCCCAGCCCCCGTGGCTATGATGAAGTCCTCTCTATCCTCTTGTGCTTGGATGTAGCCCTTGACGGCTAAGGTTTGGTCTATCCAATCGTCTATGTCCATCAGACCTCCTGAAAGCTTGCTCGACTCGACTGCGGCCTCTAGTTCCTCCGCGGATGCTCCTGTAGACTCCAAATCCTTGATCATCAAGTCCACAACAGAAGGTGCCTCCACCTTCTTTGGTGGTTTGACTACAGGCAACCTTGGCTTGATTTTGGGATTGATGGAGATTCTAGAGCCGTTCTCAAGCCTAGACTCGACTGTTTCGGCCATAGGCGATCTGAACTCCTCCTCGCACTCCCAACAAATGAATACGTAATCTGACATGTCTTCCATGAGATTTCCGCCTCTCGGGTCCATCTCCTCCCCACAATGTGGGCATGCGTACATGCAGAGAACAGGTGCGATCTTCCTCCTGAAGTCAACGATGTCCTGGGGAGTCCCGACCAACTCTAGCATCTCGTGATCCCTAGCCGCTTCCAGGCCCCTAGTTTCCAATTGGTCCCTAATCTTGGAGCGCTGCTCGTCCTTTGACTCATCATCGAAGGTGTTCTCAAGCTTGACAATGAGTTCGATCGTTTTTCCAAGCCTGTTCATTACTAGCTTCTTGTTCCTGAAGGCCTCGACCCGTGCCATTCTGAGTTGTTCCTTCTTTTCGAGAAGTTCAGCTAGCAGGTCCTTCTGCTCTCTCTTGAATCTCTGCTCCTCAATCTTGTCTACCTTCTTCTTGCCGTCCTTCGAGAGAACATCGGCTAGGAACCGCTGCTTGCTGGATGTTCTCGGGCCCGACTTTACGGCATCAATGACCGAAGTTGCTATTCCCTTCTTCAGTCCGTAATTGTTGATTAATGTGTCAACATCCATCTTCTTCAGATCACCGACTTTGATTCCGCCATCGGAGAGTATCTGGGCTGTATTCTCATCGATTCCTCTTCTTAGAAGAGCGAGGTAGGTGTCCTTCTTTGCCATGATTACACATCCCTAGGCCAGAGCTCCCGCGCGCTGTGCCGTGCCTCGCCGAGTGAGGGGGTCCCTATCAAGGCGATGACTAAACCATCATAATTAGGCATCAAATGATGAAAATGTATCTGACAAAATTACCCAATGAGCGGTTTCCAAATTCTCAGGCCTAAGGTTCTGCCAGTCCAAAGGGAGATCTGCGATTTGTAATTCCAGTATTGCTTGGGAAGTCTCTATCCAACGGTCCTTGTGCCATCCTCTGACCCTTGAAATTCTCCTTGGGGGAGATGCGAGGAGGGTCCTCATTTTCCTCCTCCTATTTGCAAAGCAGTGTTGGGTAATTGTCCTGAAGAGTCTGCGGTCAAAGACAGAAGTGATGCCGGGCCTCTCAATCGGCCTAAGTAATATCAGTCTGGAATTCACTCTTGGGGATGGGCTGAATGAACTTGAGGGGACCTTGACATCGATGAAGACCTCGAAGTCCAGCCAAAGAGAGAGGCCCAGAGGGCCAGAGCTTGCCGGGCCGCCCTTCATTGACATCCTCTCTGCAAATTCTTCCTGTACCAATAGGACTACGGATCCAAGGGGGGTTTCTGAGTGGTGTCTCTGAATCCTCTCTAGCAGTGGGCTGGAAATACTGTAAGGAATATTCGCAATCACATGAGTTATGTCATTGGGCCAGGGGACTTTGAGTGCATCCTCATTGACTAGAGTGAGCTGATCCACCTTGTCCGGAAACACCCGTCCCAAGTGCTCCACTGCTTCATCATCAATTTCCAATGCAGTTACTCTGGCACCGCTCCTCAATAAGCCGAGTGTGAGTGAGCCGGGGCCGGGTCCAACCTCCAATACATGTGACTCTTGATTGACGGGTGACCCGTGTTCCGATGGGAGCTGTATGGACCTTGCAATTACGGACTCATCCAGAAGGAAGTGCTGTCCTAGGCTCTTGTCAGGGGTTATTCTGTCCCGAAGAAGGTCTACCAACAATCTTGCATCGAGGTCATCCAAGAAATCCCCTCCGTCACCCTAGGAGCGAACCAGAATATCCAACAAACTCGGTGTCTGAGCCGTGTCCTCCATCTCCTTGACGTATCTCTCAGCCAGAAGCCGTGCTGATTCAATTCCACACGACTCGTCAACCTGTTCGAAGGTCGACCAGCCATTTCCTCCTCTGTTCTTTACCATCTGCATCGCCTTTGAGTTGCCGACTCCAGGGAGGAGCTGGAAGGAGTGGAACTTGAGGGACATGGGGCCTGCGCTGTTGTAGAACATTAGATGCCTGTCTGGATCACTGGAGATTGATTTCAATATTGAGTCTGTAAGTTCCCCCTGGGATGCCTGGGAGAGATCCTTGAACCTGATCTCGGAGATTGGGCCTATCTCCCCTGATTCAATGCTGATCTCGGAGCCCTGCTCTATTTCACCGGCATTGACAACTCTCGACCTGACTAGGTAGAATGAGGGTTCGGTTAGAGCTTGGATTTCATATCCTACTGGGCGTCTTTCGAGCACGTCTAGAACGCGTACCGAGGTAGTTGAGGACAGTGGTCCCTCGTCTTCCTCTCCGGCCCCATTAGAGTCGTCGGACAACATCTTTCTCGTTCACTGGAGGGGGGTTCCCCTCATCAATGGTTTAGTTATAGAAAAAACGCCAAAATAGCGTTTCAGAGGACGTGTTGGCGGACGATCTCGATTACTTCCTCGATCTCGGAAGTATCCATTGCGACTCTCTTGCTTGCAATGATGACTCTGACGCCAGCTACGTCCATTGGAGTTAGTTCTGCGATTTTTGCGCAGATATCTGGATTTTCGGCCAACTTATCGTTCTCCATGAGAACTGAGAAGAGGGCTGCGAAGACCTTTGGGTCGGTCTTTATTCCGCCTCTATTGGTGCTTGATGCCCATGTGGCGTGCTGCAAAGCCATCATCTGCTCGTAGGAAAGTTCGCCCCTCCTCTCATTCGCAGCATCCAGTAAGTCTCGTACGGTGGCAAAATCAACAAATTCTCTGTCTGACATAGAAACAACCTCACTTGGCGGGTCGCAAGTGTTCTGGCCTTGCAACCACAATTTTCTCCTTGTTACCTTGAGTTACTCTGACTACGAACGCGTTTCCTTGGGGCTCGACGATGGTGCCCGTGAGGCCCTGGAATCTTCGATGGGGCATCCCTCTCTGCTGTGCCCCGTCAAGGACGATGCAGACCTTGTCTCCTTCGGCATACGGATGCATCACTCTGTTGATGAAAATTCGTCCCTTCTCGGATTTCTTCTTCTTGAGAATGGATCTTGTTCCCTGCCTAGTGCCATGGGTTCTCGTTGCCATAATACCACCTTCGACCGTAGGTCGTGGAAGCGCTCGACCTGAGGCCTGCTATTAAGGGCGTCGGATTGGGTGGTTTCTCAGTCCGAGTGGATATCCTCAACATCGAGCCAGAGAACCTCGCATTCCATTCCTATTACTTCCTGCACTGATGGCACGGTCCTGCCCTCGTCGGAATGGACTAGCTCCTTGACGTAAGTTCCGGCCTCGCATCGTAAGGAGAACTGAATCTCGCTGCCCTCGACAATGACATCACTGATCGATGTGACTTTCCTCTTTCTTGTCTTGGCGGCCCTCCTGTGAGATACCCTCTTCGGAGTCTCTTGTTCGAGAACCACTCCCGATAGGGAGTTTATCGCCTCCACTACCTCATCGGCAAGAGGCTCTTCTTCCACTCTGAATCGAATTGTGTAGGACTTTTCTGACCTTGTTTCCTTGACTCTGCTAACCTCTCTCTTTTGGCTCCATCTAAGCGAGTTTACTTCCACCTTCCCCGAAGATTTCGAGTTAATGTCATCTGTGAGCTTTTCCAAGTCCGTTTCCCTTACCCTTGGACCTTTGATCTCCAATACGAATGGCCTCCCAGAGCCTAGGCATCTGACGTCGATATCCTCTCTCCCCATGCCGTGAAACGAGGTGTCGTTTGCCTCCATTGACTCCCTTACTGGTTCGCCTATCAAATCTTGAACAGATTCATTGTACTGAAGTCCTGTTCCCTCACAGCTATCACAGTCTTCACCCCTGCCCCTACAGGCTCGACATGGCCATCTTGTCTGAGGTATTCCTCGCTCTAGTTTCCTGTATCTCCCGTAGATGAAAATGGGTCTGACGTCAACATCGACCCTTAGCGTCAACGCGTCTATGGTGATCATTATGTCAGGACTGTCCTTGACAAAGGAAATCCCCTGAATTCTGCTTGATATCTCATCTTGTATGGAATTGACGAAAGACGATTTCAAGGGCTTTGAACCCTGGGCCCCATGCTTGGTCCTAATCGAGTCCTCACTCTGGATCATGTCCTTTGGGAGGTGGATTCCGAATTGCATTGTCGAATACTGGTAGT
The DNA here is from genome assembly GCA_002504435.1 of Euryarchaeota archaeon UBA438. Classification (GTDB taxonomy): domain Archaea; phylum Thermoplasmatota; class Poseidoniia; order Poseidoniales; family Thalassarchaeaceae; genus MGIIb-O5. Next base: position 15,441 of record DAQP01000011.1, read on the forward strand.
CGCTGGTGGACTCTACTATCCTGTCTACAATGTTGGTGACATCCTCAAAGAGATTCTCGCAAAGAGGGCAGAGGTCCGGGACCTCAACTTTCGCCAGCTCGGAGTCCCTTGAGTGGGCCTCCGCTCGAAGTATAGCGCCGCCTTCAGCTCCGGTTGAGTCGACTCTTCGTCCACCTATCCTGTGTAGGCAGTTGTCACATGCCCCGATTTTGATCACATGTGCTATCCCGAGAGGCGCTGGGCAAGGTGGAGCGTCCCAGTCAATTGACCCCCCGGTATGGTAGTAATCATCGCCATCGAACCATTCCTCCTCGGGAGTTTCCTGATTTTCCAGAACCTCTGTTGGCTCGGCCTCTGCAGAACCGTAACTCGCGCTTGCGAAAAGGTGCCAGTCGCCCTCTTCAGGAACATCGGCAGACTCTGTGTTGGCCCCTTCCTCGTCCATGCAAATCACCGACGACTCGACGGGGGGGACCCATTGAGTCGACGTTGTGCCGCGTGAGAAGGTGGATTTGAGGGCTTCGCAAGTAATTTTCAGAGCCGCGTGCCCAATTCTTCGGCTATTTCCCTCAAGTGAGAGAACGCGTGTATTCCACTCGAGCATCCCGATGGCCATTCTAGCCTAATTGCGTACCTACCAACCACTTCGGCCCTTGGCTTCTCCATCCTGAATCTCTCGATTTCTTCTTCGAACTCCAATCTTCGTTGGTCGTTTGTTTGTCTTGGCTTACATTTGGCACATTGGCATCTCTTCCTTATGCTAAGGTAGCCGATCCTGAAAGACTCGCCGTCGGCAAATCTGAGAACGCAGTCCTCGTCACCCCTCTCCATCGCGGTTAGTGACTCGTAATCCTCCATGGCCCATCCAAGAGGCCCGAATTCAAGAGTTTACGCGTTCGCATCGGCGGAACGTGCCATGGCTACGTGCATCGCGACCCCGACTGGCATCAGCATTACTGCGAAGAAGATGGACGTCGTCCTTATCCAGGGATCCACTCCCATTTCCAAGCTCCTCTTCCAAATCCAACGGGTTACGAAGATGTCGCCCGCTACCATGTGGGCCCAGGCGGCAGAGGCGCCTGCCTTGGTGCCAAGTAGGGTTGCAAGAGCATCCAGTGGTTGAGAAGACATCATGTCACCAAATAGCTCTGAGAGAGCATTTGGATCTGACAGGGAAACTGCGAACCAGATTGCCACAGGACCGAGGAAGAACCACGGGCCTCGCATTGCCTTCTCCGTTCTCTCGTCTTCGGGATAGGCTAGCATTAGTATCCAAAATGGTCCGATCCATGCCGTTGATAGGAAAAATGAAGCGTCATATACATCCATATTTGTTCCTCCTCATCTCTTTGATTTGATAGTTGGCCTTCTCATATCCTCAAACCATGTTTCTGCACCATTCCAGTCTGGAACTATGCCCATATCGGCACAAATCATCTTGGCTGAGATTCTACCACTCTCGAGGATGGTTGGGAGTCCGCTTCCGGGGTGGGTTCCACCTCCGACTAGGTATAGTCTGTCAAGCTCCTCGAACTTGTTCTGGGGCCTCCTCCAAAGCATCTGATCGAGACCGTGTGCTAGATTGAAGACTGCTCCCTTGTATATGTCTCGAGAGGCCCAGTCATCAGGCGTTACTATGGTCTGCGAAACGATGTGGTCCTTGATTCCGGAAAACCCGAGGTGCTCCATCTGCCCCAGAATAACGTCCATGTAATCGTCCTTTATTTCGTCCCAGTTGATTCCTTCGTGAGAGTTGCTGACGGGAACCAAGACGTAGATTGTAGAGTGCCCATCTGGTGCCATCGTTGGGTCGGTGACGCAGGCGTTTTGGACGTATATCGATGGGTCGTCCCAAGTTACCTTGTGCTCTGTGACCTCTTTCAGGTTCTTCTGGTAATCCTTAGCAGCGTATATCTGGTGGTGAGGGGTGTCATACAACTTGTCTATTCCCAAGTAGAGCATGTAAGTGGAGCATGAATATGACTTCTCGTCCAGTTTCTTGTTTGACCACCTTTTGCGCAGCTCGTCGGGGATCAATCCCTTCATTCCAGTTGCGAAATCGACATTCATTACGAAACGGTCGGCCGAGTAGGTCTTCTCGTCTGTTCTGGCGCCCACTACCCTCTTGCCGTCGAAAACGAATTCCCTTACTGGTTCGTTGAGTCGAATTTCGACTCCTAAATCCCTGGCGATCTTTCCCATCTTCTGGGTTATTGTGCCCAAGCCGCCCTCTGAGTGGAAGACCCCATGCTCGTACTCCAGGTAGGCGAGAATTGTGAATAGGCTTGGGGCCTGGAAGGGGCTCATGCCTAGGTACTTGGTCTGGAATGACATAGCCAACTGCATCCTCTCGTCCGGGAACAGCTTGGAAAGGTCCGATGAGACGCTCCTCCATGGCTTCAGGACCCTGGAAACCCTCAATGCCCTGCGACTGAGAAGATCTGCTGGTCCGCTCCAAGGCGTATTCAAGCAGTTCTTGGAGAGCCTCAACTTCTTCCTGTTATCCTCGATGTACCTACGGAAACCTTTGGCGTTCCTTTCACCGCACAGTTCTCCGATTTGGGATACCATGTCTTCTAGGTCTGTGGTGGCGTTAAGGCTCCCGCCGGCCCCGAATACCAGCCGGTAGTTCGGGTGCAGTGGAATGAGACCCAGCTCCTCATGGGCATCCATCCCCAGGGCCTCGAATATCTCCTCTGCTATCTCTGGGTAGTGGAAGAAGGTGGGTCCGTTGTCATACTTGTATCCGTCCTTCTCGAATACCCTCGTTCTGCCTCCCACATCGTCAGATTTCTCGAGTATGGTGACCTTTACGCCGGCCTTGGCCAGGAGCATGGAGCATGCCAAACCCCCCGGGCCCGCACCGACTACGATCACATCAGAATGCTCGTCCATTCACTCACCTAGCCCCAGCCCTTGTCTGAACTCAGCCAGCGACGGGCCCATTTGGGCAATCAACTTGACCTCGGGGTGAGTTCTGATTACCAGTCCGTCCATGTACATCAGAGAGCGTATTATTGGGAATGCCTCCTCTCCGAAATCTGCCCCTGCCTCTTCCACTGCGACTCTTACGGTTTTCATCATCAAGTCGGTCAGACTCTGCTCGCCGACGCTCTTGTCCCCGAAGTCTCCGTAAATCTCTGACATCTTATCCTTGAAGCTGGCCTTTCTTTGTTCGGAGGGGGGCTCTCCAGCCAGTCCCATTAGCGCTTCGAAAGCCCCATCCAGTTCATTCTTGGAAAGGAGCTCGAAGAAGAGGAACAGTGGTAGGCTGACATCCCTAGGGGCCTCGCAAATCGCACCGTTATCGATAAACACGAAATTTCCATCCTGATCAAATATGCAATTTCCCGGGTGCAGGTCTCCGTGAAATGTCCCTATTCCGAACATGTATGCCCCGTGAATTCTGAATAGTTGCAGCAGATCATCCCATGATAGGCTGGATTGCCCTATCATCTCCTCCAGCGAATCCCCCTTGACATACTCAGATACAAGGATGGACTTGTTGGACAGTTCTGGGTAGTACTTGGGGAACCTAAGTCTCGGCATCGGGAACTCACCAGAAATCTCGTCGCGTATTCCCCGTAGCCTCAGAGCTCCGGAAATCTCGTTCCTTAGGTCGAGCTCCCTCAATGTATAATCCTCTACGTGCCTAAGGAGGGCAACAGGGTTCCCGACCTTGCGAAGCTTCGGGGACACCATGAGGGCCAGTCTGAGCAATTTGCTCATTCTGGAGACGTCCCTCTTGAATTTCCCTTCATGGTCCTTCTTTACTACCTTCACAACCACCTCCTCTCCTGACTTGAGGCGTGCCCTATGCACCTGTCCCACTGAGGCGGAGGCGAGAGGCTGCTCATCGAACCAATCTATACTATCGTGAAAAAGACTCGGGGCCTCTCTGTCCAATATCGCCTTGACATCCTCTGCTGGAATTGTAGAGGCGTTTCTGTAGAGTGTCTGAAGTTGTCTGCATTTCTCGTCACTAAGTATATCGGGCCTTAGTGCGAAAATCTGTGATAGCTTGACTGCCAGTAGACCCTGTCTCTGAATCCAATCCAAGTCAGCAGGCGATTCCCTGGTGATTTGCCTCACGAAGAGTATGAAGTTCAGCAGTCTCACGATTGTTCCCGGGTTTCTTGAGGGGTGTCGATTGTATTACTCTTCTCAATAACCAGACTGCAGTTTAGAAAGGAATTGAAACCGGTACGCGCTGCAATAACCATGCAGAGGGACGCAGAAGGGCGATTGCTCTTTGACGATCGGCCTGATTTCAGGCCCAATCTCACTCCTAGGGAGATTTTCCAATTAGGAAGTTTCGGCGGCACATACTGGAGGCCGATCCACTCATCCGTGGCCGGCAAGGAGTTGTCTGACCAGCATCTCGAATTCGAGGAGTGGTGGGAGGGAATTCCGAATTCCCTCCTCACTAGTGAAGTGTATGACAAGAGTGTCAACAGGTTCGGAGTGAAGAGTGGGACCTCCTTGGAGATGTGGGAGTCGAAGGGGTGGATTCGCTCAGAGGACCCCTACGGGTGGGTCCAGTGGTACTGCAGGTTCTTCTCTGGCAGGAGGGGGCCTGATGACGATAGGCAGGTCAAGCGCTGGAATTCCTTCGCGGGGGAGAGGGGGAGGTTCAGGAGTCAGCTAATCAAGAGGGTGATAGCAAGAGAGGCTAGCTTCGATGATGTATCGGTTAGTCCGGTAATCAGGCAGTCTCTGCAGCACTGGGGATACAGACTTACTGAGGCTGACTTCGACAAGGCGGCGCTTAGGCTGTGGGAGAAGAGTTTCTGATTAGCAGAACTTTGGAAATCAAATGTAAAATAGTCATCCGCTAGGCCATCGTACGGAGCTGATTAGTTGTACGAGTACGAGCATACCACTGTAGTGGAAGCGGACATCGAGACAACCTTCGGGTGGCACGAGTACAAGGGCTCCTTTCGTCGCCTTATGCCGCCCTGGGAGGTTGCAGAGGAAGTCAGGGCCGATGACACTCTAGAGCCTGGCTCTCAGAGGATATTCAAGTTCCCAATGGGTCCTTTCAAGGGAACGTGGGTCGCGGAGCACACCGCCTACGAGCCCCCCAAGCACTGGGCCGACACCATGGTCAAGGGACCGTTCTGGTCCTGGGACCACGATCATCACTTCACCGAGTCCGACGGGGTTACCACGGTTTCTGACCACGTGAGGTACCAAGTCCCCTTTGGTCCACTCGGGAACCTGGTCGACAGGATGCTCGGTGGGATGCTGGTGAGAAGCAGGATCACCCGGATGTTCAAGGCCAGGGAGCTAAGGCTGCAGAGGGACATCGCACAGCACTCCAAGTTCTCCCACCTCCCTCGAAAGAGGATACTTGTTTCCGGCTCCTCCGGACTGATAGGGACCCAGCTAGTGGCATTCCTCGACACCGGGGGTCACGATGTCTGGAGGCTCGTCAGGAGGTCGGCGAAGGAGGGTGAGAAGGAACTGAGCTGGGAGCCCGACGAGGGGGTCATTGACCCCTCCTCGATAGAGGGCTTCGACATCGTGATACACCTTGGGGGTGCTGGCATCGGGGACAAGCGGTGGAGCACCAAGAGGAAGGACCTGATAGTGGGCTCTCGCAGGGACTCCACCACACTCCTCTCGGACACAATCAGCCAGCTGGAGAACAAGCCGGAGTGCTTCGTGGTCGCCAGCGCGATTGGCTACTACGGGAACAGGATGGACGAGGAGCTGACCGAGGAAAGCCCCCCTGGAGAGGGATTCCTAACAGACACCGTGATTCAATGGGAGTCCTACGCCGACTCGGCCAGGGAGGCCGGGGTCAGGGTCATCAACACCCGCAACGGTATCGTGCTCTCGGCCGTGGGAGGGGCTCTCGGCCGCATGCTCCTGCCATGGAAGATGGGAGGGGGCGGACCGCTTGCCGGAGGGAGGCAGTGGATGTCATGGATATCCATGGACGACGAGATATACGCCATGCACCACCTTATGATGAGCGCCGGTTGCGAGGGCGCGTACAACCTCACTGCACCGAATCCCGTCCAGCAGAGGGTGTTCTCGAAGACCCTAGGGGGGGTACTTAGGAGGCCTGCCTTCGCACCGATCCCGGGGTTCTCGATGAGGATTCTCTTCGGCGAGCTCGCGGGGCCCCTGCTGATAGAGGGCCAGAGGGTCAAGCCCAGCAGGCTGGAGGCCTCAGGCTACGAGTTCCTGCATGAGGACCTAGAGGCCGCGCTGAGGGACTGCCTGGGAATGTGGAAGTAGGCGTCTGAGGGAGCCTTGCCATGGCGTGAGCAATGTCCGATGGGGGTTTCAACTATGCCTCGGAACACTGCTTCTAGGGGGCTCTTCGTCCCTCCCTACCCTGTCCAACAAGCCGAGGATCGCCGGGGCGATTACCATGCTGGCAAGCAGGGACAGACCGATCATTATGCCGCAGAACAGCCCGAATGTGGAGAAGAAGCCCATCTTGGACTGGTTGATGACCATGAAACCGGCGAAGTCGGAGACGGCGGAGCCGAACAGCGCTATACCGGAGGCGCCCCCCACTACCGAGAGGGCGTTCATAGGGTCCTTCCCACCGTGTGTCTCTTCCCTGTACCTCTCGACGAGGTGTATCACGTAGTCTATCCCCACTCCAAGGGATATTGCCGCGATTGACACCGTCACCATGTTCAGGCCGTAGCCAAAGGCGTCGACGAGCGCGTAGAGCCAGATTATGACTATGCTGATTGGCGCGGTCGTGACGGCAGCGAATGTGAATGCCTCGTTGCCCCATAGAACTGAAAGCACGATGGCTAGGGCGGCCAGAGGAATGGCATATTGAGCACCCATCAGGAAGTAGGCGAAGGATGACAAGATTGCCGCATTGAGGAGGGCCCGCTTGGCGAATTTGGGGTCCCGGACGGATTTCAGACTGTACTCAGCTGGCTCCTCCTGCCTGTATCCCCACCAAAGGGTGACGAAGCAGAGGACCAGCCCCAGGAGGATTGTCCCCTGGAGGTCGTCCTGCATCGAGTCGGCCGCCACGAACCTGATTACCGGCTCACCGGTTGGTATTGCCCAGGTCACTGGATACTCCTCTTCCGAGAAGGCGGAGGAAAGCTCTCCTCTAGTTCTGAGGTTGCTTGATGAGAGGTTCTGGAAAGGCGCCATGTCAGCCTCCAGTTGCTCCAGAGCAGGCTCCACGAGGGCGAATTGCTCGGGACTGGATATTCCGAAGCGCATCGATGTCCTCGGGTAATGTGGGGCTTCCCCTGAATTTGTCAACCACGGATTGTCATAATCGAGATCCCCTTCGACCTGGAGGAACTCTCCCACGATGCTAGTGGAAAGCGCTGGATAGCCTCCACTGGCCGGTATTCCTCTGGTCAGCATGAAGCCATAGAGGAAAGTCAGTGAACTGCTATCATCCGTCGATGGTATGAAGATGAACTCGAAGTCCCTGTTGGGGATGACGATGGTCTCACAACCTATTCCGCCATCATCTGATTCGAAGTCCCACCCCGCCTCCTCGAAAGGCGTCTGGTTCCATGCCATTGCGGCCCTTAGGTACCATAGCATCTGGTCTATGCCAAGTAGCTCGACATCCCCGCTTGGAGATCTTGTGAACTGATCCGGATCATCTGGCCCATGGGAGTTCATATTCCCCCTCAACTCCTCCATCGCGATTAGAATTCTAGGGTTGGTTATGTTTCCCTCGACCAGGATGTACGCTGGCTCTCCCTCGTCACTAAACCTCTCGTTGATCAAGCCCACGCCAACAGCTAGATCCGATTCCTCCTCGATGAAATCCTCGACCTGGAAGTCGCCCTCTAGGGAGAGCATCATGGGTACTGCGATGGATGTTATTAGAAGGGAGGCGGCAATGACCAGGGGGGAGAACTTCGCTGATTTTGTTGCTAGGGATGACAACCATGACTTGGGCACCATGTGGAGGATGTCAGAAGGCTCGTCCTGAAGCCTGCCCCTGGAGTCCAACCAAACGTCCACATCGAGCCTGGTTAGGGGAACCCACAATCCAGTGAGGAAGAATGCGCAAAGTACGCCTATTCCAGCCTCTATCCCAAATGATCTGAGGGCTGCTATGTCGGAAGACAGGTTCGCCGAGAACGCGACTATCGTAGTGACTGAAGTCAGCATTATCGCGAGGCCGACCTTGCTGATCGACATCCGAGATGAGTCCTCAGGTGATTTACCGGATTTCCTCTCTTCCTTGTACCTGTG
>DAQP01000011.1:23974-26345 GCA_002504435.1 Euryarchaeota archaeon UBA438
CTGTCATCTATCTCCAATGCAAGAATTAGGATCGGGAGTAGGTTAGAGAATTGTGACCTGAAAATGAACTCAAATCCGGTTCTCTGACCGAATATTATCGCCCATCCAATTAGCCCGTACATCCAAGCCAGTGAAAGGACTAATGCCGTCGAGACTATGGCTACGTCGGAAATCCTTCTCAGATTAATCCATAGAAGGGCCACGACGGCGAATGACATTGTCACAACCAAGTAAACGCTCGATAGGAGTTCTCGATTTATTTCGACGTTTATCGACTCAGCGAACATCAGTGTGACTACCTGACTGTCACTCTCTCTGAGGTCCTCCTCCAATGAGAGGTATAGCCACTCGACTGAGCAGAGTTGGGCGTTGTTTTCCTCCTTTGATTTGCATTGATCCACTGTGTACCTAACGGGATCTGTCTTCAGAGTTAGTCCATCCCACTGGTATCCGAATTCTGCTGAGGCGTTCTTCCATGAGAATGTCCAGCCGTTTGATTGCATCTCGTCCCTGTCAAAGTTGACTATGAGCCAAGCTGCGGATGCGGACCACCTTCCATTCGTCCACTCTTCCGACGAGATGGAGCCGTCTTCTGCAATTTTATGGCCCACGGGACCGACTACTGGGCTCGATGGGTCTGGAGTGAATGCGCGGTCGTTTGAGAGGAACCTCAGGAATGCCCCGTTGCTGTTATTGGCCATCCTGTGAGCTGCGAGGTCTATGTGTGCCTGGGTAATATTCGGATCGTCGAAAACCAGACACTCAAGCTGGCCACAATCAGTCCAGTTCGTGGGGGCTGGTTCTGTGGATTCCTCTATGTCAAGAGTTGCAGCTAGCTTGTATGGATTTATCCGTGGCTGAGTCAGGGATGACTGCCCCGACATGAATGACCTGAAATCCGAGGCCAGATCTAGAATTCCTATAGCAGGGTCTCCAGAAATCTCAGATGCGATAGGGAGGTAGAACTCAGATATCTCGTTCTCTCGGAGAGTGTTGGCGTTTACGTCGATCTCCCTGAGTACTGTGAGATTTAGGATTCCACCGGCGGGGCTAGTGACTCCTGATTCCATTCCCGGGTAGTTTGCGATCATCCCGACGTCTGAGCCTTCCTCGCCGAAATATGAGGGGTCTCTGACGAAGACTCCGAAGCCCCATATGTTACCTGCAGCGGTGAATTCCTCCCTGAGTACCAGATTCGCGTCCAGCTCTGGTGACTCCATGTCATACGACTCGATGTCAATTGGCTCTAGGGTCGCGATAATTCCGGGGACCATCATTATCGTGAACAGAACTACAGCGACGTGGACCTTCCTCCTGCGAGGAATTAGGAAGTCAGCGACGTGTGAGAAGTCCCGCACGAATAATCGCCTGCGAGACCGGTATTTCATTGGTTGTGTGAGGCTACAAGCCACTCTCCCTCAAGGATCGAAGTGCTTCTACTTGGGACTCAGTGAGGCTTTCTGGTTCATCCAGAACGAACTCGATGTCCAGTGGGTCGCCAGAATGACCGTGCCCTTGGATTCTGCGCCTATCTCCTATTCTTGTCCCTAGGGGGACGCCAATCTCGATTTTCTTCCCAATCGGTGTCATGACCCTGACCTTCCCTCCGAGAAGAAGTGTCGTGATTGGTACGGGTACCTCTTGGATTAGCCTGCCTGCCTCCCACCTCCTGCCTTCCTCGGCGTCGAGTCTTAGAGTGATCAGGAGGTCCCCGGGCTCTCCTTGCGGATGCTCGTGGCCCATGTCCTTGAGCCTTAGCTGCTGGCCATGAACCGCTCCGGGGGGGACTTTGACTGTCAGAGTGCTTCCCTTAGTCTGAACTCCCTTGCCATTGCACGATGTGCACCCCTTGGAGGTTCCAAAGGATGAACCCTTGCACCTCTCACATCTCCTGAGTCTCCTGTGGCTGAAACGGACTTCGGTGCCGGAGTTGGCTTGCTCAAGAGAAATGTCCAGGCCCGACTCGATGTTCGCGCCCTTCGTCGTCTCATATTGAGAAGCGGGCTGTCTGGAAGGGTGGGGTGGTTGTCTTGAGAATCCCTGCTGAGGGGATCCGCGGCCACCCATAAACTGGGATATTATGTCCCCCAAGTCCATCCCTCCGCCGAAGGGATTGCCACTGCCGAATGGGTTTCCTCCACGGAACATTTCCTCCATCCTCTTCCTCTCGTCATACTCCCTTCTAGCGTCTGCAGAGCCAATTTCCTCGTATGCGGTCTGGATTGACTTGAATCTCTCCTCCGCAGCAGCGTCATCTGGATTTCTGTCTGGGTGATATTGCCTGGCCAGCTTCCTGTAGGACCTCTTTATTTCGGCATCCGAGGAGTCCTTGGAGACGCCTAGAACTCGGTATGGGTCCTCCGCCATCGGT
>DAQP01000033.1:0-8933 GCA_002504435.1 Euryarchaeota archaeon UBA438
CAAACTCAAGGACACAGTAAAGAGATAATGCCCCCTGCTAGGGGCGTGAAGGGGGAGAAAGAGGAACAAACAGGAACTCGCGACAGACTCGCAGAGGCCTATAGCTCCCAAATCGAGGAATTGATGAGGAAGGAGGCAGAAAGGAGGATTTCTGAATCCATCGATCCGATTGAAAACGAGAGACTCCGCGGCCTTTCCTTGTGCTCCCTTGTTGAGTCCGACAGTCCGGAAACGGTCCCTGCCTTGATGTCCAGACTGGGCCCGGTTAGGGCCGCTCTGGATGGTCATGGTGGAGCTTTGGTTCTTTCTGGGTGGAGTATCGAGAAATTGGATTCGGGGGAGAAGAGACTTTCATTGGTCATAGACCTGGACGGAGCTTGCGTATCTTGTGGCGCCGCTCCGGGGACTCTGAAGGGGATACAGGACGACCTCCTGATGGATCAAGAGGTCGATCAGGTCAGGTTCGACTCGTCAATGTTGGAGTGGTTCGACGAACTACAGAGAGAATTCGTCCTGCTCCACGGGGGAGTTACCTTTGTCTAGATATTTCTCCCCTTAGGAACTCCATTGATTCCGAGGCTAGGCCCAGTACGGTGACTTCTTCACCTTCCACCAGCTTACAATGTATGGAAGCCTCCCCAGCTAGGTCATAGCTGCCGGCCTTGCCCCTCCAAGATTCACTTTTTATCAACTCAACCATGCTCTCCTCCGAGAGATCCTCGAACTCAACGATCGAACTCTCAGTCCAAATATTAGATGTCCAGCCCCCATGCAGGGAGATGTCGAACAAAGGCCCGCCTGGCCTGCTGAGTATCGCTGTGGAAGACCACACCCTATGCCTATTTCCCGACAATCTAAGGAGCATTGCGACCGCCTCCGAATCGCTATTTGGCTTACCCATGGAAACCAAGTGATCGTCGGGGTCTTCAACGAGAGTGTCGGAGACTATCACCATGTCGAAAACTTCGTTTTCTCCGTTTTTTTCGCTATTCAATATTGACTGCTCCTCCGATGCGCTCATCGCCTTTGCCATGCAGGTGAACTCAACCTTCTCGCTCACGTCTAGAAAACCGGGAGCCACTGCTTCCTCAGCAGAGAGCCCCCTTGAGTGGAAATTAACCTCTTCACCCTCCAGGAAGGAAGCCAACCAGTCCCGTCGCCTCTCGGACTCGGAGGCGAGCAGAATCCGGGCCATCCTTTCACCACAGGGTGATTCTCTCATCACAGACTGGGCACTTTGCCACCTTTAGCCCACTGGAGACTTCGAACCTACTTCCGCAGGATTCGCAAAGGACATTCCTATTCATTGGCATTGGGGGCGGTAGTTCAGAATTCTCAACTCCTCCGGCAATCGGCACATTGGGCGGTGTAATGGCCATGTCAGGAGGGGGAAGTGGAGGCAGAGGGCTGGTAGGTGCGGGTTGGGACCTTATCTCCCTCCTTAGTTTCCTCTCAGAAGCGCCCTCGCTCTGTACAACCTCCTCCTCAACCAATTCCACATCGCTCGAACTGACTGAAATATCACTCTCAAGTATCACGTCTACAACATCCTCCTCGAGCATAACAACGCCAGGGGCGGAAGTCCTCCTCCTCCTGCCTATCCACCTCGCAGCCCTAACTGTCATTGTAAATAGGACAATAACGCTCAGGAAAATTACCGTGAGAGCAGTACCTCCCAGTAGCACATTGAAATTCTGCTCGTCCAAGCCAAGTGAAATTCTAATCATCTCCAAGAAATTACTCTCTCCCGATTTTGGCGTTGAGTCATCAACTAGGGCCCTTATTTGCCAGCCACTTTGCGATGTATGGAGAATTACTGCCTCTCCTCCCACGGGGGACCTGTCTACGACACTAAGCCTCCCAAGCCCAATCCTGTCAGAAAGCCCAATCCACCCATCCTCTGCATTGATCATCCCATACTGCATCTGAGGGCCGCTCGGGCCAACGAAATCAAAGAAAACCTGGACCCCCCTTTCCGTCTCTAGCAATTCGATCGCTCCAAGGCCTCTAGATGGGACTCTCACCTCGTTCTCGCCCATAGTGGTAAATGTGGAATCGGCAATCACCGCCAATATCTCAGAATCATCTTCCTCGCCTTCTCCCCAGACCGCTACGATTACTTCTTCTCCATCGTCAACTGAAACAATCATTTCCGGAGAGAAGGCATGATCCCCAACCGCCTTCCTATAGCCCCATGATGATTGATCAGGCAGTCCATGCGCATACCAAAGTCCCAACCTGTCAATGCCTGTGGTGTCATTTCTCAGAGATTGGTAAAGTAGGTGCACGTCTTCGTCTCCAAACTCTATGTCAACCGGATCGGTCATGCCAGCAACTAGGTCTAGTTCACTGACGGCTGCTGGGTTCATTTTCCAATCCGAACTCTTGGTCGGGGCATCCGAACTCAACACGAAAACACTGGTTATGTCTTGTTGAGTGCCGGCAGTGAAAATGTCCCTGTGGTAACCGGCTATGATTATCTCCGAGTCCTTCACATCCATATCCAATCCCCAATACTTGCCATCGGATAGAAGGATTGGCGGCATTATGTCCTGTATCGGCGTTAGCTGGCAGCTGGAATCTAGTGTTGTGTAACTTACAGTCTGCCTGAAGTAACCGGAAGAATCCAGATACCTCCTGGTCCAGGCAACATGAGCATAGCCGTCCTCAGAACTTACTGTAGAAATGTCACCTGTCCACATTTCCTCGAAAACGTTGGTACATGGCGTCAGGGCGCGATTCAGATTCATCCTGTGAAGGCCAAGGGCCCCCTCATTCTCTGTTATCACAATCCCTCCCTCTTCGTCTAAATCAATTATCTCAACAGGCACCTCTCCCACAGAGAATGATGCTAATCTCGAGCCAGTAAGGCTAGTCTCGTCCACAAGTATCACGGATTCTATCTGGTTGTTGGACCAGTCCAGATCCGCCAATGTCGAGCCGGCTAGGGTGACTCTAACCTCTATTGGTCCGGAGGCGTTAACCCAGTGGGCAAACGAAACCTGCGAGGCGCCCTGCCCAACTACCAGTGAAATGACGGTCGAAGAAACTGACTCCCATCCGAGGGAGTTCCTAATCTCAAGTGTGGCCTCTACGTTGGTAGCGTCGCTAGATCCCAGATTGTCTACTCTGGCAGTAACCAGGAATTGCTCTGATGGCCGGGGGATTGATGGCTCAGTTCTAACGGCACCCTCTCTAAGTGCAAGGTCAATTCCTTGCGGCCTTTGAATGATGGGGAATGTAACGGATTGCTCGTTGTCGTCCTCATTAATTTCCTCAATGCTATTGGACGGGTCGAGGGAGACAGTCAGCATTTTCTCGCCCACGGTCGAGGGATTCCAATACAGAACAACCTCAATTATATCGCCGCTACCGATACTCGGGACAACTATCTCATCCTTCCTAGCCCCATTCTCCTTGAGGTAGACACTCACCTCTGCAGCATCCAGGTCTCCGTCATTCCTAACCTCGCATCGCACTTCGAGGAATGTGTTGACGTACGCTTCTGAAATGGTAATGCCATACTCATCAACCGAAATTCCGCTTCTGAAAATTAGATCAGGAGCAGGAGGGTCATTGTCTACCTCAACAGTCCTCCTCACTTCCTCCGAATGCACCCCGTCACCACTAATTATCCTGACAGAAATCCGGTAGAACCCATCATTCACATCAGTTGTATCCCAATTGACCGACCAGTCCCCAGTACTGCTGCCGCTCCCCCCAAATTGGTCTATCGTGTCCCAAGAATCAGTACCAAGCCTCCATTGCACGGTTCCCCCGTTGACCGACTCCCAAATCCCGTACACGTTTGTATTGCCGGAAACTGGGGCCTGGCCGCTCGGTCCCCCAAGGCCGATACTTACCAGTCCAACTGGATGCTCGCTCTTCTCAATCTTGCTCCATTGTTCGAATTGGTTCCGGGCCTGAACTTCAACAATTATGTCCTCCACATTGATGTCGTCCTCGCTGAATTCGGGGACGCTGAAGGGGGTGGACCAGTTTACTGTCCCTTGGGCTGCATGCCAATCCACAAGCACGACAGTCTGCTTGGGGGAGTCGTCCGGCCTATGCGTGTAAGCTATCTTGACCCTGACTTCCTCGACAGTGCCATTTGTATCGGCATCCTCGTCTATGTGCCCTCTAACGCTGTAAGTCTCACCTTCGACTAGCCAAGAATCCTCTTCAGGGGTTTCGATCACAATCCATTCCCCTGCGCCAGCTGGGGGCGGCTCAGTCTCGTTCCCGCTTCCTCCGCCTCCCCCTGTTTCTCCAAGAATTGCTTGCAGGACCATCTCCCCATCTACGATTCCAAATCCATATTTATCATTCCACTTCTGAGTGACGCTTGGTTCTGAAGCCTCTCCCCTTGTCTCAGAATTATTTCGTAGTATATCCTTTACTTCCTGAGGGCTCAGGCTGTCATCCATTTGTAGCATTCCAGCAATGAACCCGGCCACTGCAGGGGTGGACATACTGGTGCCCGACATCTGAACATAATTGTCGCTGGCCAATGGCTTTGGCGAACCTGGCAATTGCGAACTTGAGGCAGCGTGCTGCGCAGACATGATGTTTGAACCCGGTGCAACAACGTCAGGCTTCAATTCGTCCCACTCATCATCGTCTCCGTCATCCTCCCGCGGTCCCGAGTTTGAATAAGAAGCAATTGAGTCATCCCCCCTTTCTATGCTGGCCTTGTCGTCAATCGAACCAACGGTTATCGCAGAGTCTGCTGCTCCCACGGAAGTCACCCTCCTGTATCCGTCATTACCAATTGCAGCTACACAGACAATTCCAGCATCAGAAGCGGCATTAACAGCGTTTGCGTCTGCACCTGTGCCATTATCCCCCGGATCGTCCCCGGTCGGATTAGAACTACTGCCAAAGGACATAGAGAGTATGTCGATCCCCCTGCTTGAGTCATTATTTCCCCAGTCGGTATTCACATTCTGGACGGCCCAGTTTATTCCAGCGACCGTATATCCCGAATTGGATGCCCCGGCATCAGTCATGACCTTGATGTCAACAAGATATGCCCCCGGGGCGTATCCTTGGTTATCTCTATCCGAATCTCCGGTTCCAAGGGCTATTCCAGCAACATGAGTCCCATGGCCATCGCCATCATCCGGGTCGTCCCCGCCATCATCGCAGTCTTGCTGATTCCACGAGGTGGCATCGCAACCAGCCACCCACTTGGGGTCGGGTAACTCATCAGGCTCGGCCTCATTGTCATCGTTGTTGTCGGAGAAGTCATCGAGAGAGAAATGCTCGTTGTCCACCCCGGTATCGGCAATCGCAATCACCACTCCAGATCCATCGTAACCATAGTCCCTCATGGTTTCACTATAAACATCGGAATCTCTGACCTTGGAGCCTCTAGTTGCAGTGTTGAGGTAAGGGACCAGAACGTTTTGCTGCTCCACCAGGACGACCCCGTCAAGCATTAGAATGTCCACTAAGGAGCTAACCGGGACATGTTCAACAATTACAGTGTCAATAATTTCAACAGTCCTGAAGTAAGAGCCGTATTCCTCCCAACCGTGCTCCACCAGGACCTCTTTCAGCTTGATAATGTCACCATCTCCTGGGTGCCATGCATAATCCACGAAGATAGCGACAGTCATTCTCCCATCATCCCCCATTATTGCACTAGTCGACACTGAATCCCGTTCTCCCGAGATAATCCACTGGAGCCTGTCGTCCATCCCATTGTTGTCCTGATCGTACCAATATGCAAACCACCATCCAGGTTCTTGAACCGGCCAATCAACATTGTATGGGGGGAGATAGGGCGTCCTGTCCTTTGGTTCGCAAATCACGTCGCCGCAGTAAAGGGGAGGCAGGGATTCACTAACTGGGTGGAACTCCTCGGCCCCTGGAGCAATTTCTTCCGAGGGCACTACTGCTGTGGCGCCACCCGAGAAGTCGAGAAGAATGAGCATCAAGGCTGCTAGTACAGACTGCCTACCTGACCAGTCTCCCCGCATGGCTCTCCTAGAGAGCCAATTTGCGGTCCTGTATAATCTCAACCTGTTAGAGTTCGGAAAAATCGCCTTATGGCCAGTTCAGGTGCTTGCTCGAGATATTGCATTCAATGTGGCATTCCAAGCCAGAAACTATTGCCACAATCTCGCCATCGCATACGGGGCAAATCGTGTGCTCAGATAACTCCTCTAGCCATGCCCTTCTGGTTTCAGGCTCATCTCCCTCATCCCTCAGTCTGGATAGGACCTTGGCCGCCTGGCCTTCCAACATCTTCCCAGATTCTTTCCATGGGTCCGAATCAAGCCTGCCCATTTCGAAAGATTCACGCCTCGATGATGTGCCAGCCTCCCCTTCATGGCCTGGGGAATGGGGACCGCCTCTTGCTATTGGGCGGGCCAAAGAATAGGCTAGGAAAAAACCCCCAACGTGAGCCATATGGGCCACTGTCCCCTCGCCGGCTGTACCGCTTTGAATCGAATACATTTGCCAGACCTCTAGGCCTAGCCTGACGAAGACAATAATCCATATCGGCCATGCCCTTATCAGGAAAAGCAGTGGAAACTCAACTTCATCGTCCGGCCAACATGCCATATATGCCCCAAGCAACCCAAATGCAGCACCACTGGCACCTATCGCTGGAATGGTCGAGTCAGGGTGTGACAAGATCCAAGCCACGTTTCCGCCGAGGAATCCGATTGCATAGACAAGCATCCAGCGCTTACCCCCCATCCTTTGCTCAAGGGGAATTCCGACTAGAGAAATTACTAGGATGTTACTTAGGACATGAATCCAGTCGGCATGCAACCACGCCGAACTAACCAATCTGTATGCCTCGCCCGGGTCGTCCATTATTGCAGGCTTAATCCCGAAGGCCCCTATCGGCCAGTCAAATTGCATCGGAACTCCTGAGATGAATGAGTTCGTGAACTGCAGAAAAGACACGAGCATAAGAGACAGAACTGTCGCAAGAGCGAAGCTCGTCCCATTCCTCTTCGCTGAAATGTAGGGCGAAATGGCCACTATGACGAAAAATATGGACACAAGCAACTCCTGCGTTCCCAATGCCGCCAATGAGTCTGCCATATTCTCATGCCCACCCAATCAACCGTCGCCAATAGGGGCTTCTGTCCATGGAACGACTCAAACGGTTGTTATCACTCGCGTGTACTGGAGGGAGCCGATGCTGCGGATTTCGAATCTAGAGGTCAATAGGGGCTCAAGGACAGTCCTTGACGGGCTAGAATTACAGGTTTCCTCAGGGGATATACTGATTTTGGAGGGAACAAACGGTTCTGGAAAGTCTTCCCTAATCGAGGCATGTGCTGGAATTCTACCACTTACCGAAGGCAAAGTTGAGTGGATGACGTCTACGGGGGAATGGTCCACCATAAGGGACTCTGAGGGGAGGCGTGCAAGACCTCCTCTGATGGGACTCACTCTGCAGTCGGATGGAATCTGTGGCGAAGAAACGGTCGAGGAGAGACTAACTACCTCAATCGAAATTTTCGGACTCATAAAATCTGAGGAAGAATTCACCGCGATGTTGTCCGATTGGGGACTAGACCATCGCAGAGGAGACAGGGTTTCACAACTCTCGGGAGGACTCAGGAGGCGACTTTCAGTTCTTTCAGGACTAGCACCAGTGGCGCTAAGCGAGACTCCCTCCGTGGCTCTCCTGGATGAGCCATCTGAGGGATTGGACTCAGTCGCAAGGACAACTCTCTCAAATTGGATAGGGGAGCTCTCTTCTCGAGGCCACGCAATAGTAATGGCTACTCATGATCAAGAATTCATTTCCAAGTCTACAAGAATCGTCACAATTGAATCAGGCTCGATTTCAGAAAGGCCGGGAGAGGGTAACAACGATTCCGCCAAGCTACCCGGCCCATCCACAGCAGTAGATCCAAGCCCGATACTTTCTCTGGCCAAGTGGGCCTTCAGGATGGAAAAAAGAAATCCCATAGACACAATTGGAAGGCTCACACCCGCACTAGTCGCCCTGCTTCTTTCATACTCCCTGGTTGAAGGAATCGACATTCCACGAACAACAACATTTTCGACACATTTTGGGAGCGATTTGATCGCTGCACTGGTACTCGCCCCGGCCTTCATCACTGCCGTTGTTTCGCCAGCTCTGGCCCGGAGGCTGTCCGAAGAGGGATGCGGACGTTGGTGGGCTGCAATGCTTGGCCCTATGGCAAGACCTGCAAATTCAGTAATTTCGGCATCGATAATATTGCCTCTACCTCTGACCTACGTTTCTTGGTTCGTTCTGAGCGGTTCCGTTCCAACCGAAACTTCCGATGAGGTACTGAAGTGGCTTTGGCTACCGGCCATAGCTCTAATCGATGTGTCTTGCGCAGCATCCGCGCTCCATCTGATGGTCTCCGACTTGAGGAGGTCCAGTGCGGTCGCCGCATCCCTTCTCCTTGTAGTCCTGGTCTGGCCGTTCATCGAACTTATGGACGCACTTTCGGTACTTATGACATCAGGGATGTCCCTTGATTTGGAAATCGGAAGCCCGCTTTCCTCTTGCATCATTGCAAGCCTCACGGCGGCCATGGTTTGGGCTGTAGCGGTTTTCCTACCAGAATACTAGGGAAGAGCATTCTTGGTCTTGATAGGTTTGGACACCCCATGCCTTCGCAGAGGGAAGTCGGATTCACTCTGACTTTCGTCGGCATTACAGGCGCTATGGCAACCCTCCTCCTGGGGATATACTGGGCCCCCTTGGTCGACCCTGAGTCATGGAATGCGCCAGAGGCCTATCGAATACTGTACTGGCACGTCCCTTTCGCATGGTCCTCATTCTTGGCCTTCTCAATGTTATTTGTGGGCGCGATTTCGTGGTATAGGAACAGGACCGATTGGGGCTGGAGATGGGTCTCAACTGGATCGGACCTGGGGCTCCTGTTCGGCCTTGGTGTGGTGACCTCTGGGCCAATATGGGG
>DAQP01000033.1:9289-12985 GCA_002504435.1 Euryarchaeota archaeon UBA438
TTCGCATTACTTACCGCAGTCGCCCTTTTCCTGGTCCTCTCCAAGAGATCTCAACCAGATGGCCAAGACACTAGGGACACCCTTGCCGCCATAGGGCTATTCGGATTTGCTCTAGTCCCCATCACGGCAATGGCAACAACTTGGTACCAAGAGAGGCACCCCGGTGTTGTCGTAGTAAACACGGAAGAATCGGGGCTAGATCCTCAGATTTTCAGCGTCCTGGTTATCGGTTTCGTTTCATTCCTGATTCTGTTTGTGGGTCTGGCAATATTGACCGACTTGGTGCAGAGAATGGAGTCCAAGCTCGAGCAGCGCCTGCGTGAAATCGACGAGGAGGTGGCCAATTGACAGGGCAAGTAGAATTGTTTGCAGCATACGCTGTCCTTTCCTTCCTAGTCGGCTATTACGTGAACCACATCAGGAATAGGCTAACCGAACTAGATTCGAGACTATCCGACTCAATGTTAGATGAATAATAGTGATATTTGCCTATTTTCCATCTTCATTAGCCATCGGGAACCCTTCTAACGGGAAGTCGGGGCGCCTAATCGGGGATTACATGTCAAGCGGGGCTTTCTGTATCGTTTGTGGGGCGCCCCCTCCATTGACCTCCGACAGGCTTTGTGAGGCCTGCCTCAGAGCAAGAGTCTCTCTCTCAACAATGCCGGAGCGCATTCAGCAAGACAGGTGTTCAAAGTGCGGATTCATCGAGATAAGGGGCCGATGGACCGAGATCGAGGGCGACGATCTAGCCGACCTAAGGATAAGGGAGAAGCTGCTCGTCGAGGACCGTTCCAAGCAGGTCGAGGTAAGCTTCTCTGTCGAGGATATAGACGAGAGGACCTCCAGGCTGCACGTCGATGTGAAAGGCGTGATTGAGAATCATGAATTCGATGACAGCCATTCGGTCCTTCTCCAGACTAGCAATGCGGTTTGCCCTACTTGCACGAGAAAGGCGGGATCTTATTTCGAGGCCGTGATGCAACTAAGGTCCGCGGGAAGGAGGCTAGGGGAGGATGAGCTAGGGTCGTTAAGATCCACATTGGACGAGATGCTGTCTTCGATGGAGCCCGATCCGATGTTCTTCATTTCGGAAGAGGGCAAGGTTACTGGCGGATGGGACTTGAAACTCGGCTCCAAGGCAATGGCCAGGAGGTGGGCGAGGGACCTAGTTAGGAAGTTCGGAGGGACTGTAAAAGAGACCTCTACTGTCATTGGAGCCAATGATGGAATTGAGGTTTCTAGATTGACTCTTAGCTATAGAAAGCCAGCGTATGGTATAGGAGACGTGGTGAGCTTCCGAGGCTCCCGTTGGTTAGTTGAGAGCTGGCAGAAGGAGGGCCCAATCCTGAGAAAAATGAAGATGTTCGAAAGGGCTGGTTTTTCGTGGAGGGACATGGAATCCAGTTCAGTAGCCTGTTCCTTCTCAGAACAACACGTCGTCGGCATACTCAACAGGGACAGCTCCGCAGCTGAGGTCATGGATCCCGTGGATTTCCGAGTCGTCACAGTAGCCCTGCCCTACGATGACGATGGTAATTCAGAAGAGATTCGCATTGGTTTCATAGAAGGCGAGTGGCTGGCAATTCCCGTAGGCGCGAAGGGGGGATCTAGTTGAATACAGAAGAAATGCAATCCCTCATCGACAAACTGGACTCCGGCGACATGACTGGCTTCACCAGGAGTTTTGTTGACGATTTGGAGAATGCCATAAACTCTGAAATTCAGATAGGAGAGGACAACGACTGGAGCGGAGTGCTCTGTATTGGCATGGGAGGGTCCGGTGCAGGAGGGGGCTTTCTCGGCTCCCTGGCCGACTCGGATGGAGGGCTCCCATTTGTCACATGGTCGGACTATGGACTGCCAAGCTGGTGGGGCCCGGACTGGCTAGTCATAGCAACCTCATACTCTGGTGAAACAGAAGAGACCCTCGACGGGGCAGTCACAGCCCTTGAGAACGGGGGGACTGTTATTGGCATCTCCTCAGGGGGCCAACTATCGGATATTCTTGGGAGCAGTGATGACTCGGTATGCATCAGTGTCCCAGGCGGTCAGACCCCAAGGTCCGCCTTTGGCCACATCTTCGGCACCCAATTGGCGGTCTGTTGGAAACTAGGACTTCTTCCAGCACCACCTGCTGAAGAACTACAATCAATGATGGATAGGCTCAGAACAATATCAGCTAATTCAGATTTGATAGGCGGAGACGGAATGGCAGCAAACCTCGCATCTACGCTATCGGGAAGGGGAATAGGGATCATCTCCCCTGGAGAACTAGGGCCCGCAGCATATCGGTTCGTCTGCCAATTGAATGAGAATTCCGACTCCTTCGCTAGATCCACTGAAGTCCCGGAGATGAATCACAACGAGATCATAGCATGGATGTCGTCGAATGCTGAATCTCAAGCCCTCGTGGTACTTTCCTGTGAGGGGATTAACCCTAGAACCATGTCTAGAATCGATTGGATGATGGAACAGATTTCCGGCCCAGTGGTTTGGAGGATAGAGTGCGAAGGAGACTCCCTGTTGGAAAGGATGCTTTATGCGAGTCATGTAACTGACTGGATATCCATTGCTCTCGCCTTGATGAATGGCGTTGACCCTTCTCAGATGGACTCTATTGTCGGCTTGAAGGCACACCTCTCAAAGGTTCAGTAGATGGGCCCTAGTACAAGCCTAGGGTCGGGGTAGTCCCTCAGGGCCTGTGACCTGTCTTCCGGCCTCACAACGCCCGGCATGTCGTGTGTTTCTGGTTCAATGTAGGACAATTGGAAGTGCAGGTGAGGGTCCCAGCCACCGTTCTCATGCCAATCTCCCATCCAGCAAATCACCTCACCTCTGCTAATTTTCTGACCGACTTCCTTGCCCTTGATGGACTCCGAGTCTAGATGCCCGTAAAGTGCCCAAATTTGAGTCCCATCGACAATGTGCTTAGTGATGACCACGTATCCGTAGTCCCCGTCAGCAGGATTGTACCCGAAGTGAGATATCTCGCCCTCATCGAAAGCCATGCAGGGAGTCCCTACAGGCGCCCCAATGTCTATCCCGATGTGGAGCGACCTCTCGTCGGAGAAGAGCTCCGTATTGTACATCCCCGGTCGTAACTCGTCGTATCTCCCGATGTCGTATTCGAAATTAGATGGAGTATATTCCCCAGTCGTGAAATCCCTTACTTCGTACTCATCTGGAAGGTCAACTACAGGGTGATAACTACCGGTCCGCCATTTGACCATGCCCGATCGAGGAGGGCCAAGGCCATCATTCCTCCTCTTCAGACCCCAGTATGGTGGGCTCACGAAGAGTTTCTCTGACTGCCTCGGGTTCGGCCAGAGTTTTTGGCAGATTGGTCGCAATATCAAGATCCTCTAGTAGGCGGCCCTGCGGAAGCACATTTCTCTCCCACGAACCTACGGCCTTGTTGTAGAATTCGGTCGCCTTGTCTAGTCGCTTGCCTACCTCTGCGAAATGTCCTGACCAGACGGCCATGCGCTTGTAGAACTCGCGTGAAACCTCAACTACGTCCCTGGCCTCCTCGGCGAAGCGAACCTGTTGCCAATAGAGTGCAGCGGTACGAAGAAGAGCAATCATGGAAGCGGGCGAGGTGATGACTACGCCACGGTCCATCGCATCGGCATGTAGGGCAGGATCGACCTCAAAGGCGACCGATATCAGTGCCTCAGAGGGGACGAACATGAC
>DAQP01000050.1:0-6372 GCA_002504435.1 Euryarchaeota archaeon UBA438
TAACGGGGCTGAGGAGATCGGTGACTTATCTCCAGCAGTGACGAACGTCCACCGAGGACACGCCCACTATCGTGGGATACCGTCTAATCCTCCCATTTTACATATAATCTCGAAGCAGTTCTGTGGGACAGGCTGAACTGAAAGCCTCTGCCCCTTCATTAACAGTGGCATCCCTTCCAATGCAGGGTTCCCTCTCATCTCGGGAAGGGTGACGATTTCCGCCATAGCAGCTACCGCCTCTATATCGACCATCATCCATCTCGGGTTGTCAGGCGCTGCTTTCGGGTCAAAATATTTTGAACTAGGATCTTGAGCTGTAAAGTCAGGATAGCCCTCCCTACAAACTCTAGCTACACCAGCAACATGTGGCGGTTTGCAATTAGAGTGGTAGAACAATACCAAGTCCCCATTCTTCATCAAGTCTCTCATAGTATTGCGGGCTTGGTAATTTCTCACTCCATCCCAATGCGTCTTCTTGTCCTCTACTAGCTGTTCCCATGGATATACATGGGGCTCACTCTTCATCAGCCATAGCCCTGCCATGCCTCGCGACTATTCGCTAGGTGAATCAACGTGTCGTATCACCAAGCGTCATCTGAGGAGCCGAAGACCATCGCAGCATCGATTACATCAGCCTCGTCTCTAGCTATTGCCCGGCGAAGCCCCGCCGTCCTGACCATTGTGTTTACACCACCAGTTAGACCAATGTTCGCCTTTATCATTGCCGTAAAAATTGCAGGGAGCAAAATCAAGGCAGATATGGCCGCCACAAGAAGTAGTATGATTATCGTAGTTACGAATGGTTTGATTGCAGCTATTGGAATCAGGTACGCACAGGTCATCCCAAAAGCGGTTACGGTTACCGCCTCAAACAGGCTCATTCCCGTACTAGCGCAAGCGGTCTGTATGGCCTCAATTGTCCCACCTTGCTCCTTTATTCTATTTGCAATATGGATGGAGAAGTCAACGCCCACACCGACAAGAATCGAGCCAATCATCACAGTAACTAGGGATAGTGGGACGTCCAATCCATCCATTGCCAACCATTGCATCATTACTGTAAATCCTACAGGCATAGTCGTCAGCATCGCATATCGCACATCTCTGAATACAAGGGCCAGGGTCAGAACCGTGAATAGTAGTGCGAACCCTAGGGACGACCATTGAGAGCCTACTATCAGATTATTGACCTCGATAGTTATCGAAGCAACACCGATCAGGGGAGTAGAATCTATTGCCCCATCCGTTTCCTGCGAGGCATACTCGTCAACTAACTCAACGGCTTCAGATGTCGCCTTGACATCCATGAATGGCATATCGATGTAAATAAGGCTCCTCTTGAAGTCTGACGACATGAAAAGTCCCCTCATTTCATCTGTCATGCTATTGTAGAATACGTAGATTAGGAAATTCTGAGCTTGGACTCCTCCCGTGTCCTGCAGGTCGAGATAGTTCATAGCACTCCAGAATGAGACGTTTCCGGATTGCTCGTTGTCAAATATTAGTTGGGACACTTCTCTTATTGGCTCTGGAAGAACGTCCCCAACAGTACCGTTGATCAAGTCATATATCGGGGTCCCGGTGACATTTACCCCGACCCCTATAGCCTTCATCAGGAAAACAATGGATACAGCAGTCGTATTTTCGACGGAGTTGCATTTTGTTTCAAGCTGCGAAATACCCTCAAGATTTGCATAGGGGTCACTCTGCTCGGCCTCTGCGTTGGGTAGGGGATTTGGATCTGCGGAGATATCGCCCGTGATCAATAGGAAACCAGGCTGGCCTGCATTGAACTCGTCGGAGTACACCCCCATCTTATCCACAGCATCGACGCCACCAGGGGCCATTTCCAGTAGGTCAATGTTCTCTTCCACATTGGGCCTGTTAATGCCCGCGGAGACTAGCATTGCTATGGTGAAGATAGCCAGAGTCACCCTCGTCCATTTGATTGGCGTCTCTACAGCAACCTGGAAAATTTTCGGCGGTGGATGAGAGGGCTTCTTCAGATCTAACATCATTGTCAGATTCGGAACCATCAGCATAGTCATCAGATAGACAACTACGATTCCTCCAGATAGGGCCCATCCAATTGTTTGAATGGGCTTCATTGGAACTAGTGTCAGCGATATGAATCCAATGATAGTAGTAAGTGCGGAAAGTAATACGGCCCGCCCCGTCGAGCTCAGTGCCTCTGCCATCTTTTCTCTGGGGGAGCCTTTGGACTCTGCATATCTATTTGTAATATGCAGCCCATATGAGACACCTAGAGCTAGAACTATGGGTCCAACAATTATCACTGTCATTGTAACCTCATAGTCGGTTAATCCAATCATGCCTAGGGTTATCCAAACGGAGCATAATGTCGGTAGTCCCGAGATAATTACTACCTTGATACCCTGAACTAGACGGATTCTTCCAGTCTGTAGGAGATCGCAATGGAATATGAAAAGGCCGAATGCTACGAGGACTACTCCTACTGGGAAAACACCCCAGAATAGTTTGAATGACTCCTCTGTAATTGCGTTGGTTAGTGGAACAGGCCCCGTCAGGGTCATCCGCAGGTCTAGGTAATTTTGGTCTTCGCAATAATCTTCATTTTCCTTCTTCTCGGGGTTTAGCTCCCTTCCATTCTCGTCCCTACATACCCAATTGTTCTCAATCGATATCCGGTTGATCTCATTTGAAACAAACTCGATGTAATCTCCTGTGTCGTCCTCGCCATCCCCGTCCATATCGACCAGGCTAGTTATTCCAATGATTATCACAGCTCTATTCCAATAGCCAGCAGTTTCATTCTGGTTCTTACCCACGTCTCTGACGAGTTTGTCCAGAGCGTTTTGTGGCATTTCATCAAGGATTTGGTCTACTCTTTCTTGCTCGTCGGGAATTGAGTAGTCTCCTATCAAATTAGCCTGCTCGTCGACAGTTTCGTTGACTAATTGGGACACGTCGCTATTCCCAGTCGCCTCTGCAATACCAGAGAAGAATGCTTTGATTACCCTCCCACCACTGGAATTCACTTCCTTTACAACCGTCGAAACAGAAAGTACGTAGATGACGAAATCTTCTGCTCCCTTGTCGTTCCTATGGGTATTAAGCGTATTTTCAACTATGTCCAGCTGCGATAGTATTGGAAGCTTATCCACTCCGGTGGTATTGGATTCCACATATACGACCATCACATTAGTTGTCCAATCCTGCTCTACATCCTCAATCTGAGCTTGTACCTCTGAACCCTGTGGGAGATATATTGCCATGTCTCCATTCACATT
This sequence comes from Euryarchaeota archaeon UBA438, assembly GCA_002504435.1. GTDB lineage: Archaea > Thermoplasmatota > Poseidoniia > Poseidoniales > Thalassarchaeaceae > MGIIb-O5. Next base: position 3,273 of record DAQP01000050.1, read on the forward strand.
GAGTGCACCCTCATCACTGCACCAGTCCGGATTGTACCCATCCCTACAGTCATTGATTCCCGAATGGATAGAGAAAAATCCTGTAACGGCCAGGCACAAAACTACGGTGACAGCAGGAACCTTGGTAATGATGTCCGTAACTGTTGAATCCAAAAGATTCCGCTTTATTGAAACAGGCGCTCTCCTAATGGCCTTTGAAACCGATTCAGAGTCAATATCAGAAACTGCCGATCGAAAAGAATCGGTCTTTTCTCGGACTCTTTTCGAGACACTTTCGGCTATTGCGGAGGCGCTGAATCTACCCCCTTCACTTCCTTCGTCCATCTTATTCGGAGTTTGCTGACAGACGAGGGGACTTCAACCCCTCGCCACTCTTATCGCATTGAATGCGGTTAGAACATGCCCGCCGAAGGCGGGAACAGTCAAGAACGGGAGTACTCAGGAATGTTCGCGAGGAGTTTTAGTGGGGGACCCAACTATACGGGACAAGAGGTGGACAATAGACCTCGAGAAGAGGATCCAAGAGGACCACTTCGGACCTTCTTTCAATGATAGGTACTCATTTAATCCCAAGAGTGACAGGGAGCTATTCGTAATTGATACTCCACCACCTTATCCAAGTGGGACTTGGCATATCGGTGCAGTTGCTCAGTATAGCATGATTGACGTTATTGCAAGGAGTCAGAGGCTCATGGGTAAGGAGGTGTACTTCCCATGGGGTGTCGATAGGAATGGCATCAACATTGAATTTACAGTCGAGAAAAAAACGGGCAGGAAGATGAGGACATATGAGAGGGGTGAGTTCCTCGAGCTATGCTCAGAAACAATCGAAGAGTACACACAAGCGATGAGGAGCACCGCGAAGAGAGTGGGCCTTTCATGCGACTATTCAAATGAGTACCTCACAGATGCCCCAGACTACCGTGCAGTGACCCAGTCGATATTCGTGGATCTTTTCAGAAGAGGGGATATTGTCGAGGATCTCAGACCGAATATTTACGATCCTGTCGAGGGAACCACCATTGCAGATGCCGAGGTGCAGAGGGTCTCTAGGGAGACCCTTCTTTGCGATGTCAGGTGGACTACAGATGATGGAGATGACGTGATAATTTCAACCACTAGGCCCGAACTGATCTGCGCCTGTGGAGTCGTTGTCGTTCATCCCGATGACGAGAGGTACAAGCACCTAGTGGGGAAGAAAGTAGCCCTGCCACTTCCCGTTGAGGGGCGTGAGAGCAAAGTCCAGATTATGACGCACCCTTCTGTGAAATCCGATTTCGGTAGTGGCGTGCTTATGGTATGCTCATTTGGCGACCAAAACGACGTTTCTGTATTCAGGGAACTGGGGCTAAAGCCATTCGTTGCAATCGATCTCGAGGGAAAACTCACGGATATTGCAGGCCCACTCGAGGGAATGATGGCCGAAGATGCGAGGAACGCGGCGATACAAATCCTCTCAGATACGGGACGCCTAGAATCTGCGAACAAGAGAATGCAGGAGGTCCCAGTAAGCGAGAGGGGTGGAAACCCAGTGGAAATTATCCTCCTGAAGGAGTGGTATGTCAGGCAGACACACATCCTAGGTAGATTGAGGGAACTGTCAGACGAATCCGTTTTCATACCCGAGAGAAACAGGCAGTTCCTGCACGATTGGATGGACGGAATCTCGATCGACTGGCCCATAAGTAGGAGGAGATGGTACCACACCGAGGTTCCCATTTGGTATTCAGATGACGGCACGAAGGTCGTTGTACCTCCACACGGCACGTACGTACAGCCATGGAGGGACTCGCCACCACCTGGATCCGAGGTTCTAGATAGGTCCACTAGGGAGCTATTGGGAAGCTACGATGACCTAGTCGAATCATTAGGCTCCATTTACGGGGAAGAGAAGGTCTTCGATACATGGATGGACTCATCAAACTCAAACCTCTACGTGTCGGGCTACATTAGTGACCCAGAAATGTTCCAGCGAGCGTTCCCAACATCAATCAGGCCCCAGGGAAAAGAAATCGTAAGGACGTGGCTTTACTACACTCTGCTCAAGAGCGCCCTACTTCTCGATAAGCCTGGTTTTGAGAATATCTGGGTTGATGGCCTCGGCATGGATCCATGGGGAAGGAAGATGTCCAAGTCCCTCGGGAATGGGATTGATGCAGACTCCGTACTGGAATGCGGTGCTGGCGGGAGAACCGGCTCATGGAAGATCAGGGGGCCTGAGGGCAAGCAGGTTAGTCTGAAGGCCAATAAGATCGGCAGTGAATGCTTCCGACTATGGAAGGCATGTGATGCACAGGTTGGAGACGATTTCCACATCAACCCCGAAGAAATTGAGTCCAAGTATTACGGAGTCCTGACCAAGATGTTCAATGTGGCTAGGTTCGCCAGTCAATTCGAAGTCCCCGAGGATCTAGAGTCTGCACCAGATGGATTGAATATCGAGGACCTTTGGATTTTATCCGAGTTCAACAAGGTAATGACTAGGGTTTCAGGTGCGTGGTCCGAGTTGGATATCTATAATGCCGCCCAGGCAATCAAGGGCTTCTGGACAGGGGTCTTTCCCGGGCATTGGCTGGAGATGTCGAAATCTAGGCTATATGAGGGGGATAAATCTGCTGAATGGACACTTCACAGGATTGTGAGGGATCTGCTCACAGTCTTCTCTCCAATCTGTCCCTTCTTCACACATTACCTCTCAACACAGATTTACGGAACAAGCGCTGTTGACATCAGAGACTTCCCAAGCTCTGCTGAATTTGAGTCTCCAAGCGATTACGGAGATTTGACAGATTTGACCCCGAAAATCATGGATTTCAACTCCATGGTATGGAAGGCAAAGAAGGAAGGTGGGCTTTCCCTGAAGTCCCCAATCTCGGGAATCGCAGTTCCAACAGATCTCAGCCTAATGTCGAAGCCACTATCTAGCATGCATAGATTGGAGTAGTCAGTTCAACTTCGATGGCGGAATATTGCCAGACTCAAAATCACCCACTATCGAGATGATTTCACTTCCAATTCTCGCCTGAGCCTCCTTAGTAGATGCTCCTATGTGGGGCGTGGATGAGAAACTATCTTGGTCGAGCAACTCGTTTCCTGTAGC
>DAQP01000050.1:6746-11970 GCA_002504435.1 Euryarchaeota archaeon UBA438
TTCCTTATGTCACTTTCATGGATAATACCCCCTCTAGCACAATTGACAATGTGGTTTCCGCATTCTATGCCATCTGCCCCAATCTTGGGCATCATAGAGACCCTCCTCAAATCCACCATGTGCTTTGTCTCATCGGATAGGAAACAATGAACAGAAATATGGGTACACTCCTTGAATAATGAGTCGACATCGTGATGTAAAACATAGTCGCCATCGTGGCTCTCGGCACTAATGTATGGATCATATGCATGAATCCTCATTCCGAGCCCCCTTGCAATGTCCGCAACTCCCCTGGCTATCCTCCCATATCCGATCAAACCCAGATTCTTACCCCTAAGCTCACTACCCCTCATTTGCTTCTTCGCCCATACGCCACCTCTTAGCATCCTGTCTGAACGTACGATATTCCTCACAGAAGAGAGTAGATGGCCAATGGTTAGCTCAACTACCGCATTTGTCGATGCGCCGGGGGTATTGCAGACAGTCACTCCGTTGGACGTAGCTGCGTCTATGTCGATATTGTCCACACCTACCCCTGCTCTAATGATCATCCGGAGGGAGCCGCCTTCGCCAGAATTCGCAGAAATTGCACCTTCTCCCATCTTAGTAGCACTTCTGATTACAACAATGTCAAAATCAGCCAAAGATCCGGATGACAGGGAGGCTGGCTCATGGTGACCAATTACAACATCATGGCCTAACTTCCTAAGTGATTCAGCAGCATTTTCGTCTATACCGTCAGTCACAGCGATTCTCGCCATGAACCCTCTATTGTGAGGAATACGATGAAGATTTTCCGTATTTTCAATGGCAGAATTGATATCCCTTGCACATCTCCGTAAGCATGAGGATGAATATGCCATTTGAATTACCCGAACTAGATTACGAATATGACGCACTCGAACCACACCTAGACGCCCTGACAATGGAGATACATCACAGCAAGCATCACGCTGGATACACATCAAAACTCAATGCTGCCATAGAGGGGACAGATATGGACGGCCTCAGCATAGAAGAATTGCTCTCCAAACACTCGGACAATAATGCAGTCAGGAATAATGGTGGCGGTTTTTGGAATCACAATCTCTTCTGGAGTATTATGTGCCCCAGTGGTGGGGGTCAACCCGATGGCGAGCTTGCATCAGCCATCGACGAAAAGTTCGGCTCCTTCGAATCTTTCCAGAAGGAGTTTGCAAACGCAGCAATGACCAGGTTTGGCAGTGGCTGGGCCTGGTTATGCGTGGATAACAATGGGGGGCTTTGCATTTGCTCCTCTCCGAATCAGGACAATCCGTTGATGGACTCTAGCGGACATCCAATACTGGGGATCGATGTATGGGAGCACGCCTACTACAAGAAGTTCGGACCTGGGAGGGGCGACTATATCGCCTCATGGTGGAATGTAGTAGATTGGCCGCAGGTTTCTGCTAACTACCATAGCGCCTCTGCAAATTAGTGTTTACCCCCCCAGTTCTACCACCCCATGCCAACTTCGACCGGTTCATTCTAATCCTCCCCGCATAAGCAACGGTTGTGACTGAACCCATTGAGGGAATGGCAACTGGGGTCCTGATCCTATTTCTGCCACTTCTACTTTCCTTGCCCTTGAGATTTGGGTGGAAGTGGTGGGTCGGGATGGAGCCTGAGCATGAGCACTATCGTGAGAAGGTAAGGAGGGTTCTGGACTCGGGTATTCCAATTAGGAGATACAGGACCGAGCTAGACTCAGAGGCAAGAAGATTGCTTATTGACGACGAACGAAAGTCTAGAATTGAGTCAGATCTTTTGAGGCCACTAGGTGCTCAGCACTTTCTTCTACTGCCGGCATTGGTATTTTCTCCCTTGTTGGGCCTTTTCGCGCTTCCTGTTTCTGTCATTCTGTCATTGCTATTCAGGCCCATTGAATGGATTCTTATCGACAAGAAGATTCTCCTCAAGGTGGCTGGCCTCATTCGCAGGGTGACCCGCTGGGAGATTATTGGAATTCCTCCACTAGACGATGGTGCTGGGACATTGAACAAGGTATTAGAGTCCGCCCACAGAATGCCAATCACTGTTTTCCTGGGAATCTTCGCCTACCTCATTGTCCTATATTTGCCATTGAGCCCATCAGAGGTTCTTCTGGTAAGTGCCGGGTTTTACATATTCCTCGTTTCGGTAATCTCGGTGATCCGAGCAGCCACGCTCAACTCATTAGTTTTCGCTGATCCCACCAAAAGAAGGCTAATCCCGATGCACTCTCTAGTCGATGACGCCCTAGGGCCATCAGTTGGAATAGGCCTGATTTTCCTACTTTCTCGTCAGCTAATTTACGGAAGTAAGTTGAGGTCAGGGGATCTGCTTGGTGATCCAGTGGTATTCTCCACGAGCGTCCTTCTAGTACTCTACACTGCTACCATAATCGGCGTAGCCGTGGAGTACGCTTTCTTTGTTTCCAGGAGCGACGTAGTTAGGAAAACATTCCAGAACCAAGTTGTCGGGGAGTACGACCCCATGGTTTACCTATTCACTAGGCATCTAGGCACTCTCAGGATCTCCCCTCTGATGAAGCTGGAGGAATGGGTTGAGAATGGTGAAGAGATCGAATTCACCCAAGGTCCAGATCAGACAGTATAGTCTAGCCGAACGACTGCCCGCATCCACATGATCTGTCTGCGTTAGGATTCTCAATCTGAAAACCACCGCCCATTAGGGAGTCCTTGAAGTCAATATTTATCCCATTTAGCAGGGAGCTATCCCTGTTGTGCACTAAAATCGTCATGTCGCTAACCTCGACTCTCAGGTAGCCATCATCATCCGGGTCCTCTATGATGGCCATGTCATACATGTAACCCGAGCATCCACCATCTTGCGCACTAACAACGAGGACATGTGAATCCTCATCCCCCTTCATCGACGCCTTAAGTGCCGTAATTGCTGCATCAGAGAGGTTAATTTCGATATCATCGATATTTTCACGCTTTAGGGACGAAACAACTGGAAGGGACACCCCCTCACATCCGTCATGTGCCATGATACTCCCTATGGCAGCTGGTATTTGAATAGTTTTGACTGCTCATCCGCCATCTATGAATACTCAGACACAATGTCAGACCATGGTCAGTACTGAGAAGGAGTTCGATGTCTCCAAGCTGAACCATCAGGGTTCCGAAAGAACAGGTGACGTCGTAGCCGTAGAGTCTCCCATCAACATCAACATTTGCTGTGATGACGAATCTAGATCTCTAGGCATAACAATGCGAACCCCTGGAAGGGATAGAGAATTGGCCCTAGGCTTCCTATACTCAGAAGGGCTCATCAATGGAATTTCAGATGTAATCGACATCCAGGTTTCATCCGACTCGGTCGATGTCGTATGCAGTGATGTGGATAATGGACTTCTAAACGACTACCATAGAATTTCCACTATCACATCATCATGCGGTGTATGTGGCAAGGATTCCATTTCTAATATGCTTCACGTTCACGGACCAAGGCTGGAAGAAGGCCCTATAGTATCGTTGACTGAAATCGAGGCCTCCCTGAATGAACTAAGGAGCGTCCAGCCCCTATTCAGGTCCACAGGAGGGTCACACGCATCGGCAGTAGCATCAGAAAATGGAGAAATACTGCACCTCGAAGAGGACGTTGGGAGGCACAACGCTCTAGACAAGCTAGTTGGCCACCTCATCAGCTCAAACCAACTGCCGGCTAGGGGCATGATTCTCATTGTTTCTGGAAGAGCCTCGTTCGAACTCGTGCATAAGGCGATAAGGGCCGGTTTTTCCATCATGGTGGCTGTCGGTGCACCCAGCTCCCTAGCAGTTGAGATGTCGAGGGAACATGGACTGACTCTTGTCGGATTCGCCAAGAGGGGATCTTTGACAATATATAGCTCTCCAAGAAGGATATCTACTGACTAGAATCCCTTCTTGATTGCTCTTTTGCGAGGATTTTGCATCTACTAATCTGCTTCCTGCATAGGTCGTTATCATCATCATCCAATCCCCTTTCAAGTGATTGAGAGAAGCACTTGATCGCATCCTCGAACAGCTCCAAAGCTGCGTATGATGAACCCATATTGTATAGCATTCTAGCAGTCACACCGCTTGGATCCATCGATATGGCAGTATGGTATGACCTGATACTGTCCCCATACCTGCCAAGCTGGTATAGTGCATGACCCCTGCCTCCCTGTGCCTTTACTCGTAGGGACATCTCTTCCCTAGGTGCACCGCCAATTGCCTTCTCAAAGCAATTCAGAGCCTCAATGGCCTGCTCCTCCCCCAGAAGAGTGACGCCTCTATTGTACCACTCAATTGAGATGTTCACATCCTCATTTTCTGTAGGCTCGATATTATCCAGGCGCTCTTGAGCTTCCTCGCCTGCAGTAATCAGGTCTATCTCCCCTTCTTCGATTATGATCTCTTCATCTCTGGACTTGGCATCCTCGATCGCTTTAGCCCTCTGCCTACACTGGAATGCCCTATCTGCGTGCCCTGCCGCTGAAAGAGCGTCAGCCATACCACTCCATATTTCTGATGAGCCCCTGTCCTCCTCGAGTAATAGTTTCCACGCATTTACTGCACTTACATGTTCCCCGGATTCTGACATTTCTCTTGCAATTGATATTCTATTTGCCATCGTGTCTTCGATGGAAACAATTTCCTCATCTGCATCAATCACCTCCTCCTCTGGAGTTTCCTCACGTAGTTCGATTACTGACTCTTCATCCCCACTCTGCGGCTCCAAATCCGATATTCTATCGGAAATTGTGTTATCCGGATCATATTCCAATGCCCTTCTCCATATCGACAGGGCCTCGTCAGAATTTCCAGCCTCAAGCCTCATTTCACCGAGTGCAATCAGGCTGTTGACATGCTCTGCATCGGAAAGTAATGCGTTAGCTAGTGATTGCATTGCATCGACCTTCCTGCCATTTCTCCTCAGAAGCTGTGCAAGATTGTAGTGAGTCTTTGCTGTATCATCACCGATAGAAATTGAATACTCCAAGGCCTGTATCGCCTCGACTTCATTCCCAACCATGGATAGGCATGTACCACATATCGACCATAGCCCAGGCACATCAGAGCCATCACTCTGCAACCTTGGTTTTACTAAATCCAAAGCCCCCTGCGCATCACCATTTCGCAGCATCTCTCTAGCGGTATCAATAAGCTCATCCAATGGGATTGCTACTGACGACTCAACAAAAACTTCCTCCTCTACGGGCGATGAATCC
>DAQP01000013.1:0-22729 GCA_002504435.1 Euryarchaeota archaeon UBA438
GAGGAAGAGCCAGAGGACGATGGTGGTGGCTTCGAGGGCCTCGGCTCGCTCTTCGGGTGAAGTGCCAGTTGAATCAGAGTCGCGAAGGCGCTATGGGCGGTAGCCTATAGGCGAAGCCATATGGTTTCACTCCGAGTTCTTGAGATACCGGTCTCAATCACTCCCGCGGATGCTTTGAGGTCATTCAGAACCGTTTGTGAATCCCGGGGTTGGGAGATGTACAGAGTTGAGGAGACTCGTGTGGTGAATCGCTGGGCGATAATAATGCCACTAACCAGATCTGCAAGGGTTCTGGGAATGATCGTCGACGAGGAGGAGGTTGATGGGCTATCTCTCAGATCCTGGAGTTTCGTGCCAGGTTCAGCTGGCAGTGTGTCTATGGTTTCCTTTGACATTCCAGATAGCATTGGGTCTGAAGAATGGAGAAATTTTCTCAGAGAGTGGTGCTCATTGCTCCCAAGATGCCCATGGAAATGGACATTCTGGGAGCGTTCAGTGATTGGTTACTTCATTCCTGAGTTCCGAAGATCAAGGGCTCTTTTCAGGAAAGAGGGGATTGAAATCTCATCTTGGACAGGTTCTTCCCAAGTAGAGTAATTGGTTCTTGAGCAAACCGGTGATAGAGGACTTGAAAGAGAGGGCGTTGACCGGAGTTTGAGGGAAATGGAGATTCAAGACCTCTTCGACACGCCGAGAAAAATTGGTATGTTCGCAGGTAGCGTTGCTTTTCTGATTCTTTTTCCTGCTTATTTTGCTTGGATGCCATTGGTCGATGAAGGGATGGTTTCCGGCGGCTCCGGTAGCTCTGGAGACTGGGAAGTGGGCTTCGTCGAGACTCCGATAGTGCTGCAGGAGGCTCAGGTTATGGGGGACGGTGATACTCACGACACCTTCTTCGATGTCGCCTCGGAGATGAACATCGGCTACATCGAGTTGGATGTAGACTGCGATGATAATGACGATCCGGGGCCTGGTTTCACCGATAGTGCGGAGGGAACCAGTGATGTTAGTGGCGCTATCGGTGATTTTGAGGACCAAAGTGGGGATGGAATGTGCTCCGGAGGGGATTCTGGATTCACCCTCAGGTGGGATGTGACAGCGAACTATTCTGGAGCGAATTACACCGCCTCAGGAATTAGCGAGTCGGCGATTAGGGCGATTTGGAATGATGGTGGCCTAGGCAGAGGAACTTGGGCTGCCACGATTACTGCCGATATCAGCTCGCCGCCCTCCCCGCTGGGGTCAATAGTCGACTCGGATGAGGAGTACGAGATCACATGGACTGCGATGACCTACGAGTTGGTCATTCGACCTGCAGTAGAAGTGGGAACGTGATCAAGTCTTGGAGTAGATGCTGATTATGTCTCCATCTTGGACCTCGTAATCTGCTCCTATCACCCTTGAGCTCCTCGCATCAACGGCTCTGATGAATCCGTCACCCAGATCGGAGTGTACCTCATAGGCCAATCCCTTGGCTGTGGTGCCCTCTGAAATAAGGAGCGCGTCGGGAAGTACATTTCCATCTCCATCTGTCCAATGCGTCTCATCCTGGACGGGGTATGCTACCCTTCTGGACAGCTTTCCAAAAACTACCTCGCTCAATAATCCGATCAGGCCGCCTCCTTGCCACTCCTCAAGAGACTGGGCTATCGATTTCAGGGCCTTCTCCTGTTTCTCTGTCAAATCCGTCTTTCCCTTTTCGGTGATCTCGAAAAACGGCTCTCCTGGGTTGTTACTAATCAGTCCGGCTATCGATGCCCTTCTCAATGCCAGCTCCGCTTCCGCGCTTGTTAGGACCAGTGAGCCCCCTGCCTCGTTAACCATCAGAGATAGCTCTTCCAAGGATCCTTCGACGGCTCTGTCCGCTTTGTTGGCTGCTATGGAGATTGGAAATAAGTCGTTCCTGATGGAAGAAGCGAGTGTGGAGAGGTGTTCTGACTTCCACTCCCATGGCGGGCCTGCCCCCGGATGTTTGGAAATTACTTCAGAAATTGCTTGGGAGACGTGTCTTTCTTTGGCCCCTATTCCAGTTAGTTGTTCCAGGATGTAATTCGATAGCGCTTTGTCACCCTCTGCCTGAACCCTCCTGGTTCCTCTGTGCCAACCAGCATCCAATATCCCAATAATCCAACATTCTATCTCTTCTAGGAGGAATTTGTGCTCCTCGATTGGAGCCGAGCCGCCCGAACCAACGGGATTCCCTTCCATATCCGTGGAGCCCGAAACGTCGATGACCTGAATCAGGGCATCGCACCTAGCCAAGTCTGAGAGGAACTGGTTTCCCCTGCCTCTTCCTTCGTGTGCCCCTGGGACTAGTCCTGCTACATCAATCAGTGTTACTGGGACTAGTCTTGTGTGATTACTGCATCTGCCTGTGTTAGGGACGCAAATACTACCCAACCTTGGGTCATCCGGGGATGGTGCATCAAGTCTGCCTGCGCCCTCCTTCTTGGACCGCAGTTCCTTGCAGGCGCAGCTATCAGGAAGCGGGAGCCAAGCGACTCCCACATTCGGATCTATAGTGGTGAAAGGATAATTTGCGATTTCGACGAGCGACTCAGTCAGGGCTGAAAACATAGTTGATTTGCCGACGTTCGGCTTTCCAACTAGGCCAATCCGCATGTCATCCCCATATCTCAGCAGAGGTCGTATTCCCTCAAGTTGACGGTGTCAGAGCTCTGTTGCCGAGCCGGACTCTTCGCTTTGTGAAACTGGGGTTACCTCGGTGTCCAGTGTGGCTCCACTTGCTAGGATCCTCCTGACGGAAGTGGAGGATGCCAGCTCGTATGTGTGAGGTGAAAGGGTTGTTGAAGATTCGACTTCTTCGGCTAACTTCTCCCCTCTGAATTGGCCGCTTATGACGTTGGTGCAGTGGAAAATTGACCCCAAGACAGTACCATAGAAAGTCACGGAGCCAAGTATCCTCAGTTCCTCAGTTATCGAGGATGGGTTTTCTGCGAGAGCCTCCACCAGAGCCATGTCATTGAGGTCGGCCATTATTGTAAATGTGAGTCCGGCAATGGCACCGCCCGACATAAGCCAGAATGCTGCTCTCGAACGGCTGACTGACAAGACCTTCCTACCACTAACCTGCGGAAGGACATAGAGAGATGTGCCAAGAGACAGGGGTATCAAAACCGCCCACAAACCAAGGAGGTCGAGTGTCTCTGATATCGCCGATAGCTCGCCAACGCCACCAAGAGCATCGGTCTGAACAAAAAGAGCCCCTATGGCTATTGGCACCAGCAGCAAGGCACCCATGTTCATCTCTGCGATTCCGGGGGAGTCTGCATTTTCGACGAAGGCGTCCTTGCCTCTGAGAGTGACCAATAGATTTGAGCTGTAGGCAATGATTGGGATTGCCGCGAGTGCCATTAGGAATGACCCGGAAATGTGATCCTGTGTGGAGGAGCTGATTTCTGATGCCTGGAGTCCAAGCATATCGGCAGCCATTGTCGTGTCTGTTGATCCAAGGGGGTTTATCGCGATTAGAGCGCCGAAGAGAGTGAATCCGACGAGGGTCCTCGACCACAAGGGATTGCCGCTCGCCATGCTCGAGGCGTAGAGCGAGACACCGGCTATTCCGCAGAAGAGGAACGTTCCTCCAATCATGTGGTACACTAGCCACTGTCCGACGCCGGTTTCATATGCGCCGCTTAGGATTACCGACAAAACGGCAATGGGATCCCCGATTAGCCCGAAGATGATTAGCCATCCTGGAACTGCGATAGGTCGTGTAGCATTGGAAATGGTCAGTAATTGATTCATGATGATTGCCAGCAAGGCCAGAGACTGCAATGCTGTTCCGATGACCATTACGTCAACTCCGAGAATCTCCTTTGAGTGGGCGCCAATGACCAAGATCAATACTGAGAGGGTCCAGAGCCCAGAAACTAGTGTTGCGTTTGACTCGCTGGCGAGGTTCGTACCCGAGAGGGCTGGGATGACGTGAAGTCCAGCCCCGATAATCATCATCGCTGCTGCGCCGAAAACCCCTGCAAACCTGCCTGCGTAGAGGAGTTCCTGGGAGTCGGGCGAGTACCCCCATGCGCCTAGGCTGTGTAGTGCGGTTGGGTCGTGGGATAGCCAGAGGCCCTCGAAGGTGAGAATCGATGCTACCATTGTCCATATCATGCCGTGCATTATCCAGGTTCTGGATGCTGAGCCCGGCTTGCCTTGAACAAAGTCGATTGCGGGTCCGAGTGCTTTCTCAAGCATGAACATGCCCATTCCTTTGGCCACATCGTTGAATATCGACAGGCCCCTCTTCATCAGGATGAATGAGATGATCATCAACAACCAAAATATCGCCAGAGTTGGAATAATTGCATTCATGGTATCACCTCACTCGCTGGTCGCCTCTGTTAGCATCGTGCCGATGATGGCGAATACTCCAAGCATCGCACCTAGAAGGAAGAACCAGATGCCGGAGTCGAATACTCCCTCAAACATAGGCAGAAGCTCGGACACCACTGGCATCTCTCTCCCTGGGTAAAGAACCCCATAGAGTACGAGGAATGAGAGCGCTGAAACCACTCCGAGCACTAAAACGACCGAGGAAGACTCAGGCTCTTTCTCCCCTTGAATGAACTCTGAGATTTGGCTGGGGCCTTGGTCTGACATTGGGAATCACCTCGCTACGAGCTGCAGGAGCGGGCCGAACCAGCAGAGATTGACCCTTAAGCATTGGGCGAGGGACGTAGTCCCTCGTACTTATGGCGCCCTAAGTGCGTCTATCCTGTTTCCCCTTCTGTCACTGCCAGAGCCGAGCGGAGTTGGCAGGCTGCTGTCGGAGATTAGCTCTGAGTGCCAGGATGATTTGCATTCGCAATCCAGCCCATTGAATTCCTCCATTTTTCCTGAAACCGAGTATCTCTCTATGGCTGCGACAACATCTGAATCGCACTTGCCGCAATTGTGGGAGCCACGGATTTTACCACCTGCAGTGGGGTGTACGATGACTCTGCAGTCCGCCTCTGAAATCGAGTCGTGAGAAACGGCGATCATCTCAACCAGCGACCAAAGCCAAGGTGGCCTGTACTCCCTGTTCCTGAACAGCCTGTCGACTATTGTTCTCTTCTGGATGTTCATTGGGTTGATTGACACCTCATCCGAGAGGGGGGCGACCTCGGATATCCATTTTGAAGTGTGGAGGAGGGCATCTGCCTCAGACATGAATGGGGGTTTGAATAGAAGATATGTCTTCACCCTTAGTCCGTTATTCCTCAATGATTCGACTGCTCTGTTCCATTGCTTAGTTGAGAATCCTTTGTTAGCATGGAATCGGAGTACTGTGTCGTCATATGCCTCGAGCCCTATTGCTACCGTGCACCCGGGGTGCCTCTCAGCAACCCAAGCAAGTTTCTCGGGAGTACACATCTGAGCCTGTGCCTCGATTACCAGATGGAGGTCCATTTCGTGTGTCTCCCTTAGTACTGCTTCTTGCCACTCAGGGGGGTTCTCCCTGTCCTCGAAAAATGTCCCGGATGTGTAAATCTTGATCATTTGACAACCTTCGAAGTTGTTGGTGCGGCGCTTTGCCTCCTCCCATTGGTTGAACATGTCCTCTGAAGTTACGTCGTCCCTAACGTCGTTGAAGTAACCGCAGAAAGTGCAACCCGATTTCCACCACCACGCACAACCCTTGGTTCTGAGAATTACTGTAACTGCCTGACAAGGGGTGCCGTCGGGAAGATTCTCGGGGGTTTTGTAGACCGTGACAGGCTTGCTAGCATCCCAAGACTCCCTTATGGACACCGATTCAGGGGTGTTCTCAGGTGCCTTCACCAGATGGTGAACCTTGACTGACTTGGAGCCATCGCCCATCAGCCCGCAAGCCTGACCCATGGACACCCCCCGAGGGGGTTCTTATTGAGATTGGCGACAGTTTCGTAGGCGGACTAATCGCTAATTCTTGGGCGACACTAAAGACTCGATAACATGTCCGAAGCACGTGTCTGGCAATCCGAATGCGGGAGTGGGCAACTCAGATATTGTTGCTCAGCTTCTGAGAGAAATGGATCCTGACTCCAAGAAGGCTCTCCAAGGTTGGTACTGGTTCGATTGGGCGAACCAGGCTTTCGCGTTAACTGTCATCACCGTAGTGGTGCCGACTCTCCTCTCGAATATGTTCAATCTAGCGAATGGGGGGAGTGCTGACTATGCTGGGATGACCTTCACCGGGGACAGCTTCTATGCAGTGGTTCTTGGAGTGTCGAGTGTCTTTGTTGCTATAGTCAGCCCTATCCTAGGTGCCATTGCTGACAGGATGCCAATAAAAAAGAGGATACTGAAGATTTACACAATCGTAGGCATACTATTCACGGGGCTAATGGGATTGGCCCCCCACATGGATGATGGCTCATCGTACAAGTTCCTAGCAATTTGCCTAATCATGGGTAACATAGGTTTTGCTGGGGGGCATGCAATATACTCAGCATTCCTTCCGTACCTAGGTGACAAGAGGCTGATGGATCACATATCGAGTTGGGGTTATGCATACGGTTTCCTCGGAGGCTCTTCCCTTCTCACCATCCATCTAATTGTTGGCCTAAAGCTAGGATTCAATGATCCCTTTGTCCAGTCTTTCGTTTTCGTGACTAGCGCTCTCTGGTGGCTGGGGTTCTCGTTTCCTATCTTCAGGCACACTCCTGAACCAGAGATACCGAACCCGACCGAGTATGCCTCTTTCGGAGAGGCGGTGATCGATGGGATCAGAGAGATCAGGAATACATTCTCCGAGATCAGGAGGTACAGGATTCTGACTCTATTCATGATTGGATATCTTCTCTTCTACGACGGTATCAACGCCATAGGTGGGCTTGCAGCGGCTTATGCGGATTCAGTTCTCAGGATTGACATCAGCATGAACTTCGTTCTTCTTCTCTCGGCCAACATAGCTGCGATTCCGATGACCATAATTGGAGGTAAGTTAGCTAGCAAATACAGCAACAAGAACATTCTGGGGGCCGCACTTACAATTTTCTGCGTCATCTCTGTACTTGGTGTTGGGTTCGCCCCTCTGGAGCTCGGAGATGATCACGAGAGGTATGACTTCCAGTACGACTGGGACGAAGATGAGGGGGCGTACCGTCTTTCCACCTTGTACGACAGGGGGGTTGATGGTTGGGTCAGTGAGTCGGGAGAGGGGGATGAGGAGTTCCGAACCGCCTTCCTGTATTATCTCAAGTCGGGAGGCGATGAGCGTACTCTTCTGAATATAGAGGAGGCCACGGATCTCTCATCCGGAATGTCGGTAATGACCAGTCACAGATTCTCATTCTCATTCCTCGGGGGAGATTTGGGTGGTGAGTCCTCAGTGGGGGACGAACACCCGACTGTGATCGAAGGCGGCCCCATAGACTGGTGGCCGAATTTCCTCAGGGACAACCTTTGGGAGCCCGCTGGACTTGGGATTAACAAACAATGGATAATCCTGGGAATGTCCTTTGGGATGGTGATGGGGGTTGCAGGGGCCCTCTCAAGAAGCCTCTTCAGCATGCTAATACCCGCCTCCAAGACGACTGAGTTCTTCGGGTTCTTCGCCTTCATTGGTAAGGCCGTCTCGGTACTAGGTCCGATCGTTTATGCTGTTGTCGCGGCCTCCATGGATAGCAGGATGGGGCTTCTCAGCGTGGTTATTCCGATACTGATTGGCATGGGCTTCTTCTTCGTTGTTGACGTCGATGAGGGCATAAAGGTAGCAAACCAAGTGGATCGGGAAGCAGGATTAGTTGGTACGGAGGAAGAGTGATGAAGGTCTCATTCACGATAGTTCAGAACGTCCTGACCCTGCTGATAGTACCATTCCTAGCTTGCATTGTGGGGATAGCCGCAGTACCTGCAATCTCACTTTTCACGGAGCTTCAGGATTACCTGTCGAATGGTGAGTACTGGGTTGACCACCTCGCAACCGGCATCTCCCTTGGATTGTCGATAGTTGTCTGGGGGATCACCCTGGTCATTCTTTGCGGTTTCCTGGGTGGGCTTCTACGGCCCAGGTTAGATCCCGGAAGATACCCCTTGGAGTCGTTTCTGACAATTCAGTGGGCGTGGTCCATGGTTTTCCACAAGATAGCCCTCTTCTTCCTCCCGCACCTGGTCCCATCGTTCATCGGAAACCTGTACTACAGGCTATCAGGAGCAAAAATAGGGAGGGGCGCGCAGATCAACTCGCCCAACGTGAATGACGCGGGGTCTGTCACAATAGGGGACAGGGTGGTGATTGGCGGCTACGCGACAATTAATGCACATCTCACGGAGAAGGGGGAGTTGGTGATGGCGCCCGTTGTGATTGGCGATGGCGCACTGATTGGGACTGGTTCCATAGTCCAGCCGGGATGCACGATTGGAGAGGGTGCAGTGGTGGCTTCCAGAGCAGTCGTGCCGAAGTGGACTGAAATACCCCCTGGGGAGGTCTGGGGCGGGATACCTGCTAAATGCATTAGGCTCGCTGACGGAACCAAACCGGGTGGATGAATGACCAGATGCAAGGGGCTCAGGGACGACGGTTCGGCTTGTTCGAAGCACATCATGTACAATTCGGAGTACTGCAAGGAACACCAGCACCAGGACATTTCGGCTAGGATGTGCTTGGGAGATGCCGGGGCTGGAAGACGCTGCTCGAATCGCGCAATGGAAGGCATGTTGTTCTGCAAGCAACACCTGAGCCAGATGGCTGAACTGGATGTACTGTATTGCCCCAGGGGCTGCGGGAAGATGGATTTCAAGGCAGGATACGTCAAAGGAAAAATGGACGGTTTCTACAGATGCGAGAAATGCGAGGGTCGGTTTCTGGATGCCAAGCGCATGGATAGGATCATGAAATACTCCGATGACCTGAGTCGGTTCCTCGAAAATGGAGAGGGGTGTGATCTTATTTGCCCGACCTGCAATTCGGGAATGGTCGAGGTCAAAGTCAGATGTGACATACCCGACCAAGGAGGAGGGGGCGTCCACATCGGAGGTGGTGGTGGCGTAGCGGGGTTGGTTCTTGGATTAGCGATAGCAGGGTTGGCTGAGTCTGCGAAGCGAAGCAGCAGGGAAAATAAACTCAGAGGTTCGGGGACTGTTTTTGATGGTGAGTTCACATGGTTGTGCGTGGATGGGTGTCGGGATTGCGGCGCATTCTGGTTCGACGGGGGAGAGATGGAGAATCTCCAAAGAAGCATTGACTTGAGTAGCACCACGACGGAAGCATGGGCGGAAATGGAAGAGATGATGGTGGAGAGGGGACAGGCGCTCTTAGAGAAAAGGAAGTTGGAGACGGGAGGAAAAATATGCAGTCACGTAGAAGAAAACGGGGTACCCTGCACTAGGCAAAAAATGCACAATCAGGATTACTGCTGGAAGCACAAACGGCCGAACTGATCAGTGGTCGTCTTCCTCAGGGTCGTCGTCGGAGTCGCCCTCCTCATCGGTCGGCATCTCGGAAGCGGCCTCCTTGGCTGCCTCGAGGGTCTCCTCCATCCTCTCCTTGAACAGGTCCTTCTTCTCCTCGAACTCCTTGTAGGCCTCCACGGCGCTGTCGATCATGGCGTACCTGGTCTGTATTGCCTCGCTGAGGTCCTCGAAGAGCTTCATGTGCTGGGCGTACCAGTCGTCCCTCGCCTTCATCTCGACCATCGATGTCTGGAGGGCGGTGTCGAGCTCCTCCGCAACCTCGAACACCCTGCCGAGCCTAGCCTGCTCGCGGGTGTACATCTCCTGGGTCTTCTCCAGCTCAGGCTCTAGGTGCTTCACCCTTGTACCGGCCTTGGCGCCCTCTATCTCGAGTTCCCTTATTCGGTTGTCCTTCTCATTCAGGAGCGCCTCCAGGCCCTCCTTCTCGATCTCCTTGTCTATGGCGTCCTTCTCGAGTACCTCGATGTGCGCCTTTGCGTCTGAGAAGTCTGTTTCCAACGCCTGATAAGCAACGTACAACTTGTCCAGACGCTCCTTTTCCATGGCCAGCTGCTCGTGGACGTTATCCTCCGCGGCCGGAACTTGCTCTTCCTCGCTCATGGTTCCCCTCAAACAACTCGGGCCACGCTTCCCCTTTAACCCCGGCGGAATATGGGGGCGCTAAATATCGCATTATCGCTATTTACGAAGATATTGCGGCTATGGTGGAAGACAGGACCGCAGTGAGCCTCTTCGCAGAGGGGATGTGCAGCTTCTCGTCAGGCCCGTGGGCGTTGTTCCCCGGGCCGGATGGACCTGTGCAGAGGAACTTGGCCTCTGGGTATCTGCCCTGCATCATGGCCATGAATGGTATCGTCCCACCTATCCATGTAGCCAGCGGAGGGAGTCCCGAGAGGTGCATCGAAGCCTCGTGAATTGCTGCCTTTACAGCCCCCTCCAGAGGAGGTGCGTCGAAACCATTGGCCGAGGAGTCTAGGGTGAACGTGACTTCTGCGCCATATGGAGGATCGGCTTCCAGTGTCCTCTTGATGATTGGTTCGAGGGAGTCCGCATCCACGCCTGGCGGTATCCTGAAACTCAGCTTCAGATCCGTATTTGTCCTGAGAACGTTGCCGGCTACTTGCACGGGCGGCATTCCATCAGCGCCGATAACGCAGAGAGACGGTAACCAGTTCATGCCCAGTATCATCTCTGAAACGCTGTCGGCGACTGGCGTCAGTGAATCCACAGTTGGGAATTGCTCCCATATCGAGTTCCCCACGACCGAGGCTAGCGAGTCCGCCTTCTCCTTGAGGTCTGGATCTACGTCAACGTACATCTCTGGGATCAGTATCCTTCCGGTTTCAGAGTCCTCTACTCTGTCGAGCAGGGTCCTTGCTATCCTGAATGAAGATGGGATCGAGCCCCCTGAGTTGCCCGAGTGTATGCCCTCATGGGACACCTTCACAGATAGGGTCCCGGAGACGAGCCCCCTGAGTGCCTCGGTCATCCAGATGTGATCATAGTCCGGCCCCCCGCTGTCCATGACCACGATCATGTCCGGGTCCCCTAGGTCTTCACTGAGCAAATCCAAGTACGGAGGGAGGTCGAAGGATCCAGACTCCTCGCAGGTTTCTATCAGGAATGTGCATTTTGGGTGTGTTATTCCAGACTCCTGAAGCAGTCTGACCGAGGTTACACAAAGGTAGCCGCCATATCCGTCATCGATGGATCCCCTGCCATATAGCCACGGATCATTTCTTACTGGCTTGAGTGGGTGGAGCCCTTCTGACCACAACTCTGGCTTGGAGGGTTGTTTGTCCAAATGGGAGTAGAAGACCACTTCTCCGGGACCGTTTCCTTCTATGGTAACAAGGAGGACTGGGGATTTCCCCTCGATGGTGTGCTTCTCATAGCTCATTCCAGAAATTTCCTGCTTATCCAGCCAACCGCAGAAGAGATCGATTGTTGCGTCCAATTCCCCTAGGGACTTCCAATCTGGCTCGAAAAGAGGCGAGAGCGCCTTGATCTCTATGAATTCACCTAGGGACGGCAATATTGAGTTCTCCCATAGCTCATCACTACGCTCCATCATTCGGTCCAGGGCATCTGACATGGGCCTGTGTGGGGGCTTGCACAAATGGACTCTTCTGCCAAGGGAGCAGTTAGTTCGCCTAGGGACAGTTTCCACAAGAGCAGGGGTATTCTGAGATATTGGACTCTGGTTGTAATGACATCATGGCTGCGCTGGACAGTAACTGGTCCAATTTTTCAAGCATGGTTCTGAACATGTCTTCGGGGTACTCCACCACTCTCCCTGTAATGCCCACTAGTATGGCCGGCCTCAACACCTTTCGATATGGGAGATTCCTCCTTTTCCGCTCCGCCTCTATTGTGGAGAGAGCTAGGTAGTAGAGTGCTAATTGCATTCCATGATTCTCTAGCATCTCAAATTCTGAGTCGCAGGCTGGCTCGATGTTGAAATTGCCAAGTGGCTCCATCAGTCCCTCTCTGACATCGGATTTCACCCTGAAGGCCTCCTCGGTCTTGAGGTCAATTGGCCTGATGGCCCTTCCTCGGTCGGAGACCGTGCAGAGGACTAGGTCGATCACTCCATCCATCTCAACTTCTACCTCTTCTATAGTGGATAGCGGCTCTGGGCCATCTGGGGTCCACCTAGATCTGACTATCGGATCTATTGTCGATCTTCTGGACAAGTGGAATGGCATTTCAGTCCTCAGTCCCTCGACCTTGCTTCCTCTGTTCCCCTTTCCGGATACTAGGTCGCCGAGAGGGCCTTCCTTGATTCTGGAGAGGATGGCCTGGGTTAGTGAGCTGCACCCCTCCCTATCGGCCCCGGGAGGGAGGAGCTCGTCGAGAACCTGGTTTATCACGGAAGAGTCCTCCAGCTTATCTGGAACAGTTGCCGTCCATGAGTCGGGTAGTCCGGCATTGGCTGCATCGAGGGGGCCTGGGTTACCGAGGCCTATCTCAAAGGCCCTGTGGACAACCTTGCCCAGAGTGGCGGCAGTTACGCCTCGGGGGAGTTTTGATTCCTCCTCGTAATCGGGCTCAGGGGCGAAAAATTCTGATTTCATACCTGCTCTTGTCTCAAGCCAGTATCTTCGTCTGCACATCTGAAGGACTGAAATCCTGTGAGGTGAAACCCTGACCCTGTTGGAGTGATCTGCTCTGGGGGCTGGCATAGGGGGGATTGGCTTTCTGGATGACTCGTGGGCTGCGTCATTTACCATCTCGATCCTCTGGAGTGGGGTTAGTGGGCCCTTGTGGTCGTCGGTAGTGTCGAGGCAGTCAGGGTGGTGTATCAGTGCGAAGCCGGGGAGCGTGTTGGAGCCGAGGAACCCTTCAATCAGTGCACTCATTGGATTGATCAATCGATGGCCTCCATTGATGGTTCCCGAGTATGGTCCAAGCTTGTCTTTCTCTCTCAACCAAAATGAGTCGTCTTCATCTTCATGGCCGAATTCACTCCTTCTCCATGAGCCATGACGCAGGGATTCCAGCCACATCTGGCCCAATTGGGGAATGGGGTTGGAGTATGTCCATGGCAAGTATAGGCCCTCTCCCACTGGATTATTCCATTCTGTTCCCTTGGGTGAACCGGATATGATCAGCTTATTCTCGGCTCTTGTGGCTGCGACGTAGAGGAGCCTTCTCGACTCTGCCTCCTTTCTTTCGGTGTGGGTCATTATGAGGTGTCTCCAAAGAGGCGAGTGTGGATGGTCCTTTCCTGGTTTACTGATTGGCCATGGTTTGGGCCTCCCCCCGAACATTTCTGGTGTGACGATGATCCTGTTGGTGTACTCGTTCCTGAGGTTTGTCTGCCTTCCTGAGAATACATCGGCGAGTATGACTACCTTTGATTGCAAACCCTTCGAACCGTGTATGGTCATTATCCTGACAGCCTCATTCTGTTTTGGGGAGGATGCCTCTAGTGCTGAGGAGTCGCTTTCTTTGATTGCGGACACCCTGTCTGCAATAATCGATGGGTCCCCTCCGAACTCCTTTGAAAGCGACTTGATTAGCGAGATGAATTCTTCAGCGTCTTGCCTGTCTCCGGGGCCATTGTTAGCTACTAATAGATCAGAGTTGTCTATTGATTCCTCCAATGCATCTATTACACGGCCCGATGGGGCAAGTTGTGCCCATCTGGAAATTAATCTCGTAAGACGCTCGTTGCCTGAAATCTCGGCCATCCTGGATACTAGGTTCTCATTTTCGCCGGCTCCAACCAGTAGCTCCTGAAGACTGCTGTCATTCAGCCCGACTATGCTACTTCTAGCGACCCATGCAGCATTGTGTCTGGATGTCGGTCGTGCTAGAAACTGGAGTAGGCCATTGAGGGAGTGGGCAACGGGTCTGTCCAGTAGACCGCCCTCCCTGTCAACCTGAGAAGTTACTCCTGCCAGAGAGAGTTGACGCACTATGGGGTCCCTCAGATCGCTCCTGCTCGGAAGAAGTATCATGATGTCGCTTGGGGATACGGGATCCTCTTCGGGGAGTTGGTTCCAATTTCCTGAAGAGCCCAAGACCCTGATGGGGGTTCCGTCAATGAGGTTCCTTACCCTCTTTGCAATTAACAGGGACTGTCTTTCTATTGAGTCGGGGAGTCCATCGCTGAATGGATCTAAAGGTGTGGTCAGTTCGACAGGCGGATTTTCTTTCCCGCCACTCATAACCGGGCATATCCACTCCAAGGACCCCGGAGCTGCATTTTTCTCCGGGCTTGGAAATAGTGGTTGGGGAGAGGCGTAGAAGTTTCCATCTGGCAAGCCCCTGTGTCTTTCCGAGAATGTGTCCTTCCACCATTCGTCCATTACGTTCAGAAGTCCTCCGTCTGTTCTGTAGTTTACTTTGAGTCTAATCATCCCACGTCGACGTAGATTTACCTCTTCTTCGTCGGGCTTTGGGAGGTGTTGGTCGGAAATATCGAAGGGGATCCATTCAATTAGATCCAAGCCTGCATTCTCGGCAATCCTAGATGCTTTAGTGAAGCCAGATGAAATTGTGTTCCTAGGGTCCCTACTCTCGTCGAATCTCCTCAGTTCAGGACTACTTGTTAGTTCACCGACGCTGGAGAATTCATGGTCGTTCATGGACATCAGGTGTTTGGAGTACTCCAAGAATCCTGCAACTTCCGCCTGCCTGAAGGCGTAAATGCTCTGCTTGACGTCTCCCACATAGCAAATAGTTGGCTGCCATTGTGTGTCTGGTGGCGGAGGGTCACTGGGAACATTCTCCCTAGGCCCCCACAATCTGGACAATAGCCTCCATTGGAGTGGGGAGTTGTCCTGTGCCTCGTCGATGATGAAGGCCCTATACCTCCTTCTTATTTTCTTCAGTGTAGCTACTCTTCTCTCCAAGTCTTGTCTTATTTCGCTGAGTCTTCCCGACGACTCTGCAGCTAGTGAGGGGGTCTTCTCTAGATTCTCGAGTTCGTTGAAGGCCGAGTAAATATGGTCGTCTCTCCAGGGGCTTTCACCCATGGAGTCCAGAGATTCGATAATCTGCTTGGGGTAGAAGTCCTTGCATACTTCAGGGCAATTCGCCAATAGTAGGTCTCCGATAAGTCTCTGAATGTCACTGAAATCATCCACCTCATTGGTGTCTTTGATCTTCTTCAGTATTCCCTTGAATCCCAGATGGACTAGTCTCAAGTCGTTGAGATTCTGTACCTCTCCATCTAGACTGAAATGAAAATCGGATGGCATCTTCTCGGTTGGGAGTCTTTCGGGCACCTCCTCTGGAAAAGATTCTGAGTAGGGGCATCTTTCTTCTGGCGAGCAAGGAGGTTTGCGGGTGTCCAATTGCATTGCAAGTTGTGCGTAATGAAGGACGATCCTCCCATTCTCAGTGTTATACCATCCATTTATCCTATTGTATATTTCATCCATCTGGGACCTGAGTATTTCTTTGGCGGATTTATCAGAAATCTTCCCAATAGTTTCTATCCCTCTGGGCCAGTTTGAGTCGTCTGGCAAGGTCTTGGAGACGCCAGGGAAGATTTTCGGAGGGTCTTTGCCGGGCCTTTTCAGCAACGACGCTCTGGAAGCCGTACATTGCAAATGATGACTGATCCATACAAGTTGCTCCCATGGGTCCGTTGGCTGTGACTTCGACAGGGAGTCCATGCATGCCATCCTAGATTCTGCGGGCCACCCTTGTGGGGCGAAATGGGTCGTGTTTCTTTTGACTAGTTCGCAGAAGTCGGTCGTAATTACTTGTAGATCGAGGAAAACTTGTTCTATTCTCCTCGGATCTATCGAAGACAATATCCTACTCAGGAGCATTTCTTTGTCTATTTCGCCTTTGTAGTTGGAGATCGTCCGCACTCCCTCGTCTATGAATATCGAGTTTCTTACTAGGCCACGCAGAATCCTAGAAGCTGTCCACCTCCCATGGTACATCCTTGCTATCCGGTCTCTGGCTTCGAGTACCTTCTCAGCAATTTCGCCTCCCACTCCTGCATCTACCGCATCTCCTATTCTTGAACTCGAACTAGGTAGTCTCCAGAGGGTGTTTATCGCCTCGTCTATGGCAAGTTCCCTAGCTGCATCTGATATCTTATCCTGGCTGTATGCGTCTCCAAGGAGGTTCTTGAACGGAGATACTAGCTGGTTGAAAAAGGAGTCTATCGTACCTACTGGGGCGTCCTCTAGCTGAGCTAGAAGCATCTCGGGGTCTCCGATATTTGCGACTCTTGATTCATCCTTGATGTTCAGGTCTTGGATCTTCGACCTTAGTCTGTCTTTCATCTCATCCGCAGCCTTGTTTGTGAAGGTCAGTAGGACCACTTCGCCGGGAAGAAGGCCGGGCCAATTTCTGGGGTCACTGATATCTGCAGGAGCTGAGATGTGTGTTCCCCCTCCTGGGCGTGATGGCCTCTCAGGGATGGGTGTCAGTCTGGTTGACCTCTGATCGCTGGAGAGGTAGTGTTGAATCACCCTGTCAACAATCGTACTGGTCTTACCGGTTCCTGCACCTGCGTCGACTACTATGTGGGAGTCGATATTTAGTGCCAGTCGCTGACCTATATTCAGGAGCATCAGAAATCATCCTCCAATCTGACGTCACAGGCACTCTTGACGGGGCAGTACCTGCAGGATGCTTTGGACGGGGTTGGGTGTACTTTTCCGTTTGAGGCGGATTTTGCTATCTTCAGGGCAACCGAGAGTCGGTGAGCAAGCCATGCCCGGAATGGGTCGCTATTACTGTCGGCTTTCTCATCGGTGAATCTGAAAAGCTGTCTGGTTAATCCCGTCACCTCTCCTATTTCCTCAATACCAACGAAGTCTTCTGAAATTTCGATACAGTGCTCAGAATCGTGCCCGAATAGGGATATGCCGGCTCCAACGACTAGGTCTCCCGGGTGGTTTACCTCCCATGCTCTGGAGTATATTGCCAACTGCAGTTCGTCGAGAAGTCCTGTCCTGTGTCTTTCCTCTGGCGTCTTACCGATGGAGGTCTTCAGATCCCTTATGGCGACGAGTCTCCTAGGTTTCCAGCCTGAGTCATGAATCCTCAGAGGAGCAACAGTATCGCTTCCGGCCTCATCAACCCAAACCTCACCCGATTGGTCATGAGGAAGTAGGTCCACCCTGTCGATCCAGCCTCTGACAAGGATCGGAGGAGTGTCGTTCGGTTCGGAGCTGGAAAGTTGCGGACTTAGGGATATCTCAGTTCCTGATTTATCCGGACCGGAAATGTCCCACTCAATCGCTATTGGCATTGCTTCGGAGGCCCTGAATTCAGAGGATATCATGGCTCCGACCCTACCAGAAACTGACTTGGGTTCAGGATTCGAAAGCCAGTCCCTCCACTCTCCTAGGTCCATTCCTGACAGTTCTTTACGCCAATGGTTCGAGGTGGCGTCTGTCCTTTCCAGCCAACGGGCCCTGGAGTCTAGAGACTCTAGGGCTATTTTCATCAGGGATTCTCCGGCGAACCCTGATTTTCCTATGCTGACTGGGGATTCCCCTCCGAGTACTCCATCCAAATCCCTCTCCTCGCCAATCTCCATCCCCAGAACTTCGTGGAGGATGTCATAGTGGATATCGTGCATCAAATCGCCATGGACTCTCTGGTCTAGGTCTTCGGATTGGCTCTCGTCTTCCCTAGCTCTGAGTCCAGTGGCCAGCCACCCCCTTCGAGGGCATCTCGCCCACTCCTGAAGTCTGCTAGCAGACCATACTCTGACATTCTGAATTGGACCTTCTAGATGCCCGTGTCTAGAATCAGAGACTGTGGATCCGGTGGCATACGGCGAAAGTGGCCGAGGGTCTATTGGAGGAAAAACTGGCCATCTATTCGAGCTTCTTGGGGTATGCTTGTTACCATCTTCGTCAACATACGTATTCCTTGATTTGGTGAGTAGTCCTGTATCGATCGAGACAAAGTGATTCAAAGCGGAATCTGGGTAGTGCCCGTCTGGGCCTGCATTTGTTGGCTGACGCGCCTCCCTGTCTCTCTGAAGATCCACGTCAAGAGGGATTGAGATTGAGTCTGGATTCAATGGTGGCCTTTCAGGGGATATCATCCGAATTAATTGGGAGCCTTCTGACTGCCTCTTGTCCCTGGGGCCCAATGGGTGTTTCTCATCATACTCGAAAATCTCTGGCTCTCCACCATAACCGACCGTAATCTCCCTGATGGGTGCAGCTGCTGGTGAGGATGAGTCGAGGCTTGGGTCTAGGATTATCACTCTAGGTGAGGAATGGAGTATGTTGGAAAGGAAATGTCTGGCATCCATGATTGGGCCCTCCGGGCCCAGTAAGTTGCTTGAGTGCCTCTCACTGTCTCCCAAGAATGCAAATTTTGGAACCTTCAATTTCCACGAAGAGCTTGAGACGTTTGCCATTATTAGTAAGTCAGAAGAGCATCCCAACGTCATTGCCGGGCTCATTACCCTAATTCTGCTTGTATTCAGAGGATTGCTAGACACTTTTAGTGACCTAATCAAGTGAGACATTTCCTGAACCCATTCTGGACCGTTCTTTACAGAATCTAGCCCCAGTGTCGACTGGAGCTGTCTGAGGGACCTATGCTCAGAGAATATCCTCTGGACTACTATTGCAGGTGGAATTGTGTTGTCATCTAGGGAAATTTTGTTATCGTCTTGAATCAGTATATTGCTGATATTTCTGAGCCATTCGTCCGCATCTTTAGGGGGTTCCTGGACTGGTAATTTTTCCCCAGTATAGCACCCTACGTAGATATCTTCTCTTTCCAACAGTTCCCTGTCTTCCCTCCTCAATAGGGGCTTCATAGAGCAGGAAAGGGAGAGCAGCCACCACTGTGTTGATTCTTTGTCTGGACCGATTTCATCGGATTTGGGAGGCTTTCCAAGAGTGTCTAACCACCTCGATAGTGCCCCCCTGCCTCCTAGAATATGTTCTGATCTGGCAAAGATAGAAATTAGGTCGGGATTGGCTGCAGGGGTTATTTCTGATGAAGTGGGGTGTTCGAGTGCTTTCTCGAATGGGTTGATGGAGACTTGTATCGAAAGGGTTCTGATGTCCTCCATGGAGAAGGAGTTTATTCCGTGTCCGGTGTTGCATAGCTGGTGAAACCAGAAACCCGCCGGCGTGCTGATCAGTGGAGTTTCTCCGTCTTGGGTGGACTGACCTATATTTCTCAGCAGTCTTGTCCATTTGCCAATATTGTCTTCTAAGGAGGGGTCTACAATCAACACGCTTGTGTTGTCATTTTCTTCCAACTCTTCCTTGATTATTGAGAGTGCGGCATCAAATGCATGGACCTCGCTTTGTAACATGACCCTCTGGAAGGATTGTACTTCCTCGACATCTGCAATATCATGACTAGGGACCCAAGAAGGGATCTCGGAAGAGGAGCTGATGGGATTTTTGTCCTGAAGCTGAAAACCGTGATGTCCTAGTCTGAAGCTTCCGGGATTTGTGAGTTGATGAACGGGGCATATTTCAGATAGAGCGAGCAATAAGTTAGCATGAGATTCTGGGAATGATGGCGGATGATTAAGGAAAATTATCCCATCGATGTCCTTCAGGGTAAATGGGATTTGTTTGCCCGATAGGTTGGCATGAATTCGGGCAGAGACGAAATCTGGATGAGTGCCTCCCAGTTTTCTTTCCAAGTCGTGGAGAATCATAGAGAACGATTTGATTCCTGGGCCGTTCCATGACTCCAATGCATCTCGAAGGGAGAGGAAGCGATGTAGCTCCGACAAGGACTTTGTTTTACCCAGGCCCCATGGCATATCTGGAAGTGGATTGATGACTGGGAAGGCTAGATTGGCTGCAGCGGAGGTGCAAGCATCGTGAAGGATAGCCTCGAATGCCGGACCGGTGGAAAGCCTCCTCGGCAGTCTTAGATCGGCCAGAAGTGCCGATTTCAGTGAGTTCATAGTGTGGTGACAATTACGATCGAAGGCGAAGCCCAATTTGCTAATTCTGTTCATTACCTCCCTTCGGCTCTCTTCGTTTGGGTAGATGATCAGAATCTTCGAGGGGCCCCCTCCTGATGTTGGCCGTGGGTCTATGGCCTGGTTGACGAGGTGTTCTAAAAGCCAATTGGGAATGGGGCCGGGGATGGTTTCCTCGATTGATAGGGAACTCTCTCCGGTTGACATCCGACTCCTCCGAGCGTATGCCATCCCCGGCAGGGGTTATTCAACCCAACTGATAGACAGTTGAGGAGGTTGTTGTCATTGACTGGTTCGACGAGGCACGAGTGCAGCGAGGCTACAGAGAAGGGTCGATAGTCCGGCCGCTGGAAGAGGAGAGCCGCTATCGGAAACTTCCTGCTCCCAGTCTACTATCAGGACCACAGACATATCATCGTCATCCCAGTTGGAAGGGGGTATCACGGAGATAGCCCCCTCTTCCCCCTGTAGCTGGAGTGTCTCCCTCAAAACATGCGAGTAGTGTTCTAGACCATTTGAGCCCTCTGGGTAGTGGGCTGTCTCCTCGACGAACATGATCCACGGGCTCAGAGACAGAGAGGGGCAGACGCCCTCGCAGCCATATGTCAGTCCAGAAATATCCCACATTATCTCAATGCCCTGCTCCGGGTTTTCTGGGACGGATATGGACATCTCAATATGACCGGTCAGCGGAGCCGAAGAGCCCTCGGAAATCGAGGTCCTGTAGTCTTCTGTGAGTGAGTCGGTCTTCGCTCGAGTCCCGAAGTGCATCCTCTCCCCATCGATGATGCTGGTAGGTGCCAAGTGGGGCGCCCCCCCTATCTCGGTAACCGCATGTCCGTACATGGACTCCCAGCGTTCCTCGGTACTGTTGCTCCCGAAGGGGTCGTTCACCTGGAACCAGTGGTCGTGGTAGTGGATAAGTTCCACATGAGATTCGGCTATTGCATCCTCCATGTGACCCTCGGTCATTACGCAGTTTGTGCACCAAGTGGCAGTATACACCTCTATCACTGTAGGGAGTTCGCTGACCTCGGAGTACGCTGATGTCGAGTTTCCAGAAATGGAAAGGGATATTCCCCCTATTGTGCCTCCATCAGAATCTGCAGAGATTCTCGCCTCGTCCCAGTTAACTTGGGTGGATGCGCTGGAGGCTAGTGGGAGCAGCATGAGGGAGGCCAGCAGGACTGCCAAGACGGTTCTCATGGTTTCTTCCGGGCGCCTATGATATTGAACGCTTGTGGGTCATTGTGCCTTCTCGAACGCATTGATCGCTCTGTCGATATCGTCGTCGGTTATGTGGAGGTGGGTCACTGCCCTGATTGAGCATTCGTCGATGGCGAGTGCGTCTACTCCTTGTTCGGAAAGTCTTGAGACGAGTCGGTCCGCACCCCCATCTTCACAACCGATGTACACCATATTGGTCTGGACCTGCTCGAGGTCGACCGAGAATGCTGGCATTTGCTCGACCGCCTCGGCGAGCCTCCTTGCCCTGTTGTGGTCTTCGGAGAGCCTGTCTATGTTGTTGTCCAGGGCGTAGTTTCCCGCTGCTGCAATTATTCCTGCCTGCCTCATGCCGCCACCGAACATTTTGCGCCATCTGTGTGCTCGGGAAATCATCTCCGAGGAGCCGACTAAGACGCTTCCTACAGGGGCCCCGAGTCCCTTGCTTAGGCAAATGGAAATTGAGTCATAGTCCCTGGCGATTCGAGAGACGTCCTGTCCTGTGGCCACTGATGCGTTGAATATCCTAGCGCCGTCAATGTGCGAAGTGCAGTCGTTCTCACGGGCGACCCTCGCAATAGCGTCCATCGTATCCAAGGAATAGCAAGTTCCTCCTCCTCTGTTCGAGGTGTTCTCGACACATACCATCGAGCCATTCGGGAAATGTCCGAGGCTCCCGTCCCCCTTCCTTACAGCCTTGGCGACGTCATCTGGATCCATGATCCCTCGAACGCTTGGAACTAGTGCGACTGAGACTCCAGAGAGAGCTGCGAATCCTCCTCCTTCGTAGATGTAGATGTGGCTGTGAGCCTCGGTGATAATCTCGTCTCCTGGTTCGGTCTGGGCCCTGATCGCAGTAGCGTTTGACATCGTTCCCGAAGACACGAACAATGCTGATTCCTTGCCTAGCATCTGGGCCAGTCTTTCTTGGAGTTCTATTACCGTGGGGTCATCTCCCAAAACATCGTCGCCCACCCTCGCGGAAGCCATAGCCTCCCTCATAGCAGGAGTGGGTTGAGTGACTGTGTCGCTCCGGAGGTCGACTCTGTCGGACGGGTAATCTCGCACGTTTGTCGCAGGAAAGTTATCCCATATCAAGTAATTCTGGGAATATTTAGTCAGTGCGTAGCACTGAATTAACTGATATAAATACTAGATGGTCTGTGTGATATCAGGTGTTCCCAGCAACACCGGCAAAAAGCAAAACATGCGTTTTTCGCTATTTTTCAGGCTTTTAATAGGTTTCAATTATAACATATGGGTATTGTGGGCAACCGCTCACTAAGGTGAGGAGGAAAAAATATGGAAATGGACAACAGAGCAATGATGAATGAAGTTGGAGGTGCCTTCATGGTATCCTGGATGATTTTCGGATCGGGAATCGGACTAGGAAGCCTAGAGGGTGCTGTTCTAATGGCTGCAGCATGGATGGCAATCGGTGGAGCGCACATCCTGCCTGTTGTTACTTGGTGCCACATGATGACCGGTGACCTGAGTGACACAGACGGAATGATGGGTAACGCTATGCTACTCCTATCGCAGGTAGTTGGTGCCGCACTAGCGATCGCACTGATGACTGAGGCTGGAGCCATAGAGACCGGATGGACAGCAGCAGCCTGGGAGGCCCCTGAGCTATGGGGAGCACTCGGGATGATTGCAGGTGGTGCAGTATTCTGGACCATCTACACCCGATGTGACGCATGG
>DAQP01000013.1:23129-27153 GCA_002504435.1 Euryarchaeota archaeon UBA438
GACGGCATCCAGGATGTCGCCCTAGACTGGATCGTTGACGGCCTACTAGTAGGTCTCGGCGCCAGAGTCGGCGTAATGGTCGACGACGCAGTCTGAGATCGGTAAAACGATTGGTCAGAATAACGTAAGGCGGGCTGGGGGGTTCACTCCCAGTCCCGCCGAATCTCAAACCTCTTTCTGATTCTACTTGACCAGCGGCAGGCTGCTTGTAATCGAGTCTATGGAGCTCCTAGGCCCTGGCCCTATGCCCACGACTGTAACCGTGCCCGCAGGAATCTCAGTGTGGCCTGCGTCCTTGACCATGTGCGCTATCAGACCGCTCTCGGCGGCTTCTCCGTATATCCTCCTCAAGGCCTCCAAGTGGGGGGCTGCCACCACTATCTTACGAGCCCCATCGCTGAGGTACCTCTTCAGTATCTTTGGCTCCTTGGAGCTCGCCTTCAGAACGCACTCGCTTACGGCGTGGCCGCACTGAGCTGCTAGCTTGCCCTTGGATAGGTTGAGATCCGCTCTTGTGACCAGAACCATGGTAAGGTCAGCTTCTGATCGCGACAGTTTCCCTCACCACCGTTCTTCTCGTACTGTGTCGGGACATCATCTCTGACAGGGGCGTTGAGAGCCATGCCACGAAGAACACGTTCCCAGCGGCATGTAGAATGTCAAAGGGAATTCCTGAGATGATGTACACGAGTAGCATGTCCACCCCGAACGAGTGTAGGGCACTGAGAGAGACCACCCAATCGAAGAGGAAAGCCGCGGCCACCGAGAAGGCCGCTACCCTGGAGACGGCGAGTGAGCCGGAGAAGGTTAGCCTCTCGGAAAGCAAGGAGCCTGATATCCCAACCAATGACCAAGCGGCTGCTTGGTACAGCGTCCAAATTCCATGTCCGAGGAATATGTTCGATACTAGTGCAACTGATGTTGCGAGAACCGTTGAACGAGCGGCGCCATAGTGAATTCCGGCTAGCAGGACGATTACCGTGACTGGCTGTACGTTAGGGAGGGGGTCAAGAAGGACTCTCCCAGAAACTGCGAATACCCCAATCAAGGCCATTACCATGGCATCACTGCCAGGGGAAAGTGACTTCTCGGCCTTCCACATAGACCACCCAATTATGGCTAGAAGGAAGACGTTCAGAATGAAGGTCTCAATGGGGGATAAAGTCACTGCATGCGCGTCTAACATGGTGGCACCCTCACACAGATGGGAGGAGCCATCTAATCATGATTTTGCTTCTCATGGCTTCACCACGTCTCTATTGTCCAAGTTATTACGCTATCATCTTCCAGTGGAAGGTCACTTATTCCAACCAACGCCATCTGGCCATTGTGGTAAAGGCCCCAATATGCTCCTGAGGAGAAATCTTCTGGGCAGGGGGCGGCATCGCATGGCTCAACTCCGCCTATTGAGTCAATCTGCAATCCGAATGAGAATTGAGTTGAGTTGTAGGCGAAGTCGCCTCCTGACACAACCACAGCCTCGTCCAGAAGTTCGATTCCGATCTCGAATCCGGAGAAGCCCCCGACACAGGCCCCTGAGCCGTTCCAGTTGGAGTCGGTCAAGAATTTGGTTCCATCGCTGTCTATGTGATGCCTACCTCCGTCATAGCCTCCAGGGGCGTTTTCCCCGGGGAAGTTGAAGCAGACGACTTGCTTGCCTTCCCAGATGTCCGGTAGCCCATAATGGGGGTCCTCGTCATCGTCTACCAACTCCGACGTCATCCTAGCCCACTCGGTACTCAAAGTAGGGAATGTGACTAGTAGGAAAACAACCCAAGCAACCGACAGTGATTTGAGTCTGTTCTCACCATACCTGCCCGCCCCTCCCACTATCGTGAGTATTGCAAACAGGACTATCAGGGCTACTAAGTCAGACATGGAAATCTAGTGGGGAGTCGAAGGTAATTTAACTATGCTAATAGGATTAAGAACGACGAATAATAGGACGCTAATCTAGCATCTCTAGTATTTTCTCCCTTAGGATCCTGCTGACGATCTTACCATCTGCTGAACCACCCAGTTTGCCCATGACTACCCCCATGAGTGGGCCTATTGCCCCTTGTCCCCTCTCCCTGATGAATTCCTCCCGCTCATTCAGAACCTCGTCCACAGCAATTTCTACTTCACTATCTCCGGCAGGGGTGAAGCCCCTCGACGAGGCCTCGGAGGCCATCCACTCCAGGAGGTGCTCCGTATCTTCGGATTGGGCTTCTTCGACCAGAGGAGGCACGCCCTCTCTTGTCATCACTCCATTCTCCCTTAGGTGAATGGCGACCTCCAGTGCGCGAATCTTCGATGTTCCGAACTCCAGCAAAGCACTCGCCCATGCCTTTGCAGGGATCTGGAGCTCTCCCTCAACTCCCCCTACCAAAAGATCGTCGAGCTCGTTGTTCAGAATGGACTCTATTTGATTGGATGAGATATCGTAAGATCCTATCCTCTCTAGCCTTTGGGACGATGTGAGGGGGAGGCTTCCAAGGATGTCATCCCACTTCTGGGGGGTGATGTCCAATACGGGTATATCTGTCTCTGGATACATCCGCGCCCCACCAGGGAGGGGACGCATGGCAGTGGTTGTTCCATCCTCGGGCTGGCCCTTCCTAATCACTACGTTCCGTACTTCCTGGGGGATTCTATGGTAGGCCATCCTAGCCCTGCTAACGACTGACTCCAAAGCTAATTCTACTTGCCATTGGGGGCCCACGCAGATTGCGAAGGCATCGGATTCGGAAAGTGAAAGACCGTGGATTATTGAGTCGACTTCTTCCTGTCTGATTCCGTACGCAGGAAGTTCGTCTGAATGGAAAATCCCAGCTACTCCTGCTAGTTTTGCTGCACTTGCTAGCTCTCTTCCGAGACGGGGGAGCTGGGCGCCCTCTGAGTCTTCCTTCTTCGAGCCCAGCTTTCCAGAGAACCCAGGGAGCACGACGCATAGCGCCTTATCGCCCATCTCCAAAGAGTCCGTTACTCTCTTTGAGTCACAACCAGATAGGAATTTGGAAACATCGTGCATGTCCAGTGGAATTTTTGATTGTGCGGCTAGAGCGACCCTGCTCTCTACTGGCCTCTCTGTTTTTCTCCTGTCCGGAGGCAGCGGAGGTAGTCCTGATTCTTCCCTAAGTTCGTTTGCCAGTCTGTACATGTGCAGCTGTCTGGCCATCTCTAGCCGGATTATCTTAGGGATCCAATCGAGGTCTTGGCAGCCCTTGATTTCCACTCTGTCGCCACATGCGATGCTGACATTCAGATCCTGCCGGATTGATCCTAGGCCTCTCCTGACCATCCTGGTATCCCTCAGAAGTGTGCCTAGGGCCAATGCAGTCTCCTTGGCGTGGTCGGGGGAGGATATGTCGGGGTCTGTAGCAATCTCCACCAGTGGGACGCCTAGTCTGTCGAGAGTGTATGTCACTACCTCCCCATTGGGGGTTATTTCCGAGTCGAGCCTTCTAGCGGAGTCCTCCTCCAAGCACACTACTGCTATTCCGACGTCTCCCGTTTGGGTCCCTATGATGCCATTGGTTGAGACCAAAGTGGTTCTCTGGAAACCACTAGTGTTGGAGCCGTCGACAACTGTCTTTCGCATGGCCTGCATCGCTGGTACTGGCTTGGCGTCCATCATTGCCGAGATAGTCAGGACTGCTTCGACTGCTTCCTCGTCATGCACCAAAGGCGGCGCCTCGTCCATCTCGATTAATCCCGAGTTTGGGGGCTGTATGTACACGAAGGAACGGTTCCTCCTCTGTTCGAACCTAGCTGCCACATCGATTCTTCCGCTTTCTCCATGGGAAGCTCTGAGTTTCCTCTTGGAAACAGCCCAATCAGATGGGACTTCATCTATCCCAAACTCGTAGAGCTCGCTTGGCATCCTGGAATGCAGCTTGCCCGTTGCTAGTTGCTGATGAATCTCGAGACCGCACATGAACCCAAGTGCCGCTGGGTCCAAACTGGAGGGTGCGTGCACGTCACCTATGGGCTCCATCATATCACCGGAACGGGCTATTGCTCATAGGGTCAGCGGGCGAAG
>DAQP01000023.1 GCA_002504435.1 Euryarchaeota archaeon UBA438
CTGGATCTGGCATGGAATCTCCTTTCCAACATCGACACAAAGTACCTTGTCAGGCTGGACCAGAAGTGGATAGACAAGTACCATCCAACTGATCGCAAGGACTCTGAAGAGGAATAATTACCCAGGAGGTGAATGAATATGGCTCTGGACATCAAGCCAACCCGATCAGAGCTAATCAACCTGAAGAGGAGGATAAAGCAGACATCAAGTGGCTACAACCTTCTCAAGATGAAGCGAGATGGTTTGTTCCATGAGTTCAGGACACTTCTTTCTGAAATGATCGCTGCCAGGGAGGAATTAGTGGGGACATACAGGGAGGCTCTGCAGGCCATCAGCCTGGCATCTTCCATAGAAGGCGGATTATCTGTCAAGAGCGCAGCTATCGCAGCCTCAAAGAGGCCCGAGGTAACCGTCTCTAGAAGGAACATAATGGGCGTAGTCGTCCCCAAGGTAGATGGAGAGAATCTGAAATTATCCATGGAGGACAGGGGACTCGGCCTGGTTGGGGGCTCCCCCTACATCGACGAGGCAGCTGACTCCTATTCCCTCCTCATCGAGAAGGTAGTCAAGGCTGCAGAGATGGAAGCCACACTCAAGAGGCTTCTAGAGGAGATTGAGGCCACAAAGAGAAGGGTCAACGCTCTGGAATTCAAGGTGATACCGGAGATGAAAGAGGCGCAGGCTTTCATTCAGTTGAGGCTCGAAGAGATGGAGAGGGAAGAAACCTTCAGACTCAAGAGATTCAAGAATAAGTGACGCCTTTCTCGCTCTCAAAGAGAGCGAGGGGTCAAAACACACCCCTTCTAGCACCAACCGTGAGCGAGGAGCAGCCGACCCCCGAGAGACTAACTCTCGACAATGAGACATGGGGTCACAGGGACCTTGCCGAGGTAATTTCTTCGAGATATTTCGAATTGGGTGAGGACGAGATCGGAATCGCCTCATGGAGGGTTACGGGAATTGGTGGCAAGACCGAGGGCTCGTGCCTCGTGGATCTAAATGAACACCTTGGGCCACTGGGCCTGATTGGCGTCCTCGACATAGGGAACCCCCCGATACTCTCAATCTCGGAGATCCCTGATAGATCGCCGGCACTTCCCAGGTGGCAGCAATTCGCAGTCTGGCTTTCCATGTTCTCATTCATGACAATCGCCGGTGTCGGCCTGATTACTAGGAACAGTCCAGAAACCCAATTCGGAATTGATGTACTTTCCCAATCAATACTGACCTTCTCCCTACCAATAATCCTAGTTGCCGTCCTATCCAGCGAGGCTAGGAGGTTGGTCGCAAAGAGGCACGGAGTAAGATTGGAGAGCATGGTGCCACTGGGATTCCCACTTGCCGATGCCGTCTGGCCTTTCGGAATAGCGGGATTACTCCCACAGAACCGGCCAGACAGAATACCCTACCCCAACAGAAGAGCATTAGCCCACATTGAAATTTCCGCTCCATTTGTGACATTCTTCTGCGGGCTTGTACTGTCAATAATCGGGCTAAATCTGACTCTCAGCACCCCTCCCGGTCTGGAATCGTCACCACTAGTAATTACTGCAAATCCACTCTTGGATTTGATTTCCAACCCGTGGCTCGGCGATGAATTCCTCCTTAGGCTACAATGGCTTCATCCCACAGGTGTCGCCGGACTAGGCCTTTGTATTGTGTCTTGGATAATGCTGATGCCTATTCCCGGGTTCCCAGGGGACCACCTTCTGCACTCAATTTTCGGACCTGACAAAATCCTCGCAGAAGACAAGCAGACCTACATTTTCGGATTCACACTAGTATTGCTGGTAATGGCATTCTCTAGCAACACATGGGTCCCATGGCTATTCCTAACTGCTCTTGCCACTTGGAGGAGATTCAGCCCCAACTCAATGCTGGATCCGTTCGTCGTGGATGAAAATACGGGTTTCGATGACCTCTCACGCAATAGGACAATAGTGGCGGTGGCCCTACTTCTGGTTGCAGGTTTCCCGGGAATCAACGGCGCATACCACATGCCCGAATGGGACTCAGGGCTCTCTACCGAGGACTGGCCTTCTCAAATCGAATTTGCGGATGGCCAGGCGAACTTCGAGCTAGTGCTAGAACCAGCTGGAATAGTGCCAGTTTCAGGGTGGCTTCAGATGCGCGTAGAAGGTGACCCCGTCGGTGAATGGCGAATCAATTCCGAGTGCCTCGATGAGAGGGAAGTGTGCAGATTCGATGAAATTACCCAAGCTTCTCCCGGGGGAATATCGGTCAACCTATCCAGAGAAGTCGATGCTACCCCTCACCCATTCAGGCTTGTCATCCTCATTGACGTGCATGGGCATGTGGATGAGCATTCAATCGTATTCCAACCGTACGGCGCGTCAACATCGATAGATCCACTTTGGATTCTTGTGGAGGACACAGAAACTCCGAGGATATGCGTCGAGATTTTTGTAGTGGAAGGAGACTACATCAATCTGACCAATGGTAATCAATTCTGGTATTTTGAGAACGAGACTTCCCTCGCCCCGGGAACCCACGACCTTTGCATGAGGGGCCACGAGGGGGCCCTTTTCTCGCAGGAAAGATCCCCGGACCATTTCTTTTCCATGGGCCCCACAATCACAATCTTGAGGAATAATCAGACTCCACAACACCTGGTCATGCCAATCGATAATTCCCAACTCAAACTTCAATTCTCCGATGGAGATTGGAGGTTGCCGTTGTCGAACCTTCCATACGAATTCTCGATTACTCGCGGTGAATCAGGGTCAGCATTCTGCCCCTCTACAGATGTCATCGTAGAAGTAAATTCAACGGGAGACTGGGAGAGAGAACTATCGGATAGGTCTTCGATATTTATCCCAGCTGGTCATTCTGGAAATGGGACCATTAGGATGGGTGGGCCCGGGTGGCTGGCAATTTGTTCAGGCACAAACATGCTATCATGGTTCTCAATGGTCGAGGGGCCGGACGTTTTCACTTACTCAGGGGAGGAACTCACTATTTTCAACAGGGAGAACTACTCAATGCCAATTTCAATCGACTGGAAGGGAGATGCAGATGAATTCGACAAATGGGATATTTCGGTCCCATCCGGCATCGATGCAATGTCAAGTGTCTTTGTTAACATGACCAGTAATGATGACTCCCATGCACCACTGGTATACTGGGTGACCACTGATGAAAATGGGATTAATCTCAATCTTGCTGCTCGTTCCAATTTAGGTGATTAGATGAGAATAGCGATCCTCGGCGTGGGCTCGATAGGCTCGGTCATTCTGGGGTGCTTGTCAGATACCGATGCCGAACTCGTCGCAGTCTCTAGGGGAGAAAGGTCCCATGAACTGTCAAATCAGGGATTGGTAATCCATTCCCCAGAGGGTGTAATAGAGGTCATTCCGCCAGACAGATACCTCACTCTAGATAGTGAATCCGGACCCATCCCAGGCCACCTCAGAAACTCATGTGATGCCATTATAGTAGCAGGAAAGTCGACATCGACCCCGCTCCTCTCCCAGATTGCGGAGGAGATGCTTGCAGAGGGAGGGGTCGCAGTGAGCATCCAGAATGGAATGGGCCATGCAGAGGTACTTGCCAGCAGGGTCGGAACTCATTCTGTCCTGGGTGGCACTACCACTCACGGGGCTTGGAGGGGTGAGACGGGAAGCCATTGGGTCGGGAGGGGCTCGATAAAACTCGGATATCTAGACGGCGGACCTGCAAGTGGCAACGCAGAAAGGCTGCTGAATTATCTGGCCGAATCGTCCCTAAATCCAGAATGGGATATGGAAATCCGCAAGTCCATTTGGATCAAGCTCCTGATAAATGTGGCAATAAATCCAATTTGCTCCATTGCTGGAGTCAGGAACGGCTCTCTTTTGGAGTCTCCATACCTGTGGGAGCAGTCAATCTCAGCGATGTCTGAAGCATCCTCGGTGGCCCATGCTTGTGGTGTCGACTTGAGTGACATAGATCTCGAGGAAATGCTGTCCGAGGTCGTAAATTCAACAGCTGACAATAGATGCTCAATGCTACAGGATCTGATGGCAGGCCGGAAGACAGAGATTGAGTCAATTTGCGGCGCGATAGTTAGCAAGGGAGAGTCAATAGGAATCCCTACCCCTAGGAATTCAATGCTCATGGCGCTCGTTAAGGGAGTAGAATCGTCCTCTGAGTTGCAATGATCAGGACAAGTCTAGATTGTAATGGAGGCCAACATTCACCCTCCTATTTTTCGATGCATTAACGACCATCTTCGAAACCGCCACTAGGTTCCTAAGCTCCACTAGGTCTTGGGTAGGCTTGCATCTCTTCCATGTCCTCGAAACTTCTTTCCCGATATGGTTCAACCGCCTCTCGGCCCTTTCCAACCTCGAGTCGCTCTTCACAATTCCAACGTCTTGAGACATGGTGGATCTCAATGCCTCCAGATCAGTCCTTAGTGGCGAATGCTCGACCAAAGTGTCGAGATCATCTGCTCGCCAACTCGGCAGTCCCCTAGGGGTCTCACGTAGAGAACCCTCCTCCCATTCTTCGATAATTCTCTCAGCGGCCCTCTCGGAGAATACCACGGCCTCAAGCAGGCTGTTGGAGGCCAGTCGATTAGCTCCGTGCAGCCCCGTACAAGCAACCTCCCCGACAGCAAATAGTCCTGGCATGGGAACGCTGTCAGAAATCGCCCTGCCCATGCTGTCAACCCCGATCCCACCTACCATGTAGTGAGCCGCGGGAGTTACGGGAATGGGGTCGACCCCCAGCTCAATGCCAAATTCCACTAGCTTCGCACGTATTGTCGGAAAGCCCTCTTGCAGACCCTCCTTCTCGAGGTGCTCCGTGACAAGTAGGACATGCGGGTCCCCACTCCTCTTCAATTCGTGGTCGATTGCTCTGGCCACCACGTCCCTGGTCCCAAGGCTACCAAGCTTGGAATAACCCCTCATGAATGAAAACTCGTCCGGATTGCCACTAGAACCGGAAGAAACCCATTCGGCATACTCGCCAATTGTCATCAGAACAGCTCCATGCCCTCTCATGGCCTCACTAATCAGGAAGGGCTTCTGACTACTCACCGAGAGCGAAGTCGGGTGGAATTGTATGAATTCCATGTCCCTAATTTCTGCTCCTGCCCTATGGGCCATAGCTACTCCGTCCCCGGTCGCTATACTCGGGTTCGTAGTTGCCTTGTGCATCATCCCGGAACCCCCTGTGGCCAGAACTACCACCTTTGCAGGGAGCGTCCAAACTTCGCCTTCCGGACTCAGGCACCAGATTCCAGAGACCCCCTCTCCAGGATTGCCGTGAGAACTCTGTATCAAGTCCACAGCCATCCAGTCCTCCATTATCCTGAAGTCAGAGTCAGATTCTGAAGACGCAACCTCAGTTAGTGCCCTCTCAATCTCCTGCCCAGTTTTATCTCGGGAGTGAAGGATTCTGGCCCCACTGTGCCCCCCTTCTCTGGCCATGTGAAAATCCCCATCCTCTCTCCTATCGAATCTAACTCCGTGCTCAACAAGATCCTTAATTCTCATCGCCGCTTCTCTAATGACACTCCGAACTACAATCTCATCACAGAGCCCAGCGCCCGCCTCTATGGTATCTAGAACGTGTGCCTCAATGGCCTCATGATCATCAACATCCAGAACTCCGGCTATTCCTCCCTGTGCCCAATTGGTTGACGAAGTGCTAACCCCTTTCTTTGTCACTACTGCAACTCTCATCCCACTTCTCGCACACCTGACTGCCAGGAATAGTCCTGCAATACCAGATCCGACCACAGCCACGTCAACCGGCTCGAGACTGGTGGATTTGCCTTCATTTCTCACAAACCTCCCCACGGCAATCCACCCTAGAATCTTCGCTATCTGCTACATCCCTTCGGCGATTGGAAATGGGCCTCGGAAACGTTGTGCTGCGCTTTTGTATGCCTCAACATTCATAGGATAAAAGGCATGGAGCCGGCGATTAGCGTCGGCGAAAACTTTTGCTGATTCTTAGGTGATGGGATGCATCTTATTCGGATTGAACTTGAGAATTTCAAATCATTCGGTGGAGAGATGGTCATCCCATTCGACATGGGCTTCACTGCAATCACCGGTCCAAATGGAAGTGGAAAATCAAATTGTGGCGACGCCATACAGTTCGTTCTGGGCCCCAAATCCACTAAGGCTCTCAGGGCCTCAAATGTGTCTGAGCTAATTTTCAACGGAGGGGGAAGGGGCAAAGCCGCCAAGCAGATGTCGGTAACTCTGGTTTTCGCCAATGTTCCTGAGCACGGTGGGAAGAGAAGGCTCAGAGTCCAGGAGGATGAGGTATCGTTCACTCGTTCTGTCAGATTGAATCGCAAGGGTGATCCAATCTCCTCATTCAGGATTGGAGACAAACCTTCAACAGCCACTGAAATGAGAAGGGTGCTTTCTGAGGCAGGACTCAGGGGCGATGGCTACAACATAGTCCTTCAGGGGGACGTCACCAATCTAGCTACTATGACTCCTCACAGGAGGAGGGGCGTTCTAGAGGAAGTCGCGGGGGTCACTGCGTATGATGACGAGATCAGAAGAGCCAACAACCAGAGGAAGCACGTCGAGAATAGCATAGAGACGATCGATCTGCTAGAGGTAGACAAAAAGAAGCAGCTGAAGCAGCTTGGCAAGGAAAGGGAGCAGGCCCTGCGCTTCAGGGAACTAAAGGAAGAGCGGGACAAATCTAAGATAACCCTCTACCAGTCAAGATACAGGAATCGGCTTGACGAGGTAAAGCTACTAGGTGAGGAGAGATCAGGGTACACAGAGAGAGTAGGCCTGCTCGACACATCAATCACAGAAGGAAACGCCAATCTAGTTTCATATGACGAGGAGCTTGTAAGTATAGAGGCAGAGATCAAGGAAGTACTTGCGGGGGATGCTCAGAGTCTGATACAGGAAATCCGTCAGCATGAGATTGACATAGAAACTGGTTCTGATAGGATAGGGGACCAGCGCAAGGCGATTTCGGAATCCAGCGAGGAGGTCAAGGTCCTAACAGAGGAGGTCAGAAGGGCCCGTAAAGCCTGGCAGGAGGCAAGCGACTCACTGGGCGCGGCAAACGAGGCGCTATCTCTGGCCGACAAGTCCCTCAAGCAGGCAGCCAAAGATGAGAATGATGCTAGGGAGGCCATCCAATCAGGCGACAAGCATGCCAGAGACCTGAACAGGGCCCTCGGCAAGGCCACAGATGCAGTCTCAACCGCCCAAGACCTTCATTCTCAGGCACAACTGGAGGCCGACAGGGCATCCCAGGCATCCCAGATAGCGTCTGAGAATCTGGCAGATCTAGAAGAGAAATATGAGGAGGCCACAATGGTAAGGGACGATCTCGAGCTACTTGGCGAAGACCTCAGGGATTCAGATGGCGACACTGATAGGAGTTCACTAGCGGACGAATATCGCAGACTGCAGAAGCAGGAGAAGGAACTCAGGACCGACAGAGACAGGTCGGAGACTAGACTGAGGGACGCCGAGAGAGATCTGAGCAAGGCAAGGGCCAGACAGGAGGCTAGATCCTCAGCACCAGGTTCAGCACTCACCCTGGCAGCACTAACCAAGCTAAGGGAGAGCGGCCAAATTTCAGGCATTCTGGGATCATTGGGCGAGCTAACTTCCCCCAAGGACCCTGCCCATGAGGAAGCATTGGCAACGGCCCTCGGAAATGGACTTAGGAGCATAGTTGTCAGGGATGACGAGGTCGCCGCCAAGTGCATAGCATGGTTGAGGAAAAACAGCGGGGGGAGGGCCACCTTCCTTCCCCTCTCAAAACTCAAGACCTCAAGGCCCCAAGGAAGGACACTCTTAGTTGCTCGAAATCCCGGCATGATAGGGTTCGCCCATGAACTGCTTGACTATGATGATGAGGTAGAGACAGCAATCGTTTACGCCAGTCGCAATACACTTCTGGTGGAGTCCATGGAAGTTGCCAGAAGAAACATGGGAGGGGTCAGAATGGTGACTCTAG
Source organism: Euryarchaeota archaeon UBA438 (assembly GCA_002504435.1). Classification (GTDB taxonomy): domain Archaea; phylum Thermoplasmatota; class Poseidoniia; order Poseidoniales; family Thalassarchaeaceae; genus MGIIb-O5. The sequence goes on from DAQP01000023.1 coordinate 7,963, forward strand.
ATGGCTCTCTAATTGAGAGCTCAGGGGCTATGACTGGTGGCTCCTCGTCCAAGGGCAACAGGCCATCATTTGGAGGAGGCCCTTCACGCAGCTCAAGCTTGGACAGGCTAGAGAGGGCAGTGGAGGACGCAGACCTCCTTTACTCGACCGTCGACGCAGCTTTGAGAGAGACACTAACCAATATGCAGGGCCTGCGTGACAGGATCAACAACGTGGATGGCAGCGATCACTCCGTCAACGTCAGGAACTGGAAGGCCGACATGGACAGAGCGATAAAACACGTCCAAGAAACAGAGTCCAAGGTAGTCGCTGCAAAGGCAGAATTCGACTCATCGGAGAAGAATAGGGCGGAGAAAGAATCGGAGGCCAAGAATGCTCAAGTCGAGTTGAATGAAGCTATCGAGGCTAGGTCATTAGCTGCCGAGGCACTCCAGGACAACACCCCTGATCACCTATCCGAGATTCTCAGAAAGGCCGAGCAGACCAGAACGGATGCAGAGAGGACCAGGCTCCAATCGGAATCATCGATTTCAACTAATCAAGAAAGATTGTCCCTCATGGATGGGAGGATTTCTGAGTTGCAGAGGCAGCTGGACAAGCACGATAAGGCAATCGATGAGGCAGAATCATCAATCTGTGTCCTAGAGGAATCAATAGCCTCATCCCGTGATGCTCTGAAGGAGCTTAAGGCCCAGTCCTCACAGTTCGACGAAGAAGAGAAGATCCTGACTGAGAAGAGAGACCTCCTATTCGAGGAGCGTGCCAGCCTAAGGGCGTCCCTTGAGGGGCTCTCGAAGGAAAGGCAGACTATCAGGAGCAGGATAGATGAGCTCAATGCCCAGATCCAGCAGAAGAGGGAGGCGGTCGGTGAGACCGAATCAGAACTAATTGAAGCGGGAGTGGAAATACCCTCCGAGGAAGTACAACTACCAACAATTGCCGAGGCGGAACGAGTGTTGCAGGGACTCGAACGCCGCCTCGGCAACCTAGGCGACGTCAACATGCTAGCAATCGAGCAATACGATACCACGGCCGAGAGAATTGCTGACCTAATGGATGACGGAAAGACGCTACGCTCACGCAGAGATCACCTAGTTTCCATAGCTGAGAAGCTTGAGTCTGAGCGAAAGATGCGTTTCATGACAGTATTCGAACACGTCAACAAGAACTTCAGCAGAGTCTATGAGATTCTTCAACCGTCTGGAAGCGGGAAACTAAGGCTTGAGAACCAGAAGAATCCCTTCGAAGGGGGTCTGGACATGGCCTGTGTCCCCCCTGGCAAGAGCAGAAACACCAGGAGATCAGCACTTTCGGGCGGAGAGAAGTCAATGGCCGCCCTCGCTCTAATTTTCGCTATTCAGGACTACGAGCCTAGCCCATTCTACTATTTCGACGAAGTGGATCAAAACCTCGACCCCTTCAACTCCGGAAGAATTGCAACACTATGCAGGATAAGGAGCGAGAGGGCCCAGTTCATCATGGTAACACTCAGGAAGGTAAGCCTCTCGCTAGCCGACCACCATATCGGAATTACCCATGCCGGAGATGGATGTAGCAGGAGAATCACAGACTTCGACAGGGCAGCAGCAATAGAACTCAGTGAAGAATTGGAGAAGGAAGAGAGGGCCCAAGCAGAATCCAAGGCGGAACTCGAGTCAATGCCAGAACTTCCCAAGCCTGAGGATATGCCGAAGGTCCCAGAGCCCCTCGGTGCCCCGAAGAGCCTCGGCGGACTTGCAGAGAGAGCAGGAGTCGAGGTCGATGAAGGAGAGATTGAGGGCCATGTCCCGACTGAAGGTAGCATGGATTCCTTGAGGGAGAGGACCGAGGACTGGTCGGAGGACATAGAGGAAAGGGATCAGGTAGAATTCCCCGACGAGTCATCTACGCCAGATTCCGGAACAAAGGAACTGCCGGAGGCCAAAACTGAATCTGATTGAGGTGATATTGTGGCAGTACTGGACAGTCAGGAAATGAGGGAGGACATAGTCTCCCGACTACTTGGTGGGGAGGCGGATCTGGCCACTAGTAAGTACCTAGACAGGATCTCAGAATTGGCTAGCATGGAAGAAGCAGAGCACCAGTTCCTAATCGACCCATTCGATAGATCCGTCGCACTGGTTTTCCAGATGTTTCAGTCCAGTGACTTAGACCCGTGGGACGTCGACCTCTCATTCTTCATTCAGATGTTCTCAGAGAGGATAGAGGATTCTGAAAACATCGATCTCCCAACATGCGGTCGCCTAATCAGAATGGCATGGTCAATACTCAAGAGCCAAGCATCTGACCTCATTGAAAGACAAGAGAGAGCCTTCGATTTCACGGAAGTGGAGGATACTTGGGATTTCGAGGGAGGGTGGGAGGCCGATTTCGATGATGCCGACTACAACTTCTCAGTGGGAGTCCTCTCAGGAGATGCAGACGAAGTTCTGCCTTCCATGTTCGAGGGCAGGATACACAGGGAAGAAGGTCGACCAGTCACTCTCACAGAACTCCTCATGGGCCTGCAAGAGGCCGGCAGACTCGCGGAAGAGCAGAGAGTCAGGGACAAGATAGCCGAAGAGAGAAGAGACGCCTTGTCAATTGCAAGGAAGAGGTTCAGTGGGAGCCTGCACGTCGAGGATCTGGAAGGTGACCTAGAGAGAACATGGGAAGCATTGATGTCAAGATCATCCAATAACGGGAAAGACATCGGCCTGAGGGAGATTTCTGAAGAACTGATGGACAGGTCTCTCGATTCGGGAGTAGAGATCGATGAGGCTCAAGCAGAGGCCCAGGTCACAGCTCTCGTTTCAGCACTATTCCTTACTAACAGGGGCTATACTGAATTGTCTCAAGAGCCGGGGAAGGATGGCAAGATCTCACTAAAGCCACTTTGGGGCGGCGAAGAGAGCTTCTCGGAACTGACAAACAGACTCCATCCAGGGGATGGGTCATTGGGGGTGGCGAATTGACTGAAGCACCACCTCTTTCTTCCATGCTAGAGGCCATACTCTTCGGAGCCGGACGTTCTATGTCCGTCGATGAGCTGGCAAAACTTCTGGGCAAGAGAAACTTCCAAGTCTCTGACTCACTAGGCGATCTCAGAAAAGAAATGGAAGCAAGAAAGAACTCCGCGCTCCAGCTTTCAGAGGTTAGTGGCAGGTGGATTATAGAAGTGAATCCCTCCCTATCCCCGTTCCTCCCTGATACTTTCAAGCCAGAGATCCCACAAAGGCTACTGCCCGCAGCCGCTCTGATAGCCTATCATCAACCGATGCCACAAGCACAATTGGTCGATATGCTCGGTCAGAAGGCATACGATCATGTCAGAGATCTCGCCAATCTTGGACTTATCGACAAGAGAAGAGAAGGCCTCACTAGGAGGCTCACTACGACCAGAAGGTTTGCAGAATATTTCGGCTGCCCAGAAGTGGAGTATCGCAAGGTCAAAGCATGGTTCAGGGAGGAGGCGGCAAAATTGGGGCTAACTAGTGCACAATTGGCCGCCTCACTAGCTCCCGAAGAGCAGATGACGATTGCCGAGTTTTCCGGCGAACCCGATGCCGAAGAGATAGAGGCACAGGCAGAGGAATGACTATTCTCCCCTGACCTCAGATAGGGCCCTCTCCACAACTGCCATCGTAATTCTCTCACCGCTTTCTCTGACGCTCTTGGCGACAGCCTCTATTTCCGGGCCTTCAGCACCAGCTGCCGCTACCATATTCATCAGATGCAA
>DAQP01000055.1 GCA_002504435.1 Euryarchaeota archaeon UBA438
TGTGGTACCTGCTGCGTTCAGGTCCGAGACGTCCGATATAGCGGCTGCACCGGATGCGCCGATAACACCCTGGCTACTTGTGTAGTAAGCCCTAGTGAAATCGACGACCTGGTCGCGCTCATCTGTCTTCGTCATCGCCGAGATTATGGCATCGCACATCTCGCCGGCATTCAGGTTGGGGATAATGGGGTCCCATCCGGACTCCACGAAGTCGGCGCTCACGTCGCTGGCCATGGTAATTGACCAGTCTTCTACGGGCTCCTCCTCGTCCCCACCAAGGCATCCGGCGAAGCTAGCCGCCAGCATGCTCATGGTAAGCATCATTGCAATCATCTTGTTGTTCTTCATTAGAAACTCACGTTCCAGTGCGCCGCACGACGGCACGTGTTCGTTATAGACGATTCGCTCAAATTTGACAAAAAACGCGATTTTTTGAGAAACTGGCCTATAATCTTAATTTTCGTTTTGTTTTTTGCCCATTTATGAAGTAAACGAGAGTATCATGAGCATTACCGCACCCGGTCGACCGTGGAAGGTGAGCCCATGGACTACGCGTCGAGTGGTGTGGACATAGATTCGGAGTCGGAGGCGATTGCCAGTCTGATTGGTGCTCTCTCGGCCTCCAGCAGGAAAAGTGGCGTCAGAGGGGCTCCAGTGGACCTCCCGGGAGGTTTTGGGGGAATAATCGAATTCGGGGACTCCAGACTTGCTCTGGCCACCGATGGCGTTGGATCAAAACTTCAGATTGCCAATGAGATTGGGCGTCTAGAGGGAGTTGGAATTGACTGTGTGGCAATGAATGTAAATGACTTGATTTGCGTGGGCGCTGAGCCAATCGCCTTCGTAGACTACATCGCAGTGCCTGAGACTGATCCTGCAGTTCACGCTGCACTTGGATCCTCCCTTTCGGAGGCTTGCTCGATCGCGCGGGTCACTCTAGCAGGAGGCGAGACTGCGACCCTCCCCGGCATAGTGAAGGAGCTGGACATGTCTGGAACGGCCCTGGGGTGGTTTCCCGAAGGGGGGGAGATAACCGGTTCCGAGTTAGAGGCGGGGGACGTCGTTATCGGTTTACCGAGCAGTGGGATTCACTCTAATGGTTACACGTTAGTAAGGGCCGTGTTAGAGAGGTCTGGTCTGAGTCTTGATTCCCCGGCGCCATTCGAGGTTGAGCACCCGGGGAGAGAGGTCAGGAGGTTCCCCGGGGCGGAAGGGGACGTGAGCGTCGGGGAGGTCCTCCTGAACCCGACTAGAATTTACGTCGACCCCGTCATTGATCTGATTGATATGTGCAGGAAGGGCGAGGGGCCTTGTGAGATTGGCGACATAAGGGCCATCGCTCACATCACTGGTGGTGGCCTATCTAACCTCCTGCGTCTTCACGGGTCTCTTGGATGGCACATCGGCAATCCGATTCCCGTACCGCCCGAGTTTGAGTGGATTGCCGAGGTTGGAGGTGTTGAAGTGAGAGAGATGCATAGGACATTCAACATGGGCATGGGAATGGCGATTGCTGTTTCAAGTGCGGCTGGCGGTGATGTTAGTTCTTGGATAGCAGAGAGGCTCCCAGGGGCGCAGATAGTTGGTAAAATCACGGACGATGGGCACAAAGTGACTCACGCGGACAGTAGGGTTTCCTTCGATCACTACTGATTTCTTCTGACGTCAATGCCTTGAGTCATGAGGGTGTCGCGTTGACGTGGTGTCAGACGAGCCAAGAGGGTGGCCGGGAGTCGTCCATAGGGAAGGGCGAACCGTGATGAGGGTGGCTGAGAGGCCCGAAGAAGGACGTCGTGGACCTGCTGCCAAGGGCGGGGGCGCATTTCTCAATCCAGCCATGGCCGGCAGCAGGACCAGGAGTGTTCTGCTGTTGCAGCACGCGATTGAAAGTGGAATGCTGGGGGATGGGACGATATACGCACTGGATGGTTTGGCGGCTACAGGAGTTCGAGCTCGGAGATGGGTCAATGAGTTGCCTCCGGAAAGCGCAGAGAGGCTAGATATCGTGATGGGCGATCTCGATGAAGAGTCGCTATCTTGGGCTGTCAGGAACCATAACGAATTCCCACCCAAACACGGCAAGGGCGAGCTCAATGCCGTCATAGGCGACCTGCGGGCGATGGTGCTCAATCATGGCAGGCATTGGGTAGATATCGATCCATATGGTTCCCCTGTCCCATTCCTGGATACTGCTGTTCAATCATTGGCTAGAGGGGGTGTGATCGAGGTAAGTGCAACTGACACGGCGGCTTTGACTGGCTCGTCGAAGGACCCCCTACTGAGGAGGTATGGAGCGAGGGTAAGGACCGATGGCCTAGCTCACGACTCGGCTTTGAGGGTCCTTTTGGCAACCCTTGCAAGAACGGCTGCAAGGCATGACAGGGCCATAGTTCCGCTATTGTCGATCTGGGATTCTCACCACCTACGTGTCTCGGCTCGTACGATAAAGAGGAAGGGGGCGGCTAGTGAGGTGGAGGGAAGTCTTGGCTGGAGGGTTCACTCCCCCAGCGAGGATGAGGTGTTGTCCTCTATCCAATCTGGTCTGCATCCAGAAACTTCTCTCGAAAAATTACCGATGGACTGCATGTTGCCACTCTCCTACCCCGTTATGAGGAATGACCGCAGGGTATCGGGTCCAATGTGGATTGGGAGCATGGGCGATGAAGAGGCCATGGCATCCATGACAGAGGAAAGAGCCCTGTACATGTGCACGGAGAACTACGTGGGGGACGACGAGGCGGGTTGGTCCGAGGCTGACTTCGCAAGGGAGGGGAGAAGGGTATCCAGGAGTGTGAGGAACATCCATGAGGAGTCAAGAGTTATCGACGCACCTCACCACATAGTGGTGGACGACCTTTCGAGCTGGCTAGAGATACCCGGGCCGCCAAGCCCGAGGGCATTGACCGAGTGCCTAGAAAGTGGGGGTTTCAGGGCGGGCCTGACCCACTATGGTAAGCCATCCATCAGAACCGATGCGCCATGGGACAAGATAGTGGAGGCGACAATGTCCCTTCAACCGCCGATATAGGACATCTCGACCCTCTCGCGGTTGACTGTTTCTTCTGACCTTATCTCTGAGTACCTGTCCTGTCGGACCTCCCAGTGTCGCCTAATCATCGACTCTATTTCACTGTCCGAAGAGCCATCCCTGAGAGGTGTCAAAAGATCTAGGCCGCGATTTGCGAACAGGCAGGTGAAGAGCCTGCCGTCTGCAGAAATCCTGGCTCTCGTGCAGTTCTTGCAGAACGGCTCCGTGACACTGGTGATTATTCCGACCTCATTCCCCTGAGGGAGTGTGTATCTCTTTGCAACATCGCTATTCCTAGGGGATTCGAGGGGTTCTAGGCTGCCGATGATGTCCCTAATCTCATCCGCTGTAACAACCTCATCAAGGCTCCAGCCATTTGTGTTGCCCACATCCATGAACTCGATGAAGCGAACGGCGATGTCCCTATTCGAGAATCGCTCTATCAGTTCCAGTATCTCATCTTCATTCGAGCCCTTTCTCACGACCGTGTTGATCTTGATTGGTCCCAGACCAACCGATTCCGCAGCCTCGATCCCTGCTAGAACGGAAGCGACGGTGTGACCGGAATCAGTAATTGCTGCAAATGTCGCCTCGTCTATAGCATCCAAGCTAACAGTGACCCTATCCAACCCTGCAGCAGAAAGGGCTGGTGCATACCTTGGCAGTAGGACCCCATTGGTCGTCATAGCGATCTCGACCTTTCTCAGGGCGAGCATGGAAACCAGCTCATGCAGATTCCTACGGAGAAGTGGTTCACCGCCAGTTAGTCGTATCTTCTCTACGCCCAGAGAAACGAAAATTCCGCCCAACCTATCTATTTCCTCAAACGTCATGATGTGGGAACGATCCATGAAAGGGAAGTCGTTTCCGAAAACCTCCCTTGGCATGCAATATCGGCAACGAAAGTTACACCTATCCGTAACTGATATTCTCAAATCACGGAGCGGTCTGCCAAACCTGTCTGTTACTTCGCGTCCC
>DAQP01000010.1 GCA_002504435.1 Euryarchaeota archaeon UBA438
TGGGTAAGCCGGCGCAGGACATGGCTGATATAAACGCAACGTATTGGAAGACGCAGGAGGCGAGACCGAGAAATCACTTCATCAGGTCATCGAGTCCACGAGCCAATGCAGGCGCAGCACTAACGACGGCACGTGGATTCGGAAGCGAATCAGTCGTGAAAACGCCATCAACATGGTTAGCAAGTTTGGATAGCGCTCCCCCGGTGAAAAGTCCGTGAGTGCAGGCCGCAAATACGGCCGTAGCACCCTGACGCCTCAGGGCATCGCTAGCACGGCAAATAGTCCCGCCAGTACTGATCATGTCATCTACTATGGCGACAACCTTCCCGTCAACGTCCAAATCCTTGGGCGTGTGCTCTATTGTATGGGCATCTATTCTTGTCTTCTCAAGGTATGAGAACTCGCAATCCATCAGTCCTGCCACCTCTGAAGCGCGAGATATCGCACCCTTGTCAGGACTAAGGATGAAGTCAGGCTTGCTGTCATTGCCCAGGAGATCGGCAATCTCAGGCATGGAGCTTACGAATTTCACAGGGACGCTCATGTTTTCCAGAACCATTGGCTCGTGAAGGTCCAGGATGACTATGCCCTCGCAAATCCTTCCCATTATGTCCGCTATCACACGGGCTGAAATCGCCTCTCCCGGTGAGAACCTCTTGTCCTGCCTTGCGTATCCGAAGTAAGGTATGGCAAGATAGACCCCCGGTCCCACATCGTCGAGCTTTTGTGGCTCCTCGCCCCTGTAATTGGACAAATCCCCCCTTCTGACATCCCCGATTGCCTCGAGAAGCAAGATAGTACGCATTATCCCCGAGTCGGGGTATGTGTTAGAGACGAGGATAACAGGCTCGGATCGGATTAGTTCGAAAGACTCGCTGGGAACGCGGACATAACCCTCGCCGTCTGGGAATTTCCTGCTCTCCAGACTGACGTACTCCATACCCATGATGTCTGCTAGTGAGGCGGCCAATTCGCGGCCGGATGAGCCGCTAACTACTGGCATGTGACGATGATGCGACCTGAGCCTCCTTCATGACGCTACCGCTTGTGAGAGAGGGTTAGAGTGGTGGGCATGACAGGATTTGAACCTGTGGCCTCCCGGTTATCAGCCGGGTGCTCCAGCCAAACTAAGCTACACGCCCTTGAGCAGCCGTCCGAGATTGGGTACTGATTTGAAACCTACTCAACATCGGTAAGATCACTTTCGTCGCCTTCGCCGTTCAACTTCATGAAGCTTGGAAGTGTTAGAAGCCTCTTCAGGGAGCACCTTAGGATGACTTCGTCCAATCTTGAAGTTGTCCTGGCCAATTGCCCAACAGGAATGATGAAGCTCTCTTCGATACCATGCTTTTTCCTGACCATGAAGTGGGGAGTTACCACCACTCCTCTGTATGTCCTCTTGATTTTCACCATGCCCACAACATTGCCTATGTCTATTCCGTCATTGTCCAGAACCGCTCTATCTAGCAACTCATCTGGAGCAAACAACTCCTCTGATATCCTAACGGTGTTTCTCCATCTTCTCTGAAGCTCCCGCATTGACTTGGATAGCTTTACTGCTCCATCCGGCCTTATGCTGTGGACCAATTCCTTCGAGAGAGGCGCGCATTCAGCGGCCTTCCTCATGTATTCCTCTGCAACCCCTGGGACCACTTTTATCCTAAGTGACTGCACGCATTCGTCTCTTGGATGGAATCTCTCACCAGTGATCACACCCACAAATGTGTCCCCGACATATACGTCTCTTTGCAGTAGTTCCTGTATCCTGTAATCGTCATTCATTTTCTCGCCAACCGTTGTTGAGTGTGCATCCCCCGCGCCTCTCTCCAATCACGCAGAGGCTTGATTGGCACTTATACTATACGTTAACTAAGACTGATAATCCAATTGGAAATTTTATCTAGATTGCAATTTTCCTATTGAAAATTTAAAGTGTGTTTGATTATTTGCATGATTATCAGAAATTGGGTTTCGTCTATTCTCGTACCTTTCTGAAGCGCAGATCAACTCCCTTCCACAGAGAACCTTGATGTGCATCGCGTTACTCCCACATGCGATGGCAGGTGTGTTGGAACTCCTGAACTCGATTCGCGAAAGGACGGGAGAATCAGGAACCCCTGGCCTCCCGGATGATGTCATTCTGAAATTCTCTGAAACAGACCCCGCACTTTCTAGGGCCATAGAGGAGTCTTTGGAGAACTTCGAAAGCCTCTGTTCGGATCAGGGTTCTGACATATTTGCCATGGACGAGGATGAAATGGTCAAGGAAGTTCAGTCCGACTTCGTAAACTTCTACGCACCTGAGACAGTGAATCCATACGTAGCTCTAGCAGCGAGGGGCCCCTGGATTGTTACTTCCCACGGCGCAGTTCTGCACGATAATGGCGGATATGGCATGCTTGGCATGGGACACGGCCCTGATGACGTCATTTCTGCAATGCAGCAGAATTGGGTGATGGCGAATGTGATGACCCCCTCTTTCAGCCAGAAAAGACTGGCAAGCATGATCAGGACAGAAGTTGGCCATACGCGTGGCCATTGCCCCTTTGACAAGTTCATTTGCCTGAATAGTGGCTCCGAGTCAGTGGCAGTTTCCATGAGGATTGCCGATCTGAACTCTAAGATTTCAACTGGTCCAGGCGGACCTCATGAAGGCAAGCCAACCAAGCTCCTCGCTCTTGAGCAGGCCTTCCATGGCAGAACACAGCGCCCAGCGCAGATCTCAGACTCTTGCAGGGGCAAGTACGAGAAGCATCTGGCGACATTCGGGGACAAAGATGGGGTTATGTTCGTCCCCTCCAATGACGTTGATTCACTCAGGGCAGCATTTGCGCAGGCAGATGATGAGGGATTCTTCATTGAAATGATGGCCATGGAGCCAGTAATGGGGGAGGGCAACCCTGGCCAATGCGTCACTAGGGAGTTCTATGACGAGGCTCGCCGACTCACTAGTGAACACGGGACATTCCTCTTGGTCGACTCAATACAGGCTGGTTTCCGTGGACAAGGGTGCCTTAGCATAATCGATTACGATGGCTTCGAAGACTGCGAGGCTCCTGACATGGAGACCTGGTCTAAGGCACTGAGTGCTGGGCAATACCCACTTTCCGTAGTCGGACTTAGCGAGAGGGCAGCCCAGACATATGTCGTTGGAGTCTATGGCAACACAATGACGACCAATCCTAGGGCCCTTGAGACAGCGATCGCTGTCTTAGGCAGGATTACCCCTGATCTCAGGGCCAACATAAGGGAGCGCGGCGCGGAATTCAAGAGTAAGCTGAACCAGCTAATGGAGGAATACCCAAACAGGGTTGTTGATGTACAGGGGACCGGTCTACTCCTATGCGCTGAATTGGATCCAGAAACACTGCCTGTGATCGGATTTGGCAGTGTTGAGGAATGGTGTCGTAGACAAGGACTAGGGGTTATTCATGGGGGGTCCAATGCACTCAGGTTCACACCCCACTTCGCTATCACCTCCGATGAGATTGACATGATTATAGGAATTATCAGACAGGCTCTCGAACACTTCGCAACCGCCGATCAAACTGTCGAGGCAGAGTCTCCAGCTTGAGTGATCAAATGGCAAAGAAGATCCACATTGCCGGAGAAGAAGATCTGTTCCACGATGCAATATCCGATAGACTTGCCAGGGCTGGAGCCATTCTGACGGCTGAAGGAGAAGAGGCCGAACTAGTCGTTTCTCTCGATGAAGGAATTAGTGGCGACATAGCAGTCTTGCCTGCTCACGTTGAGGGAGGAGATGCAAGTCTAGTAATCAGGATTCATGATTTACTGATTCCCGATGAAGCCAATGAATGGGGTCCCAGTGATATCCATGAATTGGCATCAATTATTAGAAATGGAGAAACTGCGACAAACCTCTCGGAGTTTATTCCTAGGCACTGGCTTCACGTCAGGGATGCTACTGATGCCCTTTCATTATTGATCATGGCCGATACAGGTGGCATGCCGGTCGGAAAATTGGATATGGCAGGAAGACGCGCATGGAGGCCCGAGGAGATCATCGACGAGCTAGCAATTCTTTGGGGCCGTTTCACTGATGCATTGAATTATTCGCATACGACAGAGTCCCTGTCCTCAATTCCTAGCCCTGTTCCAGATTCCACTGGGGAATCGGTCACTAGACCCGATCTAGGGCCGCTGCACGAGGCTCTGAGGGAACTAGGATCAGACGGATGGCATCCGCTGGTACCCATGCGCGTAGCGCTGATGGAGGTCTTCGCTCACGCGGAGAACTAGATTCAGTTCTTGTCGTTCTGAACCTGTACTCTGATGGCCTGGGCCATTCCCTTTGCGGCCTGCATAGCCTTGCGGACTCGGGTTCCTGCTGCCTTGTTCCCCTTGTCGTGCTTGACTGCGTCACCCACGGCGTCTTCTAGCATCTCAATCATATCATGCATCATCTTCTCGACGGACATAACGCAGGCCGGGTGATGGGCCGCTCTTAGCCGTTTTCACGACATACATCGTAATTTTGACCACTATTGAGAGAACAAATCAGCACCGAGAACCGGCAAAATGACGCTAGCATCGCCCTCTACGACTATCTGAGGGGCCTCTGCCCTCACCTTTCCCCAGGAAACCGCCTCACGAAGTCGGGCACCTGAGAGTGAACCGTCGTATTCCGGGGCTGTCGTTATTGAAACAGCAGAGTCAAGCCCGCCCCTGTACTGATTCCACCAGATAACGTGATGCTTGGATATCCCCCCTCCTACCATCAGCGCATGACTTTCCTCGGCAGGCCAGGTCAGGTCGGAAAGGATTTGTTCATCGGCCATAAGATCGACAAAGAACTGGGGATTCTTCTGCCTGTGCATGAATAGCTGGGCCCCGATGGAACCATCAGTAATCCCAGGAATCACCATTGGTATCCTATGCTTAGCAACCCAGTGCAGTAATGATGACTCATCCTCAATCCTGTCTCCCAGCGCCCAACACAACTCGACTGACCCGAAACCAAGCCACGGATTCTCCGGGTATTTTTCCTTACGCTCCACTTCTATTTCCTCCAGCCATGGAAGAACCACGTTCTCCAGGATTTCCCCATAGCATTCGTTTGGGACTATTACGTTGCCCAGCCTATTCAGCCCCTGCTCACCGAGGGCTATGTCGTCCAGGCTGAACTCCCCATGGAAGTACTCCCTGAAAGTCCTCGCAATGTCATGGTCTAGAGTTCCACAGGTAGTAACTACAACATTGAACGCCTTTCTTTTCACGCCCTCTAGGAAGAATCCCCGGGTGCCAGTCGCACAGAGGCATGCAGGGAAGGAAATCCAATTCAGAACACCATCCTTGTCGACATTGCTCATCGACTCTCTAAGTATGTCTCTTGCACTCGCCAGCTTAGTTGCCGTGAAGCCACCAGCTTTCGACATTTGATCAATCAAGGAACCCACACTGTCCACGGATCCGAAATCGTAGTCCTCGACCGGCATGTCGAAATCGTCGCGCGAATACCTGTCCACACCACCCCGCATCGCTCATTCCCCTTCAATTGGTCGTACTCTGAAGTTGCATTATCCGATCTCTAATTGACGCAGCTCTCTCGAAATCCAAGCGTGCTGCCGCAGCTCTCATCTCCTTCTCCAACTTCTCGATAATCCTCGATACATCATCGTCCTTCTCAATGCCGATTTCTCCCGAATCCTCCACCCACTCAGGCTGGCTGACGTTATCCAACACTGAATCGGAAGTGTTCCACATCCCAGCCCCCAGAGCGAACTTCTGAGCCAGCCCCTCAAGCCCCTTCTTTCCCGGTGCTTTACCTACGAGCCTCCTGCCACCGCCACTAGCTCTCCCCGCAGCACCGGCTAGGAGGTCTCCAACTTCCTGACCCATTACTGGTAGTGGCTTTTGTATGGTTCTTGGAGTAATCCCATGCTCCTCGTTATGCTGCATCTGCCTAGACCTCCTTTGAGTAGTCTGCCTCATCGCTGCCTCCATTGAAGGAGAAATCGAGTCAGCATAAAGGATGACTATCCCGTTCTCGTTCCTCGAGGCCCTCCCTATTGTCTGAAGAAGCGACCTCTCATTCCTCAGGAACCCCTGTTTATCGGCGTCAAAAATTGCAACTAGAGAAACCTCAGGGATGTCTAACCCCTCCCTCAGGAGGTTTATTCCAACGATTACATCAATGTGACCAATCCTGAGAGCCTTGATTATCTCGGTTCTTTCTAGGGTGTCAATCTCGGAGTGAAGGTAGTGGGCCTTGATCCCATTTCGTTCGAGGTAACCGGCGACCTCCTCCGCGAATTTTATCGTCATGACGGTGACCAAGACCCGCTCGTCCCTCTCCACTCTCGAATTTATCTCTGACATTAGGTCCTGTACTTGCCCTTCTATGCCCTTGACAATTATTCTCGGGTCCAGAAGTCCCGTGGGCCTGATTTCCATTTTGACGACCCCCTCAATCTGTGAAAGTGTATTCTCGAGGGTGGTTGAGCCGACCCTCTTGTCAAGCTCAGGTGTCGATGCCCCTCCGCCCCCCTGAACGTGCATAAGCCCGGTTGGCACATCTTGTCCAGTTACCTCTGCCAGATGTCGTAACTCCCTCTCCCCTGGAGTAGCACTGACATAGACCAACTGCGGGACTATTGATTGGAACTCGTCAATTCTCAGAGGCCTGTTGTCATATGCGGATGGGAGCCTGAAACCATGGTCAATAAGATTCTTCTTTCTAGAGAAGTCACCTCCATGCATCCCACCAACCTGCGGAAGGGTAACATGGCTTTCGTCCATAATCACCAGATACCTGTCTCCACCACCGTGGAACTTCTCCGCATTGGTGGAGAAGAAGTCTAGTAGGCAGTAAGCTCTCTCCCCACTCTGTCGCCTGTCGAAGTGCCTCGAGTAGTTCTCAACCCCCTTGCATGATCCAATCTCGGTTAGCATTTCTAGGTCGAATCTAGTTCTCCCCTCCAACCTATGCGCCTCTACGTCCATTCCCTTTGATTGGAACCAGTCAATCCTCCCGTCCAACTCATGCTCTATGTCCTGCAGAGCCTCATTGAAACTCTCCTCGCTTGTCATGTAGAATTCCCTGGGGTGTATCCAAGCCTCCTCAAATTCATCGAGTAACTCCCAGGAAATTGCCTCGCAGATTTGTATCTTCTCAATTCCATCCCAGCCGAACCTCACTCTCATTGGATCGTCCCTGCTCGGCATCCAGATGTCCAGTACCTCTCCTCGGAGTCTAATGTCTCCTCGGGTCATTCCCCCTGTCGTCCTCTTGTACTGGAGGCCAACTAATTCCCTTACAACCTCCTGGGGGTCTATCTTCTGCCCGACATGGAGTCTGAGGTGGTTCTGCTCGAAAACTTCCGGTGGGTTGAGCCCATAAATTGAGGAAACTGTACCGACCGTAATCACATCAGGCCTAGAGACCAAAGAAGCCACAGTGGAGAATCTCTCCTGCTCAATCCTCTCATTCATCTGCAACTCCTTGTCGATATACAGGTCTCTCCCAGGGATGTAGGCCTCCGGTTGGTAGTAGTCGTAGTAACTAACGAAGTACTCCACTGCATTCTCCGGAAACAACTCGCTCATTTCCTGCCACAACTGCCTAGCCAGAGTCTTGTTGTGAGATAGAACCAGGGTCGGTAACTGAAGCCTCTCGATGATGTTGGCCATTGCGAACGTCTTGCCTGAACCAGTCACCCCTAGGAGAACACACCTTTCTTGCCCCGCTTCTATCTGTTCCACCAGCGAGTCAATTGCCTGCTGCTGGTCTCCGGCCGGATCGTAGTCAGAGCATAGGACGAACATCATAGCACCTCAGTCAAACATCCCATCAGCTGTCGATGGATCAATCATCATGATGGATGCTAGAAGGACCCACCCAGTAAGCATCGAAACTCGGAATAAGGCAGTCTGGAAGTCTACCAATCGCTCTTGAGATAGAATGACTGCTATGTTCAGGATGCACATTACTCCTGCTGCAGCAAGAAACCAGATCTCGTCCATCGGATTGGAGATGGCAAAGCATGCAAACCAAAGCAATGTAAGCTGTATCGAGGTTCTAGTTGTGGCCTGCTCACCGAATCTTGAAGGGAATGAATGAATTTCGTTTTCCCTATCGCTTTCCACATCCATTCTGGCATAGTTGATGTCGAAGGAAGCTATCCATAATGCCACTCCCAATGAAATGAAGAAAACTTCTGGGTACCAATAGAATTCAGTGAACCCATCATGCATGCCGGTTATTGCAGACCAACCTAGCACATCAGCCGAGACGGCCACCCAAGCGCCTGCTGGTGCAAGACCCAAGCAAAGCCCCAGCCAAGAGTGGCACAGCCAAGTGTAGCGTTTCGTATACGGATAGACTACGAAGGCCACAACTGGTAGCCAAGCCATCATGAGAGCCACCTCGTTAAGTTGCCAAGCTCCGAAAAGGAGCATCCCAAGGAATGCCCCAGATAGGGTCCAAGCCGTCCTCATGGACATCGCGCCTGAAACCAAATGCCTACTTTCAGTCCGAGGGTTGGCAGCGTCAACGTCCCTGTCGATTATCCTATTCAACGCCATAGCCAGCCCACGCGCACCAATTGCGGCAACCAGTATCCAAAGGAGATCGACCCCAAACATGGGTGTTGTGAGCTCGTGGGCAAATTGGTTGTGGGCTAGAACGTAGCCAATCAGGACGAATGGGAGGGAGAACAGTGTGTGCTCCACTTTGACGAAATCCAGAATATCCCTGACACCCATCAGAGGCCCCCCTCTTCCAGCCACGAGTCAACCCTGTTCAGAACCTCAGGGTCATGCAATGTCACCCCTGGCCACCTGCGAACAGGCAGTGGCCCATCGTTCGAAGGGATTGGGGCAGTGGCATCCCATGCGACACGCTTTCTTTCGTCATCGAAATGAAAGTCCCTGCCAACGTCGAACCGGCAGAATAGTTGCCAAAGTAGACGCCTCTTCCACCCTTCTTCGTAGAGGTCGGCATCGGTGTCTGTGATGAAAAGCCACCTGAGGTTCTTCGAACCCTCAAGCTCCCAAATCTCCTTGCAGATCCTCCCTATCTTCTCTCTCTGCCTCTTTGCTCCTAACTCATCCACCTTCTCCACGCTTTCCTCGGGCTTGGGGCCTCCATCAATTTCTGTAGTTACTACTAACATAGACGAGCGAAGGAACCTCGCCTGCTCGACCCCTTCGATGCCCGAAGCTGAAATTTCTAGTGCCTCAGGGCAACCAGGTGGAGTCACCGAACCGTGCAACCTGTCCCCGATTGCGGGCTTGGTCGCATCGATCATCAATTTGTCGTGGACGTTCTCCCATGGCGAGGCGTGAGCCAGGGAATCGGCCACCATCCCAGGAAGAATCACCAAATCATCAGGAATATTCACCCTGACGTCCAAGGCATCTAGCAGGGATTCAAGTTCCTTCACTGGGTGCCCTTCGTCAACTATTACTATCACTTTGAGGAACATCATCTGACCGGCACCAAGGAGTCCAAGAGCAGTTTTCCTTCCTTGTCTAGGATACCTTTGCTTCGACGATACTATTGCCAGATTGTGGAAACCCGTTTCAAGTGGCAGGAAGAGGTCAGCCACGTCCCTATGCTGGAATTTCAGAACTGGAAGGAACGCATCCCCAATGGCCTCTCCGAGGTATCCGTCCTCCATGGGGGGTACGCCAACGATAGTCATGGGCACCACCGCATCCTTCCTGTGCGTGATTGCCTCTATGTGCATAACAGGATAAAGATCCGGAAGAGAGTAGTGTCCAAAGTGGTCACCGAAAGGCCCCTCCATCCTAGTCTCCCCGGGGACCATGTACCCCTCAATCACCACATCACACTCAGCAGGAACCCATAGGTCGTTTGTCAAACACTTCGTTATTTTCAGCCTCCCTCCACCAAGAAGGCCTGCGAACTCGTATTCGGATAGATTGTCAGGTAGGGGCGATATCGCACTGAACATGACCTCCGGGGGACCTCCAAGGCATATCGCGACTGGCATTTTTCCTGTAGATGAGTCCGCATGCTCTGCACCATGTTTGTGAGCCTGCCAGTGAAGTCCTACCTCCCTTGATCCGAAGACCTGACTTCTGTACATCCCCATGTTGTGTACTCCCGTTTCAGGATCAGCGGTAACTACCAATGGAAGCGTCATGTACTGCCCGCCGTCTTCTGGCCAAGTTTTGGGAATCGGGAGCTTGGTAACGTCTGGATCTTCCATCACCCTCTGCTGACAAGCCCCTCTTCCGACTTTCTTAGGAGCCATGGATATCCCCTCTCTAGCTAGCCCCAGGCCAGTCCAAGGCGCCTTCAGAATCCCCCCTATGTCAGGCTTCATGAGCGATACCATCCTATTCCCAATCTCATCGGGGGACTTTACTCCTAGAGCCAGATTGGTTCTTTCTCTGGTCCCGAAAAGGTTCATTGCGAGAGGAAATTTGCTAATACTGCCATCTGGTAGTCTGGGTTGCTCGAATAGAATAGCCCCCCCGCCCCTCTTAACCAGACGGTCGGCGAAGCATCCAGCTTCGTACTCAACATCTACCGGATCGGCCACTCTGATTAGCTCTCCAGACCCTTCAAGAGAGCGGATGTAACGAGACAGATTGCGCCAGCCCACGACCCTCCGGCACGTCCACAGGATGAGAAGGTTCGCTCGCCGCCGTAGGCGGCGTGACCGACGGTTTCATTGGGTCACCCGCTCCCGACATACCATGAGCGAGGCAATCACGACATGCGACGTCCTCGTAATTGGTGCTGGCCCAGGAGGGGGGAACGCAGCCCTCCAGTCGGCTAGATTGGGCCTCAAGACAATACTAATTGAGGACCATCAAGAGATCGGAACGCCAGTTCATTGTGGCGAATGTATCTCAGACATTGCATGCCAGAACCTGGGACTAAGTCTACCAGATGAGGTGATTAGCAAGAAAGTCAAGGGCATCAGGGTGATTTTCCCCGATGGAACCGAGAAGTGCCTGTCCGAACATGGATATGTCCTAGAGAAGCACTTGTTCGAGAGGTGGATCGCCGAGTCAGCGGTTAAGGAGGGCGCCACACTAAGCCTTGGTCACAAGATTACCGGAATGAGCAAGCTCTACGAGGAAGGAAACTTCTCTGGATGGATGTGCGAGGGCAAGGGCGACCTTTTCCCGATAAAGACGAAGATTGTCATTGACGCTTCAGGCGTCGCATCGGTGAGTTCCAAGATTATCGAACTCAATCCAAGGGGTAAGGTGGTTGCTGGAATGCAATACGAGCTAATCGACGTCCCAACAGACGGCTATCTGGATTTCTACATTTGGCCAGAGTATGCTGAGAAGGGGTACCTCTGGATGATTCCGAAGTGTGATGGCAGGGCCAATGTGGGGCTTGTAACAGAGGACAAACCAAGGACGAAGAAGGCCCTGGACGAGTTTATCGAAAAGACACATTTCAAAGAACTCGAGCAGGTACTGCCACCATGGAAAGAGAAAGGCAACCCCGCCTTTGGAGGGACTATACCCATTTCAGGTCCCCATGAGAATACGCATACAGATGGACTGATGCTCATCGGTGATGCTGCTGGTTTCACCTCTCCCCTTTTCGAAGGAGGGTCCCACTTGGCGCTCAAGTCCGCGGTCTTTGCGGCTCAGACGGCCGCAGCCGCTATCTCCGAGGGAGATCTAAGCGCTTCGAGGCTTGCAGAGTACCCCGAGTTGTGGAAAAAAGAGTTCCCTCCATATGGCAAGATCCTGAAGGGCAAGAACGCGCTGTTCAACCTCTCAGATGACGAGATGTCACTGATGGCCAGGTGCTTCCCCGACGAGATGTCTGACATGGGCGTTGGTGGAAAGGCCATGGTCGGCTTCAGAATTCTCCTACGAAAGCCGGGATTATACCTCAAGAAGATAGTTCCGGCCATGTTGGCATTCGGCTACAGTCGAGCCAAATATTACGGTTGGTGACTGTTTGCTTCCCCTTCTAGGGCAACTCCTCCTGCTGATTGCCATCTGCGCTTCTCTTCACCACGTACTCAGGCCCGAAAAGTCAGCCGATCCATTCGTGAGAATGGTGACTGCAGCCTCTCAGGCATCACCATTCCTACTACTTGCCGTCGCATTCATTATCGATGCTGAGAACCTAGATCTCGTAGCTAGGTATGGGGGTTCAGAGCTTCCATTGTTGTATCGTATATCTGCCGTCTGGAGTAGCAGGTCAGGACCCCTTCTCTTGTGGGCGGGGATAATGGGAATAGTCACGTTGTACATGTCCAGTAAGTTACGAGATACCCCTCTAGAGATCAGGATTATGCATGGTTGGACATCACTATTGCTAATCCTAGCGGCAATGCTGGAACCATTCGAGCCATCATCGAGTCCTATTGGAGGGGGACTGAACCCTCTTTTGCAAACTGACTTGATGGTAATCCATCCACCGATAGTTTTCGCCTTCTATTCACTATGCATTGCTACCTCCAGTGTGGCACTAGCTGGCTTCATGAGGAATGATGAGCCAATAGTGATTCACAACTCACAACTACACTGGGCGAGGGCTGGCTTCCTCGTCGGGACAATCGGGATAGGGCTAGGGGGGCTATGGGCATACACGGTTCTGGATTGGGGGGGCTACTGGGCTTGGGATCCAGTTGAGACCGGTTCTCTGCTCCCTTGGCTCGCATTACTGATTATTCTACATGCTAGGGCCAACACCAACAGCCTCGCCACTCACGTTTCTCCAGCTGTCGGGATGTTGGCTGGGGCACTCGCTTTCCATGCAACTCTGGTTACCAGGGCAAATGGAGTCTGGGCGTCAGTCCATGCATTCGTTTCTGACGGAGAGGGTTCCCTCCCACAGGACCCCTATCTCAGAGTTCTGGAGATTGTCGACTTTGATGCCGTTGGAGCGGAGATACTGGGCTACATGCTCTCTATCGTGTTCTTGTGCTACTACTCTGTTATGCACCTAAGAAGACATCAGGCTGAGTCACTGGCGAAATCGGGAAGAACAACCCTCATTGAATCAAACAGGAGTCTTTCAATGATCCTAGTATTTTCATTCGTTGCCGTGTCTCTTTGGATAGGTTCCGTGGCGACGTTATTGGTCGGCCTCTCGGCAATCATCCTCCTCGTTGAGGGAGACGCACAGAAGCCACCAACGCATTGGGTAGCCTTGGGAGTAACTCTGATGCTATTTTCGAGCTGGACATGGAACTCCGAATGGTATCAGGCCTTTGCTGGGATGATTCCATTCTTCGTCCCATGGATAATGACCGAGGAAGAGGAGGGGGAGTCATGGTGGATTTTCAACAGCGCTTCCTCGCGTACGCGCGCGGCCAAGAGCTTCCCTTGGTATGGGGGGTCAGCCTTCCTACTACTGACTTGGATGATTCTTACAGTCGAGATAGATGGAACTAGCCTAGAGGCACACGAGTTCTATGGAGCACCCATTATCGGAATGCTAGCCCTCTCCCTGGCTGCATACTCATGGGGAAACTCGGTGGACACCAGAATTGGCAACTCACTACTGGCACTAGCCCTACTACTATCGCTAGTTTTCGCGTACTTGGCAGACATGTTCAGCCTCCCGGGGGATCCTCACCTCCCAGTCACATCGTTCGCTACAAGAGGCGCTCTGTCCCTCTTCCTGCTCACACTCCTAGCATTCTCATTCCTGCCTGTACTAAGGCAGGCATCGAGTACTGCTTCATCTGCATACAAATCAATTTCCAAAGTGGGAAGGATTGGCCTCTCCCCCGCACGAACAAGATTACTGGCAAGCCATCTGGCCCACCTTGGAATTCTTCTGCTCCTAGTCGGCCACGTGATGACGACTACTCTAGTCGACCGTTCGGACCCCTCCCACTTGGTCACTCTTGTGAAAGACGAACCTGTTAGGCACGGAGACTACGACTATATCCTGATCGAAACCATTGCCATAGACAATCAAGATGAGGATTTCCGATTCGACGTTGGCGACGCATATCTCGGAGTGGTGGTTGAGATGCGAAAGGATGGAGATCTGATAGACACCCTTGAGCCGGGCATTCTCAGATTCGGAGTCATGGGTAGGTCGGAGGTAGACAGGCACGTTGGTATGTTCGGAGACACAATACTGATCCTCGACGGTTTCCAGGTTCAGGACCTAATGCCTTCGATCTTCCTGAATGAAACTGGGGACATTGACAGGATACGCGTGACAGTTCACGAACTCCAGGGGAGCCATCTTGTTTGGGGAGGCTGGGTAATTACAATAATAGCGGCCGGTCTAGCCTTTTTGTCCAGTGAGCGAAACCAATTGGAAGAGGAGTAACTGACTCAAACCCGCCTATGGTGCCACCGTTTGTATGAAAAAGGGGAAGCGGGTCGGCCGGACGCCTAGGAGGCCCATTCATGGATAGCGGTGCAATAGTCCACATTGACTACGACCTTTACGAAGGTGAAGCTGAGAGGCT
>DAQP01000002.1:0-660 GCA_002504435.1 Euryarchaeota archaeon UBA438
AGCGGCGGCAATTAAACCTTTCGTCATATTACTGCAGTACAGTGGAAATTAGGGTCTCGAAACGATAATTTCCAGTGAAAATTATCATTTCCGGAGCCCCCTCAGACGCTCTCTCATGAGAGAGGTTCGATCATCATCACCACCCTCTCCCGGCCCCTCAGACAACCTCCTTTCTAGGAAATCTGCGTTAATCGAGTATATTCGACCATTTTCGTCGCCCAGGACAACTGTATCTCCATGACGAGAGTAGGAAGAAATTCTCCTGGGATGTTCAATTTCCAAACTGTTCATTGACCTACCAATTGAGTAAATCGAAGAATTTCCACTCCATGAAATCGCCCATGTACCTGTTTTTCCCGGTCTTTGGACAATGACGTCCACCGAACCCCCGAGACCCTCTTTCCAACCATCTCCGCCTACTTCTCCCTCGTCAGTTCCGTACATCCATGACCCATCATCCAGGGCAGCCAATGACCTTATCGAGCCTGTTGGATTTGCCAGTGAAGTGCCCTCAAGGTCACTGACGCCTCCGTTGCTGTGTCCGAAAAGTACCGTATTGACTCCAGAGGCACCACTGGTCACAGGCGATCCGTCGGGTAGAGCGATGTGAGAAAATTCACCTCCAATGCTGGCCCTCAGGTATCCGCACCTGGGTCTGCC
>DAQP01000002.1:1041-14263 GCA_002504435.1 Euryarchaeota archaeon UBA438
CTCCAACTATTCAGTAGCGCACCATCCAGCCCAAATGCCCATAGTGTCGACTCTACATAGTCGGAGACTTCAATCTCATAGACCGATGAAGTCGCCCAGACAACCCCCTCTCCTTGGGTTACGTAATCACTAGCTCCTTCAAGATCCGACTTCCAGAGAACTTCACCAGTCTCCGTAGAAAGGCACGAGAGACTAGATGAGGAAGACACGAACAACGCCGCCCCTCCTAGGCTAATGTCAGAAATGGGCCCTTCTATTTCCGACTCCCAAAGCATCTCTCCTGTTGAGGGTGTCCAGCAAATTATTCTCCCTTCATGCGATCCGCAGACGAGTGAACTGTCATCTACCGAGATGGCAGTACAGGCCCCTCCCAGGTCCCGAGTAAAAGAGGAAACGGCCTCCAGGCTCAGCGCGACCATGGCTCTCCTCGCAGAACCAGTGATATCGTGCTTTCGCGCATCAGATTAAGCCGCAATCCCGTAGAGATGCCGAACCTTCTCAGCCAGATACTCCACAAAAGCATCAGGAGAGGGAGGAGAACCAGTCGCCTCCTCAATCAGATCAGCAGGCTCGAGAATGCTCCCTCTTCGATGCACCCTCTCCCTCATCCACTCCAGGAGTGGCCCGAACTCCCCCTTCCTGATTTGGTCGTCATGATTGGGCAGGTCCTTGCGAGCAGCGGCGAGTAGTTGCGCCGAATACAGGTTACCAAGTGTGTAGGTAGGGAAGTAGCCGATGGCTCCCATCGACCAGTGAATGTCTTGCAGAACACCGAGACTCCTATTGGGCGCCCTCACTCCAAGGTACTCTTCGTACATGTCATCCCACTTGTCCGGAAGGTCGTCTACCTCCAACTCTCCAGAAATCATCATCTTCTCTATCTCGTACCTGATCATTATGTGAATGTTGTAAGTCGCCTCATCGGCCTCGACCCTGATCAGGCTAGGCTCCAGTAGATTGACCGATCTCCAGAGTTTCTCAGCAGAGACTCCGGCCATGTTCTCCGGAAAATGCTCCTTCCACATTGGCAATGACCACTCGCAGAACTCGAGTGACCGACCAATCTGGTTCTCCCAAAGCCGACTCTGACTCTCATGAATTCCCAGGCCATTCGCAGTTCCCGCTGGTTGGAAATCAAGACTTCGGGGTCTGCCCTGCTCATATGTCCCGTGCCCTGTTTCGTGCATTGATCCATACAGGGACCCAAACGGGTCAACGTCACTATACCGAGTAGTCCACCTGACATCGTCAGGATTGGGCCCTCCACAGAAAGGGTGCGTTGAAGCATCCCTCCTCCCAGCCTCGAAGTCGAAACCTATCGCCTCGGAAACCCTCTGACTCAAAGCTTCCTGACCTCCCTGGTCCCATGTGTTTTCTTCCACCCAAGACATGTCAGGCCTCTCTCCGCTTTCGTTTACTGCTTTGATCAGGGGCGCGACATTTTCCCTCAAACCCTGAAACAGGGGATCAAGCCTTGACACTGATAGGCCAGACTCGTAAAGGTCGAGTAGGGCGTCATATCGAAGAGACTCATAACCAAGGTAGTCCGCCTTCCTCCTCGCCAGATCAATCGACTTCGCTAGGTCGTCCCTGAATATTGAGAAGTCATTCTTCTCTCTAGCCTCAGTCCAAGAGATAACTGACTTTGAGTTATGTTTGGCCAGCTCCGTTACGAACTCCGTCGGCAGTTTTGTGGCCTTGTCGTAAGACTCACGGGCCAGCCTGATATTTGCCATTTGCACCTCGTCCATCCCCTCTGCACGTTCCAGAATTTCGAGCAGCTCACCGATCCTCGGGCTAGTCTGCCTTACATGACCTTCCTTCGAAATCCAAGCCAATTGCTCTGCCCGCATCGCCGCCGCTTTGGGCGGCATTAGCACTTCCTGGTCCCAACTGAGAAGCCCCCCTACCTGCCTAACTAGAGCTATGTCCTTCAGCCTCTCCATCAGTTCCTCGTACTCATCCATGGGCGTCGAGGGAGGCAACCACCTCATAACTTGAATCATCATTTTCTAAATTATGACACTATATCGCCAAACGACAATTCCAATTGACCGAATTCATCATGTGTTCAACCATTTCCCAATATGACATGCGCCGACGTAGTGTGGCGACCATGCTCGCGCTGCTGTTCCTGGTCCCCACCCTGTCCGGATGCTTCGGTGCCGAGGAAAATGTCGAGGTATCGGATGAAGAAAATCATTGGCTGCCCCCTGTAGAGGAACGCTCTGAATTGGTCTACAGGGCCGACGACGTCTTCAGCAGGGTCTCGAAAAATGGAACCCATCAGATAGGCGAGGTAATGTCGGTATATGTCCCAGTAACATCGATTTCCGTTGCTGATGGAGGGGCAGGCGTAACTGGAGGGGCAGAGGTCCACATGGGACTGTGGCTGCCATTGATAGATGGGTGTGAAATGGGCTCCGAGAATCTCCCGGACGAGTGCAGAGTCCCGATAATTGCAGAAATAGGACCTTACTACGATGACGGAGATGTGGATGCCCTGACTCCCGCAGACAGGCTTGGACGCTTCCTAATCGAAAATTTCGTCCCACATGGATACGGTGTAGCCCAGGTCTCTGTCTTTGGCACAGGAGAGTCAAACCACTGCATGGACTTGATGGGGACTGATGAGCAAGAGGGCATACACGCAGCGGTTGAATATCTAGGAAAGGCCCCTTTCTCCAACGGGAACGTTGGAATCATCGGCAAGTCATATGACGGCTCAACACCATGGGAGGCAGCATCAATCGGGTCCTCCCATCTGAAGACGATCGTTCCCATGTCGGGCCTTATCGGTGTCCACGATCTGATGTGGAGGAACGGCAGCATGGAGCTACGTGGAGCCATAATGCACAACGGCGTTTACGGAAGCTTCGGATTAGATGGTGACCTAGAGGACGCCCAGAATGCATGTGAAGGGTACATGGAAGGTTACTACGCGGGTGTGGGGGCATATCTCACAGGAGACAACCTGGCTTGGACTGGAAGCGACTACTGGGAGGAGAGGCACTTCCTAACGAGAGCAATTCAGAATTACAATGGATCAGTGTACATTATCCACGGCCTTCAAGATTGGAACGTCGACCCACACATGGCCTTTCCAGTCCACAATATGGTCAGGGAGGCTGGCCTCGACGTCAAGGGACTTTACGGACAGTGGGGTCACGATTACCCGGATAGAAGGAGTGGCCACGAAGGACTCTCGAGTGGCAGGGGCGCCGAGGCCTTCCCCTACACACTTAGATGGGACTGGGCCGATGACTTGCTTGAGTGGTTTGACTATTACCTGAGGGAAATGGGCCCAAAACCCAGGCTCATCGCTGAGGTGCAAGATAACATGGGCGGGTGGAGAGTGGAGGAAACGTACCCCCCTCTTGACTCAGTATGGGTTGCTTATGGGATGGATCAATGTTCCATTATTGGTGGTAGCGACACTATCACCCCAACGTCCAGTTTGATGATTGAATGCCCCGAATTCGACGTAGAGACAAGGATAGCTGGCACACCCACCTTCCACGTCGAGGCGACAATCTCACTTTTCTCCACCAGCGGCCATTTGTTCGTCGAAATGGTACAATCCAGTACTGGAATGCACCTAGGTCACGCTGTGATGGATTTGAGATTCCATGAGGGAGGGAAGGAGGGCAGCCCCCTCGCTCCCGGCTCAACAGTAATCGCCAAGATGGAATTCTTCGGGATGGACGTGGTGATACCGGAGGGTGACGGAATTCAATTGGTAATTACCCAGACGGGTGAAGACTACCTCCCAAGCCCGGTTTCAGCGATGCCGGTCTCTCTTTCCATGGGGCCACAAAGCGTTCTAACACTCCACACTGTGGAAAGGGGATGCGCCGATCTTTTCCTCCCTCCGATGCAAGAGCCGTTCCCACAGTGCCCCTAGAATATGACGTATCATGGCCCCGAACGCTTGATGCGCACACCATCTGTCGCATGGGCGCATGTCCAACGGGGTGCCTAGGGTCAACGTACCCGTCGTCGATCGCATTATGCTCCATTTGTGGGAGCAGGATCATCAGGCCGATCATTACATCGTGACCCACGAAATTACTCGCCCAGGCATCGCAGAGGTATGTGCAATGCACCCTCCAAACGTTTCCAGATCAATGCGTGAACTAATGGCCGATGGGATGGTTTCAGAGCATACTAGAAGCATAAGGGGCGAGGATCGTAGACAGAAGACATGGCAATTGACGGATGAAGGCAGGGGGGAGGCGAGAGAGAGGATAGAGGCACTCAGGTCTACACCAATATTGCTCAGGGGAAGGGACGGGACCTTACTGGAGGTCAGAGCCGACGAAGCATCCTCCAAGTTGGAGACGAACCTCTCTTTGCTACAAGTGCTTATGCATGCCCAGCATGAAGGCGTCCTAAATTTCGGTGATATCAGATTCGGGGCCATAGTTGCATCTGTAGAGGGGCAACAAGAGCCAGGATCAATTACACTGCTTGCCGGTGCCCACTCAACCTACCACACACAGCCACCCAAGACTAGGAATGTCCACGGAAGAGAATCCGAAAAGGCACAACTGGATGAATGGATTAGTTCTGAAACTCCGCTACTAGTGATTTCCGGGATAGCTGGTTGCGGAAAGACGACCCTAGCTTCATATTGGCTCGAGGAGGCAATATCTGAAGGACTCAGCCACCAAGTCATGTACTACCCCTGTCAGCCATGGGACTCCTCCCTGGGAATTGCCACCAGTCTTCTTCACAGACTGGGCATAGGGATTGATGGAGGGAGCAGTGACCCATATGAGGTCCTAGAATCGCTACCACTGAAGCCCGGAGCGAGAATAGACCTAGACGTGTATCGAAGAAGACTCAACGCACATCTCCTTGATGACGCTGGGAAACTCGTTGACGACCCCCCTGAACTACTTCTGATTCTAGATGACGTTCACAATATTGGCACAGAGGGCAACCACCTTTTCGGGGCCCTACTTCAGATTGCGGAAGCGACAAATCTCAGACTACTGATGATTTCCAGAACCAATCTCGCATTCTATGATAGGAGGGATGTGCATACCAGAGGCAAGGTTCGCGAGCTTTCTCTTACAGGACTAACTATCGACGAGGTCAGAGAGTGGATTTCATCTCTTGAACTCCCAAGTACCGCACCCATTGATGAAATTTACAAGGCCACTGGAGGCCACCCCTTGGCTGTCGAACTCCTGGAGCTCTATGGCCAGACATTGCATGAGGATTGGCTGAGGTTCCTGGATGAAGAAATCCTAGATGTACTGCCTAGTGATAGAAGGGAGATGCTTGCTCTGCTAGCAGTAGCCGAGAGACCAATACCATGGGAGGCATTGGCCAATGCTGCAGGATACGACGGCCTCCCACCGAACGATCTGATCGAGAGGGGCCTTATGCTAGAGCTATCAGATGGAATGTGGCTTCATGAGGCTCTCAGAGCAAGACTTCTGAGGGATGTAGGGGAACCTCATGATGATCGCCTAAGGAAGCTGAGAGACGCACTGCTCTAAGAGGCCATGTGCCTGTCTAACCAAGAATCCATCATGGGCTTAGGCCTAGCTCCAGTCTCCCTATCCACCAATTCCCCATTCCTGAAAAGTAGCAGAGCCGGTATTCCCCTGACCCCAAATCTACCGGCGCTCAGAGGATTAACGTCCGTGTTCACCTTTGCAATCGTAATCTCCCTTTCTTCGGCTATCTGCTTTAGTACAGGCCCAATCATCTTGCAAGGGCCGCACCATGGTGCCCAGAAATCCACTAGGACCCATTCGTCACTTTTCGTTACAACGTCAAAATCTGCATCACTTGTGTCGACTACCTTTCCCATATGTGCACCAAAGTGACGTGAGCAGAGGCATCCTATCAACATGCGGCTGTTACTATCACAACAATAGGTATGAGAACCGAAGCCTCTACGGGGCAACCGGGGAGCTAATTGGAAGTTACGCCCAGCATCCTCACTGTCGACTTCTGCGAACTAGGTAGAACGCTAGATGAAGCCGCTGCCGCAGGAATAAATTGGTTCCATATGGATGTCATGGATGGCAACTGGGTCGTCAACAAGACGATTACCTTCGGCCCGGCCTTAATCCGCTCTGCTAGGGAGAGGCTAGGCCCAGAGGCGTTCATAGACTGCCATCTAATGGTCAACAACGCAGAGGAATCCTGGGACCAATACGTCGATGCAGGGGTTGACATGGTAATTGCCCATATTGAGGCAGTGGAGGACTTTCCTCGACTTATCGAGAACCTCCATTCTGCAGGTGTCCAGGCCGGTTGCGTCCTCAATCCCGACACCCCAGTTGAAGCAGTCATGCCACTTCTCCCCGAACTCGACCTCGTCCTTGTCATGTCCGTGGTTCCTGGGAAGGGGGGGCAGTCATTTATGCCAGAAGTAGAAGGCAAGGTTCGGGCCTTCCGTGCCGCCATAGATTCTCAGGAGGAAGCAGGCGGGAAGTCCCCCATCCTGATGATCGACGGGGGAATAAAGGACCACAATGCTGCCACTGTCTCGGAATGGGGAATTGACATAGCAGTAGTTGGCAGTGGACTAATCAATGACAGTGGAACAATCGCTGAGAATCTAGAATCAATCCACTTGGCCCTAGCAAAGTAGTCGACAATAGCATTCAAATCCCTCTCCCCGCATTCGCATCCATGGTCACAGAGAGCTGGGTGGTGAGTGAGGTTTCAAAGATAGTTCCAGATGCAATCGTGGAGGCCACCGATCTTCACGGAACAGGAGATCATTTCCATGTCAGGATTATTTCTCCTGGCTATGAGGGAGTGAGGCCGCTACAGAGACAAATGCCAATTCTGAGGCACTTCAAACAATACCTAGAGAGCAACCTAGTTCACGCATTGGACCTAAAATGCATGACGCCTGAGCAGGCCAAGAACTCAGGAAGCACCACTTTTGACCCACATTCGGGAAAGCAAGAGTTCTTTGGAGTGCACGTTAGGCGAGAGGATAGGACGTGAGTACATGAGCGAATTCAATTGGACCCCCGAAGAATTACAAGAAGTAGTGGATAGCAATCCGCTTGTTATCTTCATGAAAGGGACCCCTTCACAACCACAGTGCGGATTCTCCAACAGGGGGGCCCAGATTGTCAGCTCTTTCGCCAAAGAAGTGGGCTTGGAACAATTCGCCTGTGTGAACGTACTTTCGGATCCAAGGGCGAGGACCGCTCTGAAGGATTGGTCCGAATTTCCCACAATCCCTCAGGTATTCGTCCACGGGGAACTCATTGGTGGAAGTGACATCGTACTCGAGATGTACCAGGATGGAAGCCTCAAGGAGATGTTCGAATCAGGAACGGCTTGAGTGAGGACATTAACGAAAGGCGCCGAGTGATGGCAATAGCCCTCTTTGGCGCAACGATAATCTCCTTCGCTCCGCTTCTGTATATCCAATCTGGCACCTCCCCGTTAACAGGTGCATTCTACCGAATGCTGTACGCCCTGCCTTTGTTGGGACTATTGGTTTTAATTTCCAAAAAACAAGATCCTCGGGACTCAAACTCCAGATGGCTTGCATTCGGAGCAGGGATCCTCCTGGCCATTGATTTCGCGGGATATCACAGCGCTATCGACTACATCGGTAGCGGCATTGCAACGATGATCGGCAATTCTCAAGTGATCATAGTCACACTGGTTACTTGGTGGCTATTTGGGGAGCGCCCAAACCGATTCATCCTCCTCTCACTTCCAATGGTTATGTTTGGCTTGGTGCTGATTTCTGGAGTTTGGGACGACGCTCCATACGGAGAGGACCCGGTCAAGGGAGTAATTGGAGGGATGGTTGCAGCGATATTTTATTCCTCATTCCTGATTGCTTATCGCCAATCGAATAGAATTGGTGGACCTGCTGTTAATGCGCAATTTGATGCGACTGCTGGAGCAACGTTAGGGTTACTCATTCTTGGTACAATGCCCCCGAGCTCGCTTGGAATAGAGGCAATCGATCATACAATTAGTTGGCCAAATCATGGTTGGTTGGTGCTATTAGCTGTATCATGCCAAGTAATTGGCTGGATAGCCATAACCTACGCTCTTCCCAGACTGCCAGCTGCTCATACATCATTCGCAGTTCTTACCCAACCAGTTCTTACGATAATTTGGGGGATGTTAATTCTGGGTGAGGAGCCCTCGATGCAGCAATCCGCTGGAATGGTTTTGATACTTGTATCCGTGATTTCAGTAACTGCCTTTGGTGATGCCAAAGCTACCACTGGCCCAGAAGTAGGTGTACAGGGCGAGAGATAGTTGCGAAGGGATGGGATGCACTTAGCGAGAACCTAACGACCCTGTACGGGCCGATGTGGAGGCCGGAGATAGATAATCGTTGTTGGATTAATGTCCATTTGAGGCCATTTTAGGACTTTTTTACCAGTTTATGCGACAGTTAGCACTTCAGGCCCGCCTTCAGTGACATATACCGAGTGTTCGAATTGCCCCACATTCCCGCCGTCCCGGTCCTTTAGAGCCGAGTAAACCTCTAGGAACCTAATCGAAGTCAACTTCTTCACTAGGGCATTCCACTTTCTTCGAAGGGATTCCTCATCCGCCTCTGGGAACGGCTTCTCAAGGAGCGGGTATGCCCACCTCTCAGCAAACGGGAGAGTATTGTAGCGCTCTTCGATATAGCGAGCCATGGTGGCACCCAGGGGCTTCAATTTCCCCTTGTCAAGGGCTTTCCGTATGCGGACATCCCCCGTCACCCTGAGTATGTTCGAGGAGTCCGCTGGACTAACATTGTCAACCATCCCGCTCCGTCCAGTCGTATTGAAAGGCTCAACTGCATAGACGCCTCCTGCCTCAACCGCCCCTTTGAATCCCGGATTGCTAGCTCCACAGGCATACATCGGGATCGAAACCCCATTGTGGAGACTCCACCGCTCCATCTGGTGCCCGCAAAGATTGGAAATCGGCACAAATCCCGCGTCCTTTGCTACCTGCTCAGCGGCTGCTCCAATTTTGTGCCAGGGGGTATCTGGGTGCATCAGCTCAATCGCAGCGTCCCTTGCCTCTCTGGCGGCCTTGATCTGTTCGGTGTGCTTACCTCCGTTGCCGACCTCGATAGTCATAGCATTGTCACCAAGTGCTCCTTTGATGTGGACTCCCACATCGAGCTTCACTAGGTCCCCCTTCTGGAACACCATTTCCCCATCCCATCCTTCTGGAGGGGCCTGCTGCGAGTTGGTCGTGTAATGTGCAGCGAAGTCGTTTACTGAAATTGTTACCGGGAAGGCCGCCTGACCTCCATGCCTCCGGATGAACCTCTCAGCAGAGTCAATAACTTCGTTCCAGGCCTTCCCAGCTACTATCTCCCCCTCGATCCCTTCGAGAGTCCTTCTAGCCACGTGGCCGGCGTCTTTCCATTGCTTCAAGTCCGACTCTTCGACCATCCCAGTACCTCCTCCTTGCTTACTATTCCCTCTCTTAGGACCTCAATCTCAGGCATGTCGGATGGACCATAGGAGTAATCCCACGATATCAAGGTACTGGGCAAACCACCTCCGCACACACCAGAAACGAACGCTATCTCATTATCGAACGAGGAAAGAAGCTGGGCCGCCTCCCTACAATCTTCCACAGGATGCTCCCCGCTGACATTAGCACTAGTTGCGGTCAAGGCCCCCGTTTTCTCCAGCAGAGCAACGGCCGAGGGATGGGACATCACCCTGACTGCGACCATATTACCTCCTAGCCTGCTATCCATTTCTGTCCTAGCCTCTAGAAGAAGAGTTAGCGAACCATTGGGGAAGCTACCAAGGATTTCCGTAGCTAGTTCCGGGACCTTTACCAAATCCCTCGCCTGTTCAATATTGGCTACTCCCAAACTGACAGGCTGATCAGCCCCCCTTCTCTTGAGCGCGAAAAGGCTGTCTAGGGAATCCGAATTCGGGATGCACCCCAGGGCTGGCTGGGTTGAGGTCGGATAGACAATGCATCTGCCCTCCAAGGCCGCCTTCACCGCTCTTTCCATTTCGAACCTACCTGATGTGCTTCCGACTTGCCGGGGGCAAGGAGTTGGCATGAGCCACAATCGTTCCGATTTTCAGATCTAGATTGGTTTGATGAGTGTGACGTTGGAAAATCCTCGCTACCTCGTAGACAGCTGTTGCAATATTTACCAGGGGAATCAGGTAAACCAGCTTCCAAATGGCACGCCTGTCCCACATTTGGCTAGTTACTGCGCTTCCATCCGAACAGACTACGGCAAGCCCCATCATTTTCTGGCCAAGGGATCTGGAGTACCACAGGCCTGTTATCCTCCAGTACAACCAGTGAGAGGCCAGAAGAACGAAGCTGTATGCTATGGAATAATGGGGACTGGTCCTCCACGTCTCAAGCACCCATACATGGAACAGCTCCCATTTCGTTGCCAGCATTAGTAAGGTGGTCACGATCACGATGTCAATTATCAGTGAAGTGCCCCTCCTTACCCCGGAAGCCAGAATGGTTCCCTCTGGTAGATTCCAGTGCTCGCCCGCCTGCTCGGAAACTATTGCCTTTGCCAGCGTGCCCCCACTCACTGGGGTGAGCGATATTGGGGAATCGTGGTCTATCATGATGCGCCCTCAGGACATTCCGAGGATGTGCCAAGCCTCAAAGTTGCGTTCTCTGGCATGTCTGAGCCATCCTTCCCAGTTCTCATCGAATCTTAATGTCGCGGGGTCACCAATCACTATCAAACCCCTCCTCGCGCGAGTAAGGGCTACATTCAGCCTCCTGGGGTCGGAGAGGAACCCAACCTTGCCATCACTGTTGGATCTTACACACGAGAACACAATCACCTCCTTCTCCCTGCCCTGGTAGCCGTCCACGGTCTTCACCTCCACGTCCTGAATCGACTCAGGAAGAACGTCCCTGATAGCCCTCACCTGTGCCGCATAAGGGGTGATTACTCCGATGTCCTCCATCCCGACATCCCCCGTATCCACCAAACCCTCGACTATTTTCGAAACCCAAGAAGCCTCGACGGCATTTTCCTTCGACTCCCCGTCAGGAGCCGCCTCCCCTCCATCAACTGGAATGAATGCAATCGGGGCATCCCAATCAGGCCATAGGATGCCTGCTGGGGTGGGTCGTTGGTCACTATCGACACCATCCACTAGGAGGCCATCGTAGAAGGCCCCGTTTGGAAACTCTGAGATAGCTGGATGCATCCTGTATTGCGTGGTCAAAAGGTGGGCTTCTATCCCCATCCCCATCATTCTCTCGAATAGCGACTTAGACAGCCCGCCACTCTCTGCCCTACGGGATATGACAGTTGGAGGCAGTTGCTTGTGATCGCCAACCAGTACTACCTGCCTTGCTCCACGAACAATTGGAACAAGGGACGCCGGCTCGGTTGCCTGTGTCGACTCATCCAGCAGAACCTGGGGAAAGCGCCTCCCATCGAGTAGCTCATGACCAGATCCTATGCAAGTGCAGCAAAGAACCTGGGCCTTGTCAAGAATATCGTCACGCATCTGCCCCTCAATTTTTCGCACCTCTTTCCATCCTCTGCTGAGGTCCCTATGGGCCAATCCCTTCTCCTTTCCACCCCTCATTCCCTTGATCTTTCTTCCCAACTTCTCATTGAGCTCCAGATGTTCAACCAGATCCCTCCTCAGTGGGTGCTTCTCCATCAAAGCGTCCATCGTAGCCTCCCTAAGCCCCTCTCTTACCTTGACTGGCTGACCCAACCTAACTGCTCTGACACCTAGCTTCAATAGCCCCTCCAGAAGATTGTCTACGGCGACATTAGAATCGGCAACAGCCAGAACCGTACCCATGTCTTGCTGCGCCCAAGCCTCTAGTATTCTCACCGCAGTATGGGTCTTCCCTGTCCCAGGAGGGCCTTGAATGAGAGTCATTCTCTGCTCAACCGCCGCCTTTGCTGCACTTCTCTGAGCCTCATTTAGATTCATGTCCAGAGAGTAGCTTCTACCTCTGACCCCTCCAAGCTGTGGAGGGAGGGAAGCAGTTCCTGCAGGGTCGTGAACCAAGCCAAGAATCAGCTCTCGAAGCGGTGCTCCGCCTTCTTCCTGGAAGATTGCGTTCAGTGCGTCCCTCATCCTATCGTAAGCGACTCTATTGGCCCCTCTGTCCATTCTCCAACTGTCTTTCCTTATGTCAGAAGGAAGCTCAGGCAAGACTATTTTGATGGAGTTCCTCCTCCTTTCACTAACTATTGCCTCAATTGGTCTTTCGGAAAGAGGATCTCCACGACTCAGCATCACTATATCCCCCTGCCTGAAGCGATGAGAACCCAAATCGCCCCTTCCCCTCTTGCCAAGTTTCACAACCCGCTGATCAAATAGCCATCCATCTGGTTTCGCTACTAGATCAAACAGTGCAACACCATTGGAGACAAGCCTCTCCCTGGACCAGTTTCTGAGCCTTCGTTCTGTCGAAGCAAGCTCGTCATCCAGCTCCCATCTGATCAGCTTCTGGTAAGCCTCATGGTGATCCTGGCTCCTCTTGAACCTAGAAGGCAGTTCCTCGGGCTCCCCTTCCACAATACTGCGCGTAGAAACCCCCTCATCACCATTCCCCGAGAGCAAATGCCCCATTTCGTACGATTCAACCCGAGCACCTTCCCGTGAGGATTATACGATGAGTTTCTGGGAAGCCGCCTACGGGTGGGGGGCATACCGGTGTTTGACAGATTCAAATTCAATCGTAAGAAGGACGATGAGGGCATAGAATGCCCGCTTTGTCAGCAGAAAAACCCCCTTGAAGCGGCCTCATGTTCAAGATGCTCCTACCAGCTCCAGAAAGCAACTCACCAACAAGAGGCATCGGTCGACGAAGGAGAGGCATCCGATCTTTTCGACGAACTGCTGGGGGATTTCGAAGAAGACGAGGATGAAGAGGTAGTTGACTGGTCAAAGACCACGTTCACTATGGATGATGTCACAATTGACGTCAAGCAATATGGCAAGGACGACTCAGTGGTAACCAAGCAGAAGCCGAGCTTTGCCCTTACTGTGGATATTCCCGAACCCAGTGAAGGTGAAGAGGTCGAGCCCTACGAACTGAAGCCCGAGGACGCCCCTGAGTTTGTGACCAAGTTCGAGGTTCCTGATTCAGAGCCTGAGCCAGTTGAGGAAATAGCCCCGCAGCAAGTGGAATTGATACAACCAACCTCGGAATCGGCGGACGAGGTTGAAATCGTAGCTGCTAGTGAAATTCCCGATGCAACACCAAAGGAGCCAGAGCCGGAGCC
>DAQP01000002.1:14615-18736 GCA_002504435.1 Euryarchaeota archaeon UBA438
CAGAGCCGGAGCCAGAGCCGGAGGTCAGGGCACTATCCGATCTAACAGTAGAGCAACTGAAGTCTATGGCAAGCGAAAGAGGACTCTCGGGTTATTCTAAGTTGAAGAAGTCGGAGATCATTTCACTCCTTGAGGCCGAGCCGGAGCCGGAGCCGGAGAAGCCAATCCCGCCTCCTCCGATTGACCTCCCTCCCCCCAGGCCACCAATTATCGCGCCTGAAGTGGATGAGGACCAGCCACCAATGCCTATCCCGCCACCTCCAAACCTCTCTTTCCTTAGGGAAAGCTCTCCAATAGAGGAGGAACCAGAGATCGAGAATATTTGGCCATGGGCCCAGCAGGAAATGTGGCCCGGAAGGAAGGTTGCACAGATGGTGAAATCTGCTATGGAGGCGGCCAGATCGAAGAACATAGCTCAAGCCACGGTAATCTTGGACGAGGTCGGCCCTCATCTCGGTGACCGAACCAAATTGATCTACCCGATCGGGGCCCTTCTCCAAAGGATCGGAAGGGCACAGGCAGTTGACAGGCTTCTGGATGTAGCAACAAGGACCTATCCAGATGATTCCAACGTCTCAAATGCCAGAACAAAGCTCCGTCCCTGAAAGTCCACCTCTCCGGAGTACTGATGCAACAGGACTCTTCCGCAAGCACGTGCTAAGGCGTGCCACTTCGACAATCAGGGTCGACGAGAACCTCGTATTACGCCCTGCGTCTAGCCTTCTGGTTTCTGAGATAATCGAGGCATTTGAGGAGACTTGGCCCGAAGTCAGTAGAGCAATGCCGTGGATTATCCCAGACAAGGACATCGAGGACCAAATCAGGGACTTCCTCTCTGAGACAGAGAGGATGGGTAGGTCCGGACTACTCCATCATTGGGTGATGATCAGGCCATGGGACGATTACATTCTAGGTTTGATCGGCTTTGATAGGATCACAAGGTCGGGGAAGGCCAATTGGAATCTTGGTTACTGGGTCAGAAGCTCAGAACAACAACATGGGATAGCTAGCCGCTCCATTGAGGCCGCCCTGTCATGGCTAGGAGAGTTAGAGGATGTCAACGTCGAATTGAAGGTCGACCCATTGAATCCCGCTGGGAAGAGTACCGTGATGAAGGTGGTCGGCAAGTGGTCCGGACAAAGGTGCATCGAAGGAGACTCATCGATTACCGTGGCGGGTGTGCGGACTCTCCACGAGTGCCATGTAATCACCGTCGGCCCGAACAGAGGAACCAATTGAGTAACCCCCTCTCCATATCGAACATTGAATAAACCACCAGTGGTGGGAAGCCTGCCCCATAGGGGCAGGAGTTCGACTTGTCAGGACCAAGAACCCGCCCAAAACTCCCCGATGTGGACCCCGAGGAGACTGATGAGTGGCTCGAGTCTCTCCGTTCTGTGGTCGACTCCCATGGTGTCGAGAGGGCTCGACTCCTTCTGCATGAGTTGATGATCGAGGCCGAGGATCTGTCGATCCCAATACGACCCCCCTCCAGGACCCCCTACCTCAACTCCATCGCAATCGACCAACAGCCCCCATATCCCGGAGATTTGGATTTAGAGGAAAGAATCCAGAACGTCGTCCTATGGAACGCAGCTGTGGTGGTTTCCGACGCTAACCGGAGAATGGACGGGATAGGGGGTCACATCTCCACTTACGCTTCCAGCTCAACGCTCTACGAGGTCGGTTTCAATCACATATTCAGGGGTAAGGAGAGCAACGGCATTGGAGACGCCCTCTATATCCAAGGACACGGAAGCCCGGGAATTTACGCTCGCGCTTTTATGGAGGGAAGGATCTCCAGAGAACAGCTCGTTAACTTCCGCCAAGAGGCCTTCTCCGACGGCCTCTCTTCCTACCCCCATCCACGATTAATGCCAGAATTCTGGGAGTACACAACCGTCTCTATGGGCCTCGGTCCCCTTGCAGCAGTAATGCAAGCTAGGTTCTGGAAGTACCTACACCACAGGGGCCTCGCTGACACGTCAGGAAGCCGCGTTTTCGCATTCCTAGGAGACGGAGAGATGGACGAGCCCGAGTCAATCGCCTCCATAGCTATCGCCGGGCGAGAGAATCTAGACAATCTCATAGTTGTGGTCAACTGCAACCTTCAGCGCCTCGACGGACCAGTCAGAGGAAACGCGAAGATCATTCAGGAGCTAGAGGGCCTTTACCGTGGAGCCGGTTGGACAGTGATCAAGGTCCTATGGGGGTCAGGTTGGGACCGGATAATGAATCAGGATACAATGGGAGCCGTCCTCAATAGGATAGAAGGAATCACCGATGGTGATTGGCAGAGGATGAGCACACTCGAACCATCCGAGTTCAAGGCCGAGTTCTTTTCCGGGAACGAACAACTCTCCTCAATCGGCGAGTCAATGAGTGATGAGGACATTGAGAATCTACGCAGAGGGGGTCACGACCCACGCAAGGTGTATGCTGCATACAAGGCTGCAGAAGCCGCCGAAGGACCCGCGGTAATCCTCGCTCACACCGTTAAGGGCTGGGGAATAGACTCCTTCGAAGGGAGGAACTCGACGCACCAGAAGAAGAAGATGGCATTAGACGACCTGATCGCATACAGGGACTCTCTGGAACTCCCGATTAGTGACGACAAATTGGAGGATACGCCCCTTTACCACCCAGGGGAAGACTCGGACGAGGTTGATTACATGAGAAGCAAGAGGGAGGCACTGGGCGGATACCTACCATCTAGGAAATCGCCCCCTACAGGGATAGAGACCCCTGACGAATCCACGTTCTCCGAGTTCGACGATGGCACGAGAGAGGGGCAACTCGTCTCCACAACCATGGTGTTCGTGAGGCTACTGAGGAACCTGCTCAAGTCCGACATCGGCCCAAGGGTGGTTCCTATAATTCCAGACGAGGGAAGGACATTCGGCATGGACCCCCTCTTCAGCGAGTTTGGGATATTCTCACAGGTCGGCCAGAATTACACTCCAGTAGACCACAAGATGCTGATGAAGTACAAGGAGGACGAGTCGGGTCAGATTATCCAAGAGGGCATCGCGGAGGCAACTTCCATGGCAACATGGACAGCCTCAGCCACATCATACTCCCACTCAGCCTCCCCTACACTGCCGTTCTACACATTCTACTCCATGTTCGGTTTCCAGAGGATAGCCGACCAGGTTTGGGCAGCCGCCGACTCCAGGGCGAGGGGATTCCTCATGGGTGCAACGGCTGGCAGGACCACCTTGAACGGAGAGGGCCTCCAGCACCAGGACGGACACAGCCTCCTGGTCGCGTCTACTGTCCCGGGCTGCCGCGCTTGGGACCCGGCGTATGCCTACGAGCTAGCAACGATAATCCGGCATGGGATAGACGAGATGTGGGGCAAGGACCTCGACGTCATCCACTACATCATGCTCTACAACGAGAACCAGCAGCAGGTCGCAAAGCCCGAGGGAGCGGACGAGGGGATAATCAGGGGAGCCTACAAGGTTCAGGACTCGGCAGGGGAATCCCCCTCGATCAGGATTCTCGGCTCGGGTCCAATACTGCAGTACGCTCGCGAGGCCTCATCGATCCTGGAAGCCGAGCATGGCGTATCATCAGAGGTCTGGTCCGTCACCTCATACGGGGAGCTGCGGAGGGACGGCCTGGCCTCCGAGCGGCACAACAGGCTCAACCCCCAGGACAAGAGGGAGCCATACGCATCCGAATGCTTCGGCGACGATACGCCCACAGTCGCAGTATCTGACTACATCGCAGCAGTCCCCGAAATGATCCAAAGGTGGGTAGGTGGGCGATTCGTGGTCCTAGGGACCGATGGATTCGGCCGATCCGACACCAGGGAGAGCCTCAGGAGGTTCTTCGAGATAGACACCGAGAGCATAGTGCTAGCAGCCCTATCCGCGCTCGAGCAGGAGGGCGAGATGCCCGATGGTACAGTCGAGGGGGCCGCTAGCAAGATGGGCCTCAGCCTCACCAGGGAAGACAAGGCGGAATGAGAATGGGCAGGGTGAAGGGGGCCTTCAGACTGGTTTCGTGGCTGTGGAGGAACAAGATCTACCTCGCCACAATAGGGTCGATGATAGCGAAGATAAGGGGCAGGAAGGAGCCCTAGAACCCGCCACCGCCGCCGCAGCCACCGCCGC
>DAQP01000002.1:19048-20630 GCA_002504435.1 Euryarchaeota archaeon UBA438
CGCCGCCGCAGCCACCGCCGCCGCAGCCACCGCCGCAGCCACCGCCGCTACAGCCATCACCACTGCTCACAGGCCTACTGGTCTCGTATATCTCGTTCCCGTGTTCGTCAAACCCAGCGCTTTCGACGACATACCCGCCATAGATCACATCGTCGATAATAGCGGAGCCAACAGCCACGGGGATGATAACATTGCTGTAATCTGTAACCCGAGCAATCGGCTTGGGTCTATAGAATGGGAATAGGGGCTGACGGATCCCTGTGAATTGTCTTACCACAGGCGGAACCGACCATGCGGTGAACCCATGGATTAGGTATAGGGCTATACTGGAACCGACCACCATTAATCCGACCATCGGATTACTGAGCCAAATGGCCAACCATGGATCCTCCAGGAACCAGTCCCCAAGGGTGAATGGGTGGTAGGCAATCATGCTCAGCCCTAGCCAGACCAAGGCGACATACGCGGGGGCCAAGCAAATCAGAAAGATCGAGTTGATCCTGTCTCGCGCATCAGCGTATTCCATCATCGCGCTGAACTCATCCCCCAGATCAATGTCGATCAATTGAACCTCTTCTGGAATCCCAACGTCGTCGGCTCTCTTGTTTAGCTCAGCACAGCTCTTGTACAGCTCGTCCTCGATGTCGGGCCCAATTTCTTCCCGCAGGTCCCCAGTGATCGCTTTGGTCAGCTCCTCTATCTGATCGCTCACCTTCTCGAAGACCGTCCCGTCAGAACCCCCCTTCAGGCTCTTGAGGGACAGCATTCCCCTCCGCCTCGAGTAGGCAAAGCCCAGCCTTTGCTGCGCACTGTAAGCCGTTTCCGTGAAATCAGCATCGAAAAACCTCTCCTTTCGTGCCCTGTGGGCGAAAGCCACTATGCCCAATAGCCCGACTGAGTAGACACTCAAGTGCACACTCCAGTGCCACGGCTCTGGTTCCACTATGTCGTCAATTTTGTTGACATACTTCGACAGGGCTATTTCCCACAGATTCCCTCTTGTGTATTCGTTATTGATGTCCAAGAGGGTCCCGTTTGCGTTTTCAGGCCCCCCGCCAACATATCCGAGTGGATGGCTAAAGTCTTCTTCAACCACCCAAGGATGGTCATAGCAGTACCACTGCCACTCTCCTCCTCTGTCCTCGCAGTAGGCCCACAAGTTGTAATCGTAATCCGGATCATCACCATCCCAACTACAAACCCACATTTCGTATCGGTTGGAATCGTAGTCCCACCACTGGTCCCAAGGCTCACCCCATTCGCAATTGTCGTAACCATAGTACATCCCGACGGTATTTTCACCCCAACCCAGACTCCCTTCATAGTGATCAGCGGCATCGCTAAGCCTCCACGCCCCATTGATGAAGACGTCCCCCGATATTCTTTGGTTCAGTGCTGGCATGTCAGGCATGACGAACTTGAACTGACGGTCCCCAGTCGACAGGGCGATCATCATGCTGGGCTCCTCGCCCCCCTCCATCCCAAAGTGCTGGAACATCTGCCGGGCGTACCCTTCATCTTCGCTGAAGAAGTCCTCATCAGGATCCCAGGGCCCCACCCCATAGTTCCACATATCCCCTAT
>DAQP01000002.1:20982-52939 GCA_002504435.1 Euryarchaeota archaeon UBA438
CAGCTCCTCCTCGAACTCCGCCTCGGTCTCGTCGCTGATGGCTCCCGCAACGTCGTAGACATACCATTCTCCCTCCGGTGCGGGGGGGAAGTATTCGAGGCCCAGATCGTACTCATCAACACCATTCGGTAACCCGGAAACGGGACCTGATAGCAATATTACGACAACAGCGGCAACCAATGCCCGACTCATGTCAAAGAGGCAACAGTGAGCCCAAAATAAAGGAGACTACGGCAGTCACCGCTATCGCCACGTAAATTCTCGATTTGGGCGTTATCGAATAATCAGAGAGATTGACCCACTGTAGGTGTGGGAAAGAGGAAAACCTCTCTTCGGTAGAGGGCCACAGATCGCTAGGAGGGGCCCTCCCGAACACTTGTTCGTAGTAGCGTAGAGTGTAATCGTACTGCTCGACGTGCTTCTCGTCCTCCTCCGCGCCTCCCTCGGTGGGGCCATGGTGAAGCTGGTATCCCAGTACGTCGGGGCAGAACCTGCCCCAGTAGTCGTGAGTGTAGGTCATGTGCATGTGCCAGACCTGATCGATCTCCATCGACGGCGTGCATGGGGTCGGGCTGTGGGCGCAGAGGTATGCGAACCTCTTGTACTCCTGTATGGCCCTCTCAGCCTTACCGAGGCTCCACCCGTTCTCGTGAGCAACCCTGTTACTGAATGTCAGGTCGATCCCCTCCGGGCCTATGCTGTACGAGACCAGCCTCTTGTGGGCTTCGACCGGAATCCCATCCTCCGAAGGTGGAGCGAGAGGCCCGCCCGCCATGCTATCACCCCATCCTATCCAAGGCCGGCGAGTTGAGGGCGTAGTTGTGCTGAAGGGCCTCGCCAACGCTAACCCAGTCTGGGGTGGAACCATCGATCCAGTCATACCTGTGTCCCGGAATCAGCCTCCACTCGGCTGGAAGGCCCATCAGAATCCCCTTTGCGTGACGTATGCTCATCCATTGGGCCCTAGGGTCGCTACCCGGCAGGTCGACCCTACCCATTCCATTGGTGAATAGCAAGTCCCCCGCGTGATAGACCCCATGTCCGTGCAGGGTGACGTGACCAGGGGCGTGACCAGGAGAGTGGGTTACCCCGAGGGAGATTGATCCTGCGGACCACTCGACGGTGGTATCGGGCTCGTTGGCCCACGTGTCAGTGAAGTCTACCTGTTTGAACACGACATGCCCTAGCAAGCTCGGAACCCTCGCCTCATCGTGCCCCCAGACCTCGACGTCGGGAGCTAGGGACATCATAGTGGAGTATCCAGCCACATGGTCACGATGTGTATGGGTGTACAGTAGGTGCGTAGGTTCGAGACCGTCCTCAGCAAGCCCCTCCACCCATCTTTCCGAGTCGAATGGATCCACTATCGCCACTATTCCTGACTCCCTGTCGATGAAAGCGGTGTTCATGTTCATGTAACCGCCCATCTGGGTTACCCAGACCTCGACTCCATCGTCGCCGACCCTCTTGTCGAACTCCCCGTCCCTCAGCATCAAGACTCGGACGCAACCATCTCCCATAGGTGTGGCGGACCCCCACTCTCGGGGCAGGCTTCAAAGCGGAACGTCCGAGTCGCGATACGTGGCACGAAAGCCCGCTTCATACACCCTGCAAGGCGGGCTACTGGCCAGTCTGCTGCTTCTGCGGGGAGCCTGATGGCTCCCTTGGAAGCCTAATGGGAGTGAAAATATGGATTACGATGCCCAAGAAATAGAGACCCGCTGGCAGAAGGCGTGGTCTGAATCGAAGGTCTTCGAGGCGGAGGTGGATCGAAGCAGAGAGAAGTTCTACTGCTTGGAGATGTTCCCATATCCCTCGGGCCACATGCACATGGGACACGTCAGAAACTACTCGATTGGAGATGCGATGGCTAGGTTCCACAGGCTGATGGGAAGAAACGTGCTCTATCCCATGGGGTACGACTCGTTCGGGATGCCTGCAGAGAATGCTGCCAAGAAGGAGGGCGGCCACCCCCATCACGTCACCCACCGAAATATCTCCAGCATCCGCGCCGATCAGGAGAGGATGGGTTACTCCTACGACTGGAGAAGGTTCCTAGCCACCTCAGACGTGGATTACTACAGGTGGAATCAGGAGATGTTCCTCACACTGAATGAAAGTGGACTGGTTGAGAGGAGAACGGCCCCCGTCAACTGGTGCACAGACTGTGACACGGTCCTTGCAAACGAGCAGGTCAAGAATAACCGCTGCTGGAGGTGTGGATTAGAGGTAGTCCAGAGGGACATGTCTCAGTGGTTCCTGAGGATGACCGACTATTCGGACGAGCTTCTCGACGAGCTGGAAAACATCTCATTCCCAGAGAACGTAAAGGCCATGCAGAGGAATTGGATAGGACGCTCTCACGGAGCTCACATAGACTTCAAGGTGGATGGCTCAGAATCAGTAGTCGGAGCCTTCACAACCAGGCCTGACACTATTTTCGGAGTAACCTTCCTCACACTCTCGCCAGAGCATCAGTTGTGTGAGGAGCTGTGTGCTGGAACTGAGTGGGAGGGCCCTTGGAGAGACTTGCTAGAAGAGTGCACAAGGATGTCTGAGTTCGAGAGAATCAACATGTTGAAGGAGAAGAAAGGAGTATTCCTGGGCAGATACGCAATCAATCCACTAAGCGGGGAGAAGGTCCCGATTTACGCTGGGAACTTCGTCGTCGCCTCGTATGGAACTGGCGCTGTGATGGCCGTCCCAGGGCACGACCAGAGGGACTTCGACTTCGCCAAGAGGTATGGACTGGAGATCAGGAGGGTGTTGGTTGCATCTCAGGGGGATGACCCCGAAGCCGAACTGTCTGCCGCCTTCGAAGGCTACGGGCCAATGGTCAACTCTGCTACGGATGGGTTTGATGGACTCTCTGGCGATGAAGCGAAGACTGCTGTCATAGATGCTCTTGAGAATGCCGACTCGGGACACGGTTCCGTCCAATACCGTTTGAAAGACTGGCTCTTAAGCCGCCAGAGGTTCTGGGGAACACCCATCCCAATGATTCACTGCGAGTCATGCGGGATCGTCCCCGTCCCTTCCGAGGAACTTCCGGTTGAA
Source organism: Euryarchaeota archaeon UBA438 (assembly GCA_002504435.1). GTDB lineage: Archaea > Thermoplasmatota > Poseidoniia > Poseidoniales > Thalassarchaeaceae > MGIIb-O5. The sequence continues at coordinate 24,040 of DAQP01000002.1, forward strand.
CTACCTCTTGACGTCAAATTCACTGAAGATCAGAAGGGTAACCCCCTCGAGTCGCACGACTCCTTCGTAAACACCTCCTGTCCAGGCTGTGGTGGTCCAGCTACTAGGGAGACCGATACAATGGACACCTTCTACGACTCTTCGTGGTACTTCATGAGGTTCTGCGATGCTAGCAACGACCAGTCCCCCTTCGACAGAGAAGCCGTGGACTACTGGATGGATGGCGGTGTGGATCTCTACATCGGTGGCATAGAGCACGCCGTCATGCATCTCCTCTATGCCCGGTTCTTCACCAAGGCGACGAGGGATCACTCGATGAACGAGGTCGGCGAACCGTTCGGCAGGCTCGTATGCCAGGGCATGCTAAACGCGCCCGCACCATTCTGCATCGATTGCAACACCGAGTACCACATAGACCACTTTGGGCGGGACTGCCCTACTTGCGGCTCAGCACTATCTTCAAGATCCGCAAAGATGAGCAAGTCCCTCGGAAATACTGTCAGTCCAGAGGAGATGATATCCAAGTACGGAGCTGATACGGTCCGTCTTTTCATCTTGTTCGGAGCTAATCCGGAGGCAGGCATGGACTGGTCTGACAGCGCGCTTGAAGGGAACCACAGACAGATGTTTGCAATAATCGAGGCCTTCCAATCGGCCCAATCGATGGAGGAAAGCCCCTCCGAGATAGACGATTGGTTGATGGCCAGAATTAGATCAAACCAAGCCTCATGGAGGGAGGCAATGACGGAAGTTTCCCTGAGGGAAGGGGTAATGATCAGCCATTTCGAGATGATTTCCGACTGGAACTGGTACAGGAGGAGAGGGGGCTCCAATCGTGATACAGCCTCTGAGTTCCTCAAAGCATGGGTCCCAATGCTTGCACCGGCAACACCTCACATAGCAGAGGAATTCTGGAAATTGATGGGGAACGACAGCCTTCTGGCACAGTATGTTATTGCAACTACAGGAACAGCTCCTGGGGATATCCAAGTACTTGCGAGGGAGAGGTACCTTCGAAATGTTATCTCCAGTGCTAGAAATCTCAGATCTATGGCCGAGAAGCACTCTGAAGGTGGAATAAGCAGGGTGGTAATTCAGACAGCAGCTCAATGGAAATCCGATTTGGCAAGGGAGTCATTGAGGTTGGATTCAGAGGGCTTTGACTTCAGGACGGACGGACAATCGCATGTTCAATCTCTCCCAATCTTCCAGAATGATACCCTGAGGGGGGAAATCTTCCAATCATGGATGGCACTTACTGTCGGTAGTAAGAAGAAAAGAGGCAGAATACACACATGGCCCGAAGGAGACATTGCCTTGATCAATTCAGGTTTGGACGAGGCAGAGGTGCTATCTTCCAACTCAGATTTCATAGCGAAGGCACTCGATGTCGAGCAAGTTAGCGTGTATCCCGTCGGAGAGGGGGAAGATGTGGCCGGAAAGGCGCGTGTCGCATTCCCATTAGAGCCCGGTATAGCGTTCCTATAGGTGCAACCCCGATAAAACTCCAACTAAATCGGAGTATGAATTGCCAACTCATGACACGGTGGGTTCATGGTGCTCCTTCGGCTCGACGGCTCGTTGAGTGAAGAGAAGAGTGGCGGGAGACGTAGAAGACGTCGGAGGCCCCGTCGGAAATCTGGGGGCGGAGGTAACGCCCCCAAGGAAACCGTCGAAGACAAGAGTTCGGATTCAGTTGAGAGGGCGCTAGCCAGATTCAAGGCGAACCCCCCTCCCATCGGTTTCCCGTCCGAGATAGAACCCCCTCCAAAGACCATCGAAGTAAATTGGGCGCTGAATGCAGTTCCCAGGGACGTCCAGAAGAAGGCAGGGGAGATCATCATGCGCCGTGGGGAGTTCGGCTTTCTACCCCAAGAGAGAGTCGATGAAATTGCAGACCAGATTTCGGGACTCCCTATAACGCTAGAGCAGGCCCTCTCCCTGAGGAACGCATTGAATCAGGAGAAGAGCGTATATTCTCATCACAAACTCATGCGCAGGTCAAATGAACTCAATCGACGATACGACTCTGGAGAGGACGTCATTTCGCTATCGAAGAGATTCGATGCACCGCCAGTGAACACATTCAGGGCTATTCTGACGGGGAGGGGATGGTCAAAGAACAGGATCAAGGAGACCCTGAAGGAACCATCCCGGCTCAAAAAGAGAGACCGCGAGCAGTTTGAATTAGCAGAATCATTGGATAGGGTAAGCTCAGTAAATCAGGAGGAGACCCATAAGGCTTCAATGGTCTTTGAAGACGTTCTTTACGCATACTTCGACTCTATAGGGGTCAGATACCGAACCCAAGACGACCTAATGATAGAGCAGAAGAAGGCAGAGGGGAGGGCGGTGATAACCCCCGACCTTCTAATGATTGACGATGTCAGAATAAACGGGGTTCCCTGTGCGTGGATTGATGCTAAGCACTTCTTCGGCGCCGATTTGAAATTCCCCAGAAAGAAGACCCAGAAGCAGGTCGACAGGTATGTCGCTGAGTACGGTCACGGCGCTATTGTTTACAGACATGGATTCTGCGATGGTTTGAGGATTGAAGGAGCTGAGCAATTGGATGCAAGCCCACTCGACCTGACTCTTCTGGATGAGTTCCACGAGAACTCAAAGAACTCATGAAGACTCATTGACCCTTGTGACGCACCCTGAGAGCCCCTCTCCTTCAATCGTGGAGAGTAGAGTTGCCATTTCGACTATCTCGTCAGGATCTTTGGGAACAATGACTACGCTTTCCCCCAACATGCAGAGAAGGGGGGCAACAACCTCGCTCATCCCGCACTCTTCTATTGCCCGACTAGCTTTCTGCAACACTGCAGACCTCCGAGGCTCATCTATTAGGCCACTCATTTGTGAGAATCTCCAAGCCGACTCGATAAGCTCTGGCCATTTTTCCTTGTCCCAATCGCCCTTCTCAAGCTCAACCAGTTGTGCATTTCCTGCCGTAGAGATAGAAGCCTTCCACTCGGAACTATCGATGTATGTCGATGTATGTTTCCCAGACCCTTCCCCCCACGCCAGGAGGACTTCCATGCCATTGGACCACCCAATCGCCCTTCCCGGGCCATTATCCAGAAGATGACCATGATATGGGGATCCGGGAGAGATACGCAACTCAACACCTCCTGCAGAAAGGGCCGAAACATCACCCAAACCGCTTGAACGCTTTCGATCTACCAGATGTGCCACCAGATACGATCTCCTCATACTCTCCTCGTAGGGCAGACCCATGGCGCGCTGTATCGCCATTGAAGCAGATATTGCTCCAGACGCCGACATTCCGAAGCCTTGGCCAACCGGCACTCTAAGCTTCACAGTAACCTCCCAATCGTACTCCAAAATCTCGGGAATGAATTCAGCTAGGGTCTCACGCACTTCGTGATACAGACTGCTCTCCCCTTCTCCTCCGATGAACCTGACAGAGAGACTCCCGCCACCCTCTGTGCCTCTGGCAATCGCTTCAGAACCATCTACCAGGCATAGCCCCGAACCAAGGCTCCCCTGGTCCACTAATTCTTCAGAATCATCCTCAATTGAGAACAGGAGTGTGACATGCGAACCGCATTCCCCCCGTCCCAGAATGTCCGGCATGCATCATCCCTGCATACCACAGGGAAATAATTGCTATCCAATTCAGAGAACTGCCTTGAGGTCTTCCTCAATGCCACCAAATCTTCCGGAAAGCTCGCTTACGGCCATTTCGAATGCCACTCTTGGGGTCATCGATCCATCCGTTTCGAAGCTCAGGATGAATTCCCCGGGAACATCTTCCAGCTCTATTGCATCCTTGAAGTCCCTAGATTCCTCTGTTCCAGATCCTACATGATTGAGGTCTGACTTCAGTGCCTCTACCATTTCTATGTCATCTAGCCGGCCGTCCTTGAAGTCCTTCGCTTTGATAGTAAGGCCAAGATCCCAGAGAACCTTAGATCTGGACTTGACCTTCAATACTCCAACCTGCCTTGGATTGAAAGTAACCCCGCAGACTGGAGACCACTTCACGTGATCCCTGCCGCGACCCATTACCGCCGTGGCGGAGAACTCGATCATTTGGCCTTTGAACAGCTTGGTGATTGGTATTGATTGGTACTTGGTAGGGATGAACCCATCAGTGTCTCCTAGGAAGTTCAGATCCCCAGCAGTAACCCAAGTGCCCTCATCAGACCCCTTTACTTGGCAATAGTACAGCATTGTGCAACTAGCACATCCTCTGTCATCTTCCACCATCTCGGAACAGTTGGGGCACTCGTCTTGGAAGTAGAACTCGTCATGCTTCGTTGGGATAGGTATCATTGCAAGCCTTTGGGCAATCACCTCATCTGGAAGTGGTCCGTCCGTCTCCCAGAGATCATCTCCATCCTCCTCGGTCTTTTTTACGAATCTAACAGTGTCAATCGCCATCTTAGGGGTGTCTGACATCAGAGTCCTCCTAATCGAGTTAACAAAAGCGCGGTCCGTATCTGTGAGAAGCACCTTGATGCTCTCTTCGTCTTCATTCAGAATTTTTACCTTAACCATCTCAATCACCTCAGACGCGCCTCCCGCGTCGACCTCCCTTTGACTTGGTCCCATCAGTGGGTATTGGAGTAACGTCCTCTATTCTTGTAATCTGCATGCCAGCCCTGGTAAGCGCTCGGATTGCTGATGTCGCACCAGGAGCGCTGTGCGAACGATTCCCGCCAGCTCCCCTGTACTTGACAATCACCTGATTGAAGTCCTTCTCCACAAGCATCTCGGCCATCCTCTCGGCTGCCCTCATAGATGCGAATGAGCTGGACTTCTCAGATCCGCCTTTTGTCACCATGCCGCCAGAGACCTTGCAGATCGTCTCTGATCCGGTTAGGTCGGTTGCTGTCATCAGCACGTTGTTATGTGTAGTGTAGATATGAAGAACAGCTTTGTGCGGCATCAATTGTCACCTCCAGGAATTGTGTCTTCGACCGTCGGTGCAGCGGCCTCTCCTGCCTTGATGTCCTCGACAAAGTCTCCTGCTGCCTGCACGGGGCCACCCACTTCAGATGCCTCCTCCTCAGATGCATCTACAGTAGCCCGCAGCTTCTCCAGCTCCTCTCTGAATGGATGAGTCGGGTCTTCGTACTTCGAACCACTTGTGTAGCGGAGCATTTCTTCCTCTTCCCTGAGGACGTGGTATCCCGGCACAGTCATTTTCTGTCCCCCAATCGAAATGTGTCCATGCACAATCAGGTTTCTTGCTGCCCTCATCGAGGGCGCCAGGCCCTTGTAGTAAACTTGAGATTGCAACCTCCTAGCCAGCATCAATTCTACATCAATCTGCAGAATATTGTCTAGACTAGAGCCCTCGGAGAGCAGCCCCTTCTTGGTTAGGGATGCTAGCAGGTCATCTTTCTCCCGAGAATAGTGCCCCTCGGAAGTATCGACCCTCCCAATCAACTTCATGGCCTGGTTTCTGTGCCTTCTAAGCGCGGACTTCTCCCTCCAGATCTCTCTCATTCCTCCGACTTTCTTCAAGCCGTATTTTTCCTTGAGGGCGTGCTCCTCTTCTATTCGGGCCTGCTTCCATGGGTGGGTAGGCGTCTGTGTCTTTGGTCTAGCAAACTTAGGATCTCCCATAATTACTCACCTCACTTCTTCCTCTGGACACCTAGAGCTGTGCCCCTCCTTCCATTGCTTCTTAGTCTCTGACCGCGGACCTTGTGCCCGCTCCTGTGGCGTATTCCTCTGTAGGTCTTTATTCCTGCAAGCCTAGCAATGTCATCGTCTCGTGTCATTGACACCTCCATCGCTACGATATGTGCGTCTTCGTTGGACTCGAGGTCCCTTTGCCTGTTCATCAGCCACCAAGGCATCTCAGTCGCGTAGTCGCCTATTGCCTGTCGCAGGCGTTCTTGTTCCTCATCAGTAAGGTGACCTCCCAGTTTACTACCGTCAATGTCGGATAATTTGCATATCATACCCGCGGTCCTCATTCCAATGCCCTTGATAGAGCAGAGTCCGACTGAAATCTTACGCAGTCCGTCTACGTCCGTATCGGCTATCCTAATGATGTAAGAGAAGTCATCTCCCAGTTGGGTTTCATCTATTGCTGTCATGTTACGGTTCTCCCGTGTTCACCGGTTACCCAGTGGCCCAGTAGGCATCCGGGCGACCAACCTTCCCTATTTGAACCGATTGGACGCCCCGTAGGGGCGGAAATCACGGCTCTTTGCAGATTACGTAGACCGTATGTCCACTATCTCCTCTGACTAGCTGAACGTCCGCCATGAATGAACGGGACCCCTCGATATCCCTCATCGCCTTGTGTAATCTTCTCTGCAGTGTGGGGTGCAATTCCGGATCAAGAGAGCACCTGAGGGTGATGCTACCAATGTCATTCCTAGCTAATGCCGCGGCAGTCAGGTCGATACTGTGCAGCTCAGGGGGGGAGAGTCTGTGCTGAACCACCTGGCCAGTGGCTACCACGAAGCCCATTACCTCGTCATCCCCCTGGATAGGCTCCGTGTGTATCAGGATAGGCCTCCTTCCACTGGTCCTTAGCCACGTCCGCCCGCCTCTGTCGCCAAGGGCCGCCTCAATCCAATCGTCTTGTAGTCCGCTTTCAAGCAGAACTGGATCCAGAATCGTCATCCAAGATCCAAAAGGAGGTGGCTCACTAAGATCGGATGAAACGGCGATTGACGGCTTGCCCTCTATGGAGGCCATTATTTTCTTCGTACCCATCCTCACGCACCTCCTCGGGCTCTTCGAGGAGAGAGACCCCGACCAAACAGAAAGCCGGTCAACGCGCCCCCCTCCCTGACTAAGCCACTCCCAGGTTCTCCTGATTCCGGGGAACGAAGTCTCTATCGTGGCATCAACCATGGATCGCTGATCATCGTCCAGTCTTGGTGACAAGTCTAGAAGTATGCTAGGCCCATTAGTCCCGGGCTCCAGGTAATTCTTCCATGAAGCGAGAAGTGGACCGAGTGGAGGGTCCATCTCGTCTATGTGATGATTCTGTGCGTCTGTAGGTCTCGCAGGGTCAAGATGTAACATAGCCACAGGGGGGTGCGCGCGAGTTCCGGCTTCACGAAGGCTGGACCAATATTCAGTCATCACCCCTTCAGCGTCCGAACCGTCCCCGATAACAACCCTGTCCATAGATCTCTGAACATCGTCCGACTCCGCCGCTACGAACATGTTCGCGGCACAGAGGACAGCAATATTGCCATCTATTTCTACCCCCAACGCAGGCCTCTTCAGAACCTTCGAATAGGCAATAAGCTGGATTCCTGAACCAACCGCACCATCGGCAATAACCCCCGGCCCCAGGGATTTCGGATCAATCTGTCCGGCCCTCGCCAAAGCCACTCCCCATGGAGTTGAAAGCCTCCTCATCTCATCTGTAAAATGGAAAGCAGGGTCTCCCTTGCGAGATGATTTTGCTGGGGCACGCCTACCTCCTTCCTTCACAACCTCGGGTGAAGGCCTAACAGATGCGTGGTCACTGCCTTCTGACATTATTTTCGCCTCTCAATCAATATATTTAGACCCCAACAAAAGCCGTAACCTCTAATTCGAATCTAAGCCATGAATTCTGCAATTCATGGCCATCTGACCCACCATACGCTATGTTGGGCGGAAGGAGTGTGATATGACTGGTTCCAGTATCCACTCCCGGTATCAGTCCCCTGTCTGCATCGATGTCAAGGCCTATCGCAGACCAGCCGAAACCTTCGATGTAGTTCGGGTCATCACCTGCATTTACCGGCAGATCTCCCTCATCCAACAGCTCATCTGTATCAGCGTCCCAGACCCTGTAATGTACCTGGAGGCTATCTCCATCCTGAGAGTGGAGCTCACGTTCTTCAACTCCCTTGAATACCGTGACATCAAGCCTTACTTCCGATGAAACCAGAGCAACATGAGAAGCCACAATTGAGAAACTACTCTCGTCAATATCCTCGGTAATCTCAATTTCCAGAATTATCGAATCATTTCCTGGGAATTCGTTGATCAGCAACTGCGTATCGTCAGAATACGAGAATATCACATCGGCCCCTTCAATCTCAAGTAGAAGGTCCAGAGTCTGGTTACCCCTGTTGTGTATTGCTACTGAAGCACGATCACCGTTTCCTTGATGTTCCCAGTCACAACGCAACTCCCCGGGATAGAGAAACACATCATCCTGGGCAGAAAGATTCTCTGGCCACGCCCAGTCTCCCTCTCTGGAGTCGCAGGTGTCGAAAAGGAGGTCTACCTCCCATGCCCATCGCCCATCCACCTCGAGCATCGATTCATCGACAGAACCGAAAGAATCCTCAAGGTGATTCATGAATCTGTATGTGTCTATGCCAATCCAGATAGTGGATAGGAGTACCACCAATATTGTCGATAGTGAAAGGAGTATTGCTGCCCTTGGAACTGCCATTTCGTTTATGCCAAGTGGAACATGCGGATGCTCTACTTCGTCGGGCGTGTCCGATATCCACGTCCGCGTCATGATTCATTTGCCAACACCTTCTGCCATCAACGTTGGCCTGTTTGGATTCGAGAAATCATCAATTGAATAGAGTCAAATTACTGCGAATCAGTCCCTTACTAGCTCCTTTTCGTAAGTTATGCCCAGCCAAGACACTATCCCTAGCTCCATCGCCACTATCGTAAGTCCTGCCAACATAACTCCCGGATTAGTCAGGGCGCTTCCGAAGAATACCAGAGCTGTCAATATCGCCAACACCAGGTCGACCAGGCCCCAGATCCTGAGCCCCCTCCTCAACTGTAGTATGCCAATGACCCAAACGGAGGTGGACATTACGATTAGAGCAATCGGGAGGAGCCCCGCCGCCCCTCCTCCAAGCAGGCCAATGACGATGAGAAGGTGGCCATTCGCAGCTAGCATTAGAGCCCAGTCCCCCTTCTTCGTCGGAACAGTCAGAACGCATAGTAGAATGGCAATCGCTCCCAGCGTAACACTGGCCTCTGTAATGATTGATGAAACGCTATCAATCCAGTTTCTAACAGCCAACATAACTAGTATGACCCCCGGAATGGCCAGGCCCACGGAATTCTGCTGCTCTCTCTTCAGTCCCTGTATTATTGCACTGCAGATTGCCATTGCCCCAGCTAGGCCGAATGAGAGCATTACCACAGCAATTGCTCGACCACCCCTCCCGGAACCTCCCTTGGATTCGACCCTTCCTCTGGACGTGCGAAGATTGTCGATCCAGAAATCTGCAATCACCGCAATTACTAGGACTGCCTCCAGAAGGAGAAGGGGAAGCTTCCACTCCAGCAAATCTCCAGTCAACGGATCTACCGTAAGAGGCCAGGGCAACGATTCGTAAAGTAGACTTCCAATTAGCCGATCAACAAACAAGGAGATGATCAGCCAATCTATCGCAATTGGAATCCTATCAAGCATATTTTCTTGTTGGAATAGGGAAATCGCAACCAGCTCAACCACGATAACCACGACGACGGCCATACCCAATAGGTCCTGATTACTGCTACCCGGACCTATCAAGGAAGCAACGTGGGCAACTACAATCCCTACAATAGCGAGAGCAATGGGGGTTTCCATTCCCCCAATATGCGGCAGTGGTAATTCCAAACCCCTAGTTCTGAACCTAGCTACCGCAACAAGAACCGTCACAAAGGCACCGCAAGATAGCAGTATTACTGGATTGGACCCAGTTGTCAACCCGATTAGCACACTCGCCCCTAGTACAACCGCCATGACCGAGATGACGATCACGGGCTTGTGACTAACATCTGTGACATACAGCTCCCCCAGGTCCTCCGTTGGAGACAACTCCCTCCTCTTCCTCCTCGCCTCTCTCAACTCAGCAACTCTTGGATTGAATCCGGAAACATTCCCATCCCCAGTAGAAGTCGAGGTCGAAACTCGAGAGTCTTCCGCTGCCATCTCCCTCCTTTCGCTTAGGAGGCTCATGGTTTGCAACTCCCTCCTAATTTCCCCCCTTGCTACAAGCCACAGGGAACTTATGACGAAAATTGCAATAGATGCGTATTTCGACTCCTCCTCACCAATTTGCCAAGTAAGTGAGATTGAGATCACCATTAGCCACAAGGATGCGAGAGCAGGCCTAAGCAGGTCTTCTATCGCTCCAGCCTTGGGCAGGTATGAACCAAGCATAGCAGCGGTGCACAAAACTACCACTAAGCCTGTATCCAATTCAGGAATATATTCTGATGGAGCTAACAAATTAGAAGGATCATTTCCAGACAGGAAAATCAAGAAGGGCAGGCTCATCATCCCCATAGCAAGTGTGTAATTTCTATTCTCAATATCTCGCTCAAAATGAATAAGCGTCAGCAGTAGGAAGCACAGGATCACACTCAGAATCTCGCCTTCTCCGTGCCTCCATTGAATGATCACAGCACTGGCGAAAATTATGCCTAACATCATACTAACATTGCCAACTCTAACTTTTCTGACATGAGCGGCAAGATGCAGAATCCAGATGGCCCCACACACCAACACTAGGGTGAAGGAGGTGAAACCTCCAAACTGAGCCATGAAAATTGTGGTAATCATTGGTATCCAAAGTCCGAGGCTCCAGAGCTGTAATGTCCCTGAGTCCCTAATAGAAGCAGAAATTTCAGAAATTCCAAGAAATCTCGATGCGAGGTTTACATTCGTAGAGCCCAATCTTTCATTGACCACAGACATTAGGATTGAACACAGGATAAGATAACCCGCCAGTGGAACAACATCTAGCTCAATCACGCTCCCGGGGTCAATGCGATCGTTGGCCACTAGAACTGTTCGAATTGCCTCTTCCAAAGTCTCCTCCATCAGAATCCAGACCCATGGCAGAAGAACGGTTACTCCAGCAAGTGACGGGGACTCCCTCCTCACCGAGAGAATTGCAGTACCTAGGTGAAGAAGTGAAAGAAGTGAAAGAAGCAACACTCCACCGTCACCACCATTCTCAGCTGACTCTGATGGGACTAGAATTACGAGTAGGATTAGTATTGCTACGGCCCCTCCCCATAGGACCCTATCGGTAACTATGTCCTGATCCCGAAGAACAACAAAACCAGTGATCGCGGCCCCAACTATGGTGAATACAACATACTCTGAAATCGCTAGGTATTCCTCCACCAAATCCCCATTAGATAGCATCGCAATCAGAACTAGGGCTGAAGCTCCGAGTGGAACCATGACCCTCTTCGACGCAACTCCTCTTACAGTAAGATAAGAACCACCAAATGCCCCTCCTAGAACCGTAACCATGGCCAATGCGTAGCCCGTATCCTCCCTGTTTGCAGCCACAGCAAGAAGAGCCCCAATGAGTCCCATCGATACGGAGACGCCCCAAAGCCCTGGCTTACCTAGCCCCATCACTTTCATTGCATCCGAGAACCAATTCGACTCCCTCGCATATCTCGAAGCCATGGATGCGTTCGCTGCGGTAACTGCCATCATCAGAGTGAAGAGGAGAAGCGGCGAGTCGAGTGGAAGTATGCGTAATTCGCCAATCTGAAAACCACTGGTTGTAGCATGCATCCCAATCCACAAATTCGAAGCTGCAATCCCGAGGGCAGCTAGGTTTCCGGACATCCTCTGCAGGGCTAATCCATGAATCAGCATTGTCGAAAACAGAATCATCAGGGCAATCCCCCCCTGTCCGAACAACGACCCTGCCGTAGACCCAATGGCAAGAAGAACAAGAGTTGACTGAGCCGCAATAGCATCATGATCGTACCTATACGCAACAGCTACGTTAATCCCCACAAGGGCAACCAATAGGGCTCCCAGTTCCTCCACCCCAATTACATCCCATCTTTGCAACTCTATGGCCAAACCATACAGTACCTTCATCGAAATGATGACCCACGTGACCCCGAGAATTTTCATGTTCTTCCTTGGAATCCAGATTTCTCCCAAACCGAATCCTAGCGCCGCTAGAACAACTAGAGAAACACCTGCAGGAAGCGGCTCCATTACGACTCCGATTTGAATCCCTATGGCACTGTAGACCAGGATCATGGATCCCATGAGTAGCCAATTCACCCTACGTTCCCCTTCGACAGCCATCTCAGTTACTACGTCCCTTCCGGGAGCCGTCTTCACACTACCATCGCGACTTACGAATCCCGGAGATTCAGAGTCAGGCTCCGAGAACGGATCAAAAATCTCACCGAGAGCCTCATCCAGCTCTCCTTTGTCAGAACCCACGCCCTCTTCTTTCGCCTCTCCTATGCCCTGGATGATGCCTTCTATCTCCACTCTGTCGCTAATCCTGAATGACCTCTCTCGAATGACCTCATCGTCTGGGTCACCCTCGTTCATCGCATCGCGGTGGGGCATTACTGGAATAACCGCATCCCCAGCACTGTACAAACCGCTGCTAATTTCCTTCAACTTTCAGATTGGCCACAGCCGTAAGCCTTGAAGAGTAATTCCCATCGTCGCAGGCCATGGAGGGCCCCACCATGTCGGCCCCCCCCTCCAATCCATCAACCCCTCTAAGCTCCCATGGCCTCAAGCCAAGCGGCAAGGTCCACTGGAATTTGGGCTGGGAGCAGTTGCACAGTATTGCAGTGGAGAGGGGAGAAGCCACACTCACGGCTCATGGAGTCCTTCTAGCCACAACCGGTGAAAGAACGGGCAGGTCTCCAAACGACCGATTCATAGTGAAAGAGGCTGGGATGGCCGACGATGTATGGTGGGGCGACGTAAACAAGTCAATTTCATCTGCAATCTTCGACAATCTACTCGAGAAGACCAGAAATCACTTGGACAATGCCGATCAGGTTTTCGTTAAGGACGCGTTTTGTGGTGCAGACCCCCGGTACAGAATGCCTGTCAGGCTCGTAACTGAGAAGGCATGGCACGCCGCCTTCATGCACAACATGTTCGTCAGGATTAGTCCGGAGGATGCGGAAACCCACGAACCCCAATATACCATACTCCACGCTCCCGAATTGCAAGCCTCACCATCCAAGGATGGAACAAATTCCGGTGTGTTCGTAATATTGGCATTGGACCGTGGTCTGGTGATAATTGGCGGAACCCACTACGCTGGAGAAATCAAGAAAGCCATCTTCACGATTATGAATCATATTCTTCCAGCCGACGGGCTCCTCCCCATGCACTGTTCCGCAAATACCAATGAAGACGGCTCCGCATTGTTCTTCGGCCTTTCTGGAACCGGTAAGACCACCCTTTCAGCAGATCCAAACAGGGCTCTCGTCGGCGATGACGAACACGGGTGGTCAGATGAAGGAGTATTCAACTTCGAAGGAGGATGCTATGCAAAGATGATCAACCTCTCGGAGAAGGACGAACCAGCAATCTTCGCAACTACCCGGATGAAGGGAACAATTCTAGAAAACGTTGTATTGAACGCTGATGGAACACCTGACTTCTTCAACAGCTCCCTCACAAAGAACACCAGGGGATCATATTCAATCGAGTCAATAGAGAACAGAACTCCAGACTCCATGGCAGGCAATCCCAAGAACGTGGTCTTCCTTACTTGTGATGCATTCGGGGTTCTTCCGCCATTGTCTCGTTTGACTCCAGAGCAGGCAGCATATCACTTCATGTCTGGCTACACTGCTAAAGTTGCAGGAACTGAGATGGGCATAACAGAGCCACAAGCGACGTTCTCAACATGCTTCGGGGCCCCATTCATGCCACGCCACCCTTCAGTATATGCGGACCTACTTTCTAGCAAGATTCGCAAAAACAATGCCAAATGCTGGCTAATCAACACTGGATGGGTAGCTGGAGGATACGGAGCAAGTAGCCGAATCAAGATTAGATGGACAAGGGCCCTACTAAATTCGGCATTGGACGGGGATCTCGATGACGTAGTGTTTGTCGAGGACGCAAGGTTCGGATTCTCCGTACCGACTACTTGCGAGGGAGTCCCGGATTCTATACTTCAGCCAAGGGACACTTGGCACGACAAGAAGAAGTTCGATGGTACTGCCAACGTTCTGGCTCAAATGTTCATTGAGAACTTCGAACAATACTCGGATGTTTGCAGTCAAGAAGTTCTGGACGCTGCACCAAAGCCCCTCTGATATCATTCAGAGTTTTTGCCAGTGATGCCTTTGTGCATCCACGGCACATATTGCAGCCATGTGAACAACGTCCCTGACGCTGTCTCCTCTCTGCAGAACGTGAGCGGGCCTCGATAGCCCTTCTAGAATCGGACCGGTCATCTCGGCCCCAGCAACCCTCTGCAATAGTTTGTAGGCAATATTTGCCGATGCAAGATTAGGGCATATCAGAATATTAGCGGGCCCCTCGAATGACATGAACGGGTAGTCCTTCTGTATCTCAGGAACCAATGCAGTGTCGGCCTGCATTGGCCCATCGATTATCAGTTCTGGATCGAGTTCACGAGCTATTGAAATGGCCTCTTCTAGCCTATCTGTCCTCAGTTCTGAGGATGTTCCGAAGTTGGAGAAAGAAAGCATTGCGACCTTTGGTTTGACACCAAACCTGCGAGCCACTTTAGCCGTCTGAACAGCTATCTCAGCCAGAGTTCTGGAGTCGGGGTAGATGTTTATTGTAGCATCCCCGATGAACATCAATTCACCATTAACTGTCATCATGTACATCCCCACAATTCTATGCGAGTCGGCCTCCGGTCCGATAATTTGCAGGCACGGCTTTACGATGTCAGGGTAGTGATGAGAAACCCCTCCGAGATAACCATCAGCATCACCCATGTGAACCATCATCGGTGCGAAATAAGTAGTATTCTTCATCAGCCTCACAGCATCCTCCACAGTGACTCCCTTCCTGCCTCTTAGACTGTGCAACTCATTGGCGTACTCGCCTCTTCTCCTAGGGTCATATCTGACATCAATTTCTTCGCATTCGAAATTCAGCCCCAACTCCTCCTTCACTGCATCGATCCTCTCAACGTTACCAAGAAGAATCGGCTCACATATCCCTTCGGCTATGCATTGAGATGCGGCCTTGATTATTGTAGGGTCTTCCCCCTCGCAGAAAACGATTCTCTTCTTGTCTCTCTTGGCCCTATTGATCACCCTTCTCATTATCGATCTAGTCAGCCCCAGCCTGGCCTCGAGCTCCTCTCTGTACTTCTCGATATCGAAGTCTTTCGGCTTAATCCTCGACACCCCCTCGCTAACCGCTGCTTCAGCGACTGCACTCGCCTCCCAAATCAGGACACGCGCATCGAATGGCTTTGGAATGATGTATTCCGGGCCGAACTGTAGCTGCTCGCCATCATAAGCAGACATCACGTCATCTGGAACAGGCTCCTTGGCAAGTTGGGCAATGGCATGAGTAGCGGCCATCTTCATTCCTTCCGTGATCTCTGTAGAACGGACGTCCAATGCACCGCGGAAGATGTATGGGAAACCTAGTACGTTGTTTATCTGATTTGGATAGTCCGAACGTCCAGTGGCCATTATCGCATCGTCCCTAACAGCGACAACGTCATCCGGCAATATCTCAGGATCGGGATTAGCTAGAGCGAATATTAGGGGTCTATTGGCCATTGAAGAAACCATTTCCTTGGAGACAATCCCCCCCTTAGAAAGGCCGAGGAAAACATCAGCCTCAACCATGGCGGACGCGAGGTCGCCGTCAGGAATGTCCCTAGCAAACTCTGACTTGTATTCGTTCAGATCGCCACTATCGTCCCTGCTCTTCGTTAGGATGCCAGTTGAGTCTACCATGATAATATTCTCGAGCCTCACTCCTAGCCTTACGTAGTGCCTGGCGCATGAAATGGCGGATGCACCGGCCCCGGAGATGACTACTTTGACCGAACCCACGTCCTTCTCAACAACCTCCAAACCATTCAGTAGGGCAGCTCCAGAGATTATTGCCGTTCCATGCTGATCGTCATGCATGACCGGGATGTCGAGCTCCTCAACCAGCCTTCTCTCAATCTCAAAACACTCCGGGGCTTTGATGTCCTCAAGGTTGATTCCACCGAACGTAGGGGCTATTGCCTTCACAGCCTCTACGAATTCGTCTACATCAGTTCTGTCAACCTCTATGTCAAACACATCAATATCCGCGAATGCCTTGAACAGAAGGCCCTTTCCTTCCATCACCGGCTTTCCCGCTAGAGCGCCTATGTCCCCGAGGCCAAGAACTGCAGTTCCGTTACTTATGACGGCTACCAAATTGCCTTTGGAAGTGTACTTGTATGCGTTGTCTGAGTCAAGCTCAATTTCCTTGCAGGGATATGCAACGCCGGGAGAATACGCAAGAGAAAGCTCATGTGATGTACCATGAGCTTTTGTGGGAACTACCGTAATCTTCCCGGCCGGTTTGGCCGCGTGATATTCTAGTGCCTCGTCGCGAAGCATATCCTCGGTCAACTAACCACCCCGGAAATATCCGGCCCATGCACCCCTCTTTGATGCTATCCTAACGCGTCAAAATCGATTATCAGCCGTGTTACAAGCGTTTCTTGAATTCCAATCTGAGGTGAAAAAGTGTTTTTTCCACCTACGGTGGACTGAGCAAATACTACTCAACGACCCCCACTATTCAATATAGGAGTGGAAGGCCGTGGAAGCGTGGATATCAATTTCCGAGGCAGGGCCAACCTCGCTCAGAGGAAGGCAATCCTCCTTGTTGCGCTAATGGTCCTGCTTCCATGGGCTGGCATGGATAGCACCGAATTGACTCCTCGTGATGACGATTCCCTGACCTCAGCCAGAACATGGGGGGCGATGGGAAGCAACGATACTGGATGGATCGACATTGTAGCAACAGGAGCAGACCCAAGAAACCAGACATTTGCCTATGGCGACCTGGTTTTGGATTTCGCACCCGGAGCGGAGATTTCCAATATGTCCTTCGAAGTCTCAGTTGACGGAGCCGATGGATATTGCATAGAAGAACCACAGCTTACCTTGATGGAGACCCAGACGCCTATACTCGACTGGCGAGATCTCGGAGGACTGGGATGTCAAGACTCATTCACCAATAATCCGCCAACTCTCGAGGATGGCACACTTAGCACATGGCTGAAACCCAATACGATTAGTGATGCAGCATGGACACTTCCTGCCGGCATCACAATCTCCGATTTGGTCATAGAGGCACTGACTCCCTCCGATCCGAAGGTTTCCTTCTCAACCCTAGACGTAGTGATTCACGACAGCGCAGTAAACCCCATGGACGGACGACTATACCTACTTCTCGACAACGACCTAATCCATCTCGACAGTGAGATGTCGGAGACCTGTGGGTGGAGGTGTCCCGGAATTATCCACATAGACACGGATATCGAAGGGAGTAGTTTGGCTGTAGACTCAACCGGAAGCAGGCTTCTAATCGGCAAACAAGACGGCTCTATCAGCTCACAATCCCTTTTTGACTCATCATTCAACCCCGACTTGCTTCAAGCCCCAAACATTCCCGAACCGGTATCCGCTATGACGGTTGATCAGTACGGAAACGTCTGGGCAGCCTCAGGTTGCAGCTTGATGTTCCTGCCATTGAACTCGGCTACATGGTCGGATACAACATATTGCCCAGGATCTCCGGAGATACCAGTTGATATGGAAACTCATGGAGACAAGCTCTTCCTCGCCACCCAGAGCACGGGAATCCACTTCATCGAGTACACATACGATGCCTCTAGCTCCAACATCACTATTTCCGACAGCACCATTTGGGACACAAACAATTTCCTATCAAGCAACTCAATCACAGACTTGGAAATAGCCTCTGACCAGCTAATCATCTCCACACTTAACGCAGGAATAAACCGTAGGGATTTGAGCGCTTCGTCATGGCTCTCCAGGTGGAACACGAACAACTGGCTAGCTTCAAACTCGGTCGTGGGGGTATCGCATACGAGCGGCTGGATTCACATAGTCGCGGGAACCACTCTGCACTCCTACGACACCACCGCCAATGTCTTCCGCTCCCAGAGGCAAGTATCCCAGTTGGGACTACTCGGTCCGGCCACGTCCATTTACTCATGGCCATCAGGAATAGGCCCAAGGAGTCCCTCCGACGGAGTAGCATTCCTGATTGACTCAACGGGAAGGGCGGGCATGCAGCATGGAGAGACGGTAATCGGAGCAGAATCTCTGGTAAGCAGTCCCGTATCCAATCCAATGAGGGTAGCTGCTAGCATTGACGATGGGGAGTCCGGTCAGATATGGGTAGCAGGAGACACCACAATAGACAGATTCGATGAAGGAGCTAGAATTTGGCAGCAACCAATAGATGTCAGCGACTATGCCCAACAACTACAGTCGATCACATCAATAGTTCAAGACTCCAATGACAGGGTATGGGTCGGAACTTCGAATTCTGGAATACTTAGATTCAGAGCAGATAATGGCGCATACATAGGAACAATCAACGGAATAGAGGATCAGGTGATCTCCATGGCCCATGATGACACTACGGAGACCCTCGTCGTGGGGCACCCATTCAATGGCCTGTCCCTCGTCAATACATCCACAATGACGCTAATCGATGTACTCGATACGACCGACGGCCTAGACTCTGACTTGATTACGGACGTTGCCACCAGATATGGAATTGCATATGCAGCAACGTCCGATAGCGGACTCATGAGAATAGACCTAATGGCCCTGCAGATACTCGGTTCGTGGCAGTCACTAGGCGCAGACAACCTCGAAGCTGCTCCCATAGCGGTAGACGGGGATACGATATACCTGGGACTCCCAGACTTCGGAATCCTCCTCCTCGATAGGATGAACGGTGATATCATCGACTACTGGGAGCCCGGGGGCAGCAGCGGCCTCCCTGACGACGACGTATTGTCCCTCCACATGCTCGGAAGTGAACTGGTGGTCGGCTCCAGGGTCTCCAACACCGGGGCCCAATCAAACGGAGGTCTGGCTATCTGGGACGGAGCCTCTTGGGAGCAACTGGAAACCAGCATCCCAGGTTGGAACAACGATCCCTACGTCTTCTACGATATCACAAGCGATGGCAGCGACGTTTACGCTGGGACAAACCGAGGAGCCTGCCGCTGGTCAGTCGACTCCAACGGAGATTGGCAACTGGATGTCTGCGTCGACCAAGGTGACGGCATGCCCTCCAGGCAGGTATACTCGGTCGAGCTAATTGGCTCCAGCACACTTTACGCCGGGACTGACAACGGAGCAGCCGTGATTAACACCCTAAATGGAACAGTAATGGAAGTCTGGAACGCCGGTGACGATACCCAGAGAGCTAGGACCGTGAAAATCGAGGACATCCTTTACCTGGGATTCGAGAATACGGGGATAGCCAGATACGATCTGATCAACGACCAGTGGCTGACAACATGGGATGGAACACAGGGATACATAGACGACGACGACGTCACTGCCCTAGTCGAGGGCACGGAGCCCGGAACAATGTGGGTAGGAGGGGATTTTGGACTAACCCTGATTGACGTTGTAAACGATCAGGTACTGATTGACTGGAACAGGGGGTCGAATTCAGGTGGCCCCACCCTTTCCACTCAGATTCCAGCTGACATAGTGATCAAGGGGGATGTCCTTCACTACTCCACTCAGAGAAGCAACCAGTGGTGGGCATCCAACGACGTGATAACCAGAATAGCACTAAACAACAACACTTCACTCTCCTCAATTGATGCTGGTAGCCAGATAGGGTACGATAGCGTGGTCTATGGGATAGGCGAGGTCGGCGACGAGCTCTGGATAGGGGTCCGACCGACTCAGTACTGGAACAACGGTGACGGCACAGTCGTCAGATGGAACACCGTGAATGAGACATGGGCCGACAACCTGGAGACCATAGGAAACGTCCTCAGGGTGAATGCCAGGCTTCTCGGGGATTGCTTCCCATTGAACGCCAGCTCCTGCGAGATGTGGGTTGCATATGGTGACAACATAATGCGCAGATTCAGCTTCTCGACAATGACCCTCTTGGATGAGTGGTCTGACATAGATGGCCCGATCAGGGGCATGGTAGAGTTCGACGGAGAGTACCTCTTCGCGAGCATGGAAGGAATACTCAGATGGAACCCGGCCAATGAGACATGGCTGACACCCTGGACGGAGAACAGTGGCCTTCCGAATAACTCCGAGGAAGAATTCTACTCAATGACCGTGATCGGCGATGATCTCTGGGCTAGCTCCATGCAATCCTCGGGCTGGAACTCCAATGCCCAAATTTTCAGGAAGAATGGAACTACTGGAAATTGGACCGCATGGGACCTCGATTCGGGGGACATCCCTGATGGGTACGGGGCTGACATCGTTCTCTGTGATGACATAGTTCACGTCGCCATAGGAAGGAGATTCTGGTGGGGCAACCAAGGAGGAGTCGCAAGGTTCGACCTTGCCGACCACGACTCGGACGGTCAGACAGAGGAATGGATATCGCCCCTGACTGATGGAGGATCAAACGGACTGGCAAATGCCGATGCAAGGGCCCTTGCTTGTGATGAGTCGAATAGAATCTTGTATGTCGGCTACGATGAGGAAGGCGTAGGATTCGACAGGATGAACTACAATACAGGAAACTTCCTGACAACCCTGACATCAGCAGATGGTATTTCGGAGGACAGAATCTTCCCAGGCGGGATGCTACACGACGGGAACGTACTTCTGGCCGCGCACCAATTCGACAACACCGGAGGGATTTCTAGGATCGTCACCTCAGGTACATCCGCCTCGAGCGGCCAGATAATTGATCCTGGAATGGACGGGTGCTCAATAGTCCGGGTCCCATCGACATCAACCCCCGTTTACGCAGTCGGACGCTCAGGTCAGACAACAGGTCTGAACAGAGTCGACCGACTGGATAGCACAGGGCTAATTGCTGGAGGGTTCGATGAATTGGCAGGGCTTTCCAGCGGAAGGGTGGTAGAGTTCGCCTCCAATTCAACCCATGTCTGGGTGTCCTCAACGCTGGATGAGGGATCTTATTACGGCTCGTCCATACTCCAAGGGGAGATACTACAGAATGGCTCAGTGAGATGGGAAGACGGGTACAGCCTCCTCGGACAGGACGTAGTAAACAGCATGACACTACAAGATGAAACCATGTGGATAACCACAGCCGGGAGGGGACTCTGGTCCGTAGATCTAGCTCAGAGGTCATTCTCCCCCACACCCGCTGCGCTCCACGTCCAGATGGATGGGATGGTACTCGAAGACGATGGCACGATGTACGTTGGACTGATGGGGTACCAGGGTTCTGCTGCAGGCTTCCAAGAGTTTGACACATCAACAGGGACATGGGGCTACGGGAGCCTCCTAGCAGGACTCCCAAACGACCGAGTCAGAGACTTTGCAGAGGTAGATGACAAAATTCTGATTGCTACATGGGGCGGAATAGGTGTAAGGAACACAACCACCTCGGAGTGGGAAGACCCAATCACAACAATAGATGGCCTCCCGATGCAGATTTACGAGCACCTACTGGTCCTTGACGATCCAATCCAAGGAGATGGGCACATCCTAGCAGGGGGCCCTGCAGGCCTGACTGTAATGGCAACAAACCTCTCTGTGATTACCACGCTGAACTCCGGAGACGGACTCATGGGCGAGACTGTTTCCGGACTGGTGTACGCCCCGGGGACATCTAGGAACGTAATCAATGACGACGGCACGACAACCACCCTCTACCACGATGCTTCAGTATTCATCTCGCACAACGGACAAGGAAGCACTAGGCCCGGTGTAGTGGCGTGGGACATAGCTACTGATATGGCCAATGGGACGTATCAGATAGACAAGATTCCCAGCAATGACGTCAGGGCTATTGCCACAGACTACTGGGGCGTGCACATCGCAACCGACGTGGCACCGATAGTCCACTGGAACGCTTCAACCCTGAACATGGAAAGCGGCTCGCCCTCAAACACACTCATTTCATGGCCCCCCACGGAACTTGTCTCAGATGGAACACACCTAGCAATGATCAGTCCCGGCGGAGTTGACGTGATGGAGGTCGACTCAAGCCATGATGCAGTGGCTTCCGCCCAAGTCGCAGGCCCTAGAGGGGCATATCTGGGATCGTCCGGCCTATACCTGGTCTCCGACGACGGTCTACACCACTTCGACCCAGTCGGCTCCCTCGTGGAGAGGGAATCTGAGGAACAGAGGGTCGCCCACCCACTTAGTGCGATTTACTCAGGCCGAATCTGGGAGAACATCCACGAGACAGCCAAGCCCGGTATGCAGACGGTATTGGTGAATGACGAGGACCCGATGGAGATCGACATGGTTTCGGAGATACCTCTCGCTGGAAGGCTACCAATGCACGCGGGCGCACTCACATTGACTTCCCCGCAGTCAGGAGCCTGGATTTGGGCCGAGTCCACATACCTGAACTACTCAGGAATCTGGGACATGGCAGCCATGAACCCCGGGATTCAACCAGCTTTCCAGTCTGCAATCTCCAGTGTAGGCCCCGGCTCTACAAGCGCTCAGACCACAATCCAACTCCAGTCCCCCCAGAATGGACAGATCAAAGTCAGGGTGACCTATGACTGGCAGAGAATAGAGGTACCAACCACACTCACCAACCTGACTGACAGGCCCAATGATGGAGGAGGCGTCCTCGAAGCCACATGGCTACCCGCTGAGGACGCTGCTTGGAGCGGATACAGGATTTACGTGTGGGACGCAACAGGAAAGGAACAGTGGAACCCCACAGCAGATGAGCTGAGCGACTTCACTACCTACATACAAATACCATTCTGGTCCCAGACATCGGTCTTGGTTACTGAAGCTGATAATGACGGAACCCCAGAACCCCTTTCAGATGACAGGATATACAGGGCCGCTATAGCGATAGAGTATCCAGATGGCTCAGTAGGCGACGCTATGGCCTGGCCGGGCAGCGTCTCTCCTTCCGATGAGGTACCATCTCCCCCAGACTGGCTAGTAGCCGAACCAATTTCAGGAGGAACTGCGGGAGCAATAGTTCTCGAGTGGTCTGCATGCGAGGAGCTAGACCCAGACAAAACAAGGATCTGGCCAGTCCAGCAGGAAGTAACTAGCGCAGTAGCACTTACCGACGAAATCGACATACCTTTCTCATCTGGTAACACCACTGTACTCGATCTGGAGCCCAACTCCCTCTACTGGTTCGTGACCGCCTGCGTGGACGAATCAGGCCAGTATGACCCGAACAACGTAACCATATTCGGACCAGTCGTCACAGCTGGAGGGCTGAATGACGGAATCCCCCCATCGCCCATAACGGACACATTCGCCCAGGACGTTCCCGGTGACGAAGGAGGAAGGATCCAGGTAACTTGGACCCCCAACTCAGAGGAGGACTGTTCGTTTCACACCGTTTACGCACTACCTGCATCTGGATGGCAGCCCCCCAGCACGGTCGACGGCTGGCCGGTAGCCGCTTACGTGGACGACTGCAGCACCGGAGAGGTCGTGATCGACTCATTGGGAGCATCGCCACTTCAGGACGGAGTGACATACTGGGTGGGAGTCGTTGCATCCGATGACTGGGGCAACGAGAACCTAGATGCAGTTCTGGTGGTGGAGGCCACCCCATCAGCTGACACCACGGGGGTAGGAAACGCCCCTCCCAGAGTCGAGGGCCTCACCGCATGGGATCACCCGGACGACGATGGCACTGCAATAGACATAGTCTGGGACAGGTCACCCGCGCCAGACTTCAGCCACTACACAATCTGGGTCTCGGAGTTCCCGCTAAACGACCTCACAGAGGTCGAGGAGCACTGCAACGAGTCACCCTGCAACCTCGTGGAAGTCGATCAGAGGCAGATCGGCGGCCTCCTACAGCTACAGATTACAATGGATAAGGCGCTCTACGGAAGCACTGTTGACACGCTTTCCTCAGAAACAATCCGACCAGACATCCCCCTCTACGTCACCATAACCGTTCACGACATCAAGGGCAACGTCTTCCTGACTGAAATGGACGATCACATGGTACTGGTATCACCGGTCGACAACAGGGGCGACATCACTCCGCCAGACAGGCTCGCAGCCCCCGTATTGGAGGACAGGAGCCCCGATGACGGAGACGGCATCATCGTCACGTTCCCCGAGAGCGAGGCATCCGACGCCGTCGAGTATTGGATATTCTCTGATGTAGTCCCCTTCAGCGACTCAACATCGATGGAGCCAGTTATGGTAGTAGACAGGAACGAACCACTTCCAGTGACCATAGAGACTCTCTCGGATGGCAGGCCGATAGCACCCTCGATCATGACGTGGGTCGCCGTCGCGCCTGTGGACTCGGCTGGTAACGCATGGCTAACCAACCTCAAGTCCTCATCCATCGCCCTAGTCGATGAGAACAGCCTGGACCCGGGACTGCATCTGGATGAGGTAACAGGCGTCCGCGGATACTGGGATAGTGCCGGGACAAAGGTCGACATCACCTGGGACCTCAGCACAGACCCCCAAATCTCCTCTTACCGGGTCTTCGTCAGCACCGACCCATTCGAAGACACCAGGAACGCCACCCAGGTAGGCGGTGAAATCGCAGGAACCCTGTTGATCATGAATGACTTCAACGGAGAGCCCCTCAACAACGCCCAGTCCTACTGGGCAGTAGTAGTGGGATTCGATGGAGAGGTTCACAGGCTCGCCGTAGACCCGCTGGAGATACTGCCTTGGTCGGAGAGCTCCTTCGGCTCAATCGGAGGGGACGACTCCGAGTCAGGAGCGTCATGGGTCGACCAGCTATTGAGCGGCGACATGAACCAGCTGATAGCCGTGGCCTCAGCCCTGATGATCCTAGCAGGCGCCCTGCTTTTCATCAGACCCAGGAAGGACGCAGCCCCTCAGCCATGGGAGATGGGAGCCCTCGAGGTCGAACTAGAGGAGCAGATGATGAGGGAGGCATCCGGCCTGACGGGAGAGGAGGAGTTCGGCATTGGAGACGAGGAGCTTTCCTCGGACTCCTTCGGAACAATGGCTGACGTGCCTGCCAGCACGTATGACGGCATGGGAGAGGTGCCATCCGCCCAGCCGATAGGAGGGGACATCGCGGAGTCGACACCCGAGGCAGATACGGATGTAGTCGACGAACTACTCGGAGAGGAGCCAGAGGATCTCGATATCGACGACCTAGATGACCTCGCAGACGACCTCGACGACCTAGATGACCTCGCAGACGACCTAGGGGAAGAGGACGTAGACACCTCGTTCCTCGATGACATGCTCTGACCGAACGAAGGTCTTGAATCCCGAACCGCCTATCGCGAGCCATGCCCGGTCCTGCCGACCCCAATTCAGCAGTCTGGTCAGCAATGGGCTGGGATGGGGAAAAATCTCTAGTTTCAGCGGAATTACACTTCGCGAGAATCCGTCGCCATGCCAAGGTCCTGGGAATCGACATACCAGACAACCTAGAGGCGACAGTACTCTCGAGGCTGGATGGCCTAGAGCGCCCTGGAGAGCCAAACGACAGCCCGGATCAGGCAAACTTCCTTCTAATCGTGGAGGTCTCCTCAGAGGGCGAGATCCGCTTAGAGCCTCTCGGAATAAAGAAGTGGCCTGATACCCCGCTCTCCGCCGTCTCGTTGCTAGCCCCGAACTGGGAGGAGCCTGTCAGGGGGACGAAGCACGGAGACTGGGAGCCACACAGGGCGGCTAGGAAAGCAGCCATAGAGAACGGCGCTGATTTGGGACTCCTGTTTGAGAACGAGGTACTCATAGACGGCGATCGCTGCGCTCCCCTATTGCTGGACAATGACGGAGTCGCCTATCATCCGAGAAACTCTGACGGGGCCCTCGACTCAATTACCATTCAATCCATCAAAGCTGGAATAGAGGAAGCTGGAATACCGGTTAGGTCGGCAAGGATTACCCTGAGCATGATTCTCAGGGCATCAGAGATGGTGGTGTGCGGAAGTGGCATGGGCATTAGGGCAATAGGGAAGATAGATGGAAGGAAAATAGGCAGGCCAAACGGCCCGCTGTTCACTGCCGCGCACAACTCATGGTTGGAGGTAATCTGATGGTTAAGGCAATACACATCACACTTGGTGCCACCGAACTCAAGGATCCACTGGTGGGGGCCATTAGCAATTTGAGGCAATTGAATTCCAAAACACATGACGAGATTCTTCTGAACTCAACCGGACCTGTAACGGATCTTTCAATGAAGTCTCTCCTACCCTGCTTGGAAAGCATCCGTATCCTGCTCATAGAGCCAGAAGCCATTCACGATAGCCCGGAAACTTCTGCACTCGATGGAGAAGTGATAATTTCAAATCCGCCCCCATTGCACCTACTGGTACAGGAATTCGTCAATGACAAGTGGGCCACAGTCGAAGAGCATAGACCAGAAAGCCTGAGTGACGCTTTCAAGATAGCAGAAGGGCTGGAGATTAACCCCACTTTCAAGGGGTCTTTACCCATCGTACCTGGTGGATTTACTGGAATTTTGGGATATGATCTTTCTCGCTGGACAGTTCCAATATCCCTTCCAAATAATCCTCAAGCAGGGACCATCCTTGGGATTCTGTGGAGAGCAGATGCATGGATGATTCACGAAAGAAAATCCGGTATGCTTAGCATTGCTGCAATCGATGGACATCATTGGTGTACAGGCCCCCCGGATGCTGACCAAGTGGAGCCAATAGGACCGATGACAGTTCCAGGGACAGTTCCGGACAGCGAATCAGATTCAGAACACGCTAGAAAGGTCTCCAAGATTCGGCAGAGTATCGCCCGTGGAAATCTATACCAGGTAAACTACGGGAGAAGGTGGAGTGGGGAAATGCCCGGGAATCCATGGCAATCATTCCTCAGACTAACTGACTCTAACCCGGCCCCCTTCTCTTCCTGGATGATGGTAGGCGACTTGGGTTGGTCAGTAGCATCCTCCAGTCCCGAGAGACTAATCGAGGTTGAAGACGGCATGGTTAGAACTAGGCCAATCAAGGGAACAAGAATAAGAGGAAGAGATGAAGAAACCGATGCTTCTCTACGCCACCAACTAGCATCCTCCGAGAAGGAGGTTGCAGAGCACCTAATGCTCGTTGACCTCGAGAGACACGATTTGAGTAGAGTTTGCCAACCAGGTTCAGTACGATGGTCTGGTTGGAGGATAGAGGCCCTTGCGAACGTCCAGCATTTGGTCAGCGGAGTTGAGGGGAGAATTTCCGAGGGCGTCAATGCTGGCCATGCAGTCTCAGCAATGTTCCCTGGCGGCTCAATCACAGGATGCCCAAAAACGGTTACAATGGCGGCAATTAACGAGTTAGAGGGGACTCCCCGAGGGGCTTGGACAGGATCAATGGGCCATGTTCACAGTGGTGCTGGAGTAGCAGATTGGAATATTCTAATCAGAACCCTTGAGGCATATTCAGGACCAAACAATTGGCATGGAACAGTTCAAGCAGGAGGGGGCATAGTGATTGACTCATCACCTTCAGAGGAGGTCGAAGAGGCTAGGTGGAAGGCTGCTGCTCTGACAGAGGCAGCTTGGGGATTCAGAACCGGGTTTTCAGTCGAGGAACTACCCGACAGAGAAGTTGAGATTTTGCCCGTCCCTCGAGTGGATGGGCCAATAGGGAAGATATTTCCAGAAAGCCCGCAAGGTGGGAAATCGAAAGGCTCGATATTCCGAGATCTGAAAAACGCCCCCGAGGGGGCGACCCTGCTAGTGGACAATTTGGACTCATTCACCGAGAACATAGCACAGGAAATCACGATTTTGGGATCAGATGTAGTTGTGATGGAGGGTAGGCCCGAGTTCCACGAAGACCCCAGTCAGAAATTGGATAGGTGGTTGGAAAAAATAAGCCCGTCTAGGATCATTCTAGGTCCCGGCCCAGCTAGGCCTGAAGCCTCCCCTATCACGATGGAAATCGCCCGCAGGGGAATTTCAGGAAGGCTCAACGATGGCTCCATGGCAATCCCCCTATTGGGGCTATGTCTTGGCCATCAGGCAATAGGAAGGGCCGTTGGATGGGACCTAATCGAATCCCCCTTGGGTGCAGTGCACGGAAAACCCTCTATCATGGTCAACGATGGGACTGGCCTCTATTCCAATCTTGGTGAAGAGATCGTTATGATGAGGTACAACAGCCTGGTCCTATCTCCAAAGGAGACAGGGGTTCTAATCCCAAACTCTTGGGATGCCACAGGATCTCTTCTGATGGGCCTCAGACATAGAAAACTTCCAGTACACGGGATTCAGTTTCATCCAGAATCGGTAGGCAGTCCTCTAGGGCGAGAGATTCTGAGATCCTTCCTTCGGGTTCCCAAGATGAAAATTGAACCTAACCTGCAAACCGAGCGGCTTGAACCGTAGTGTTGAAGGAGAAGCCCCCGCTGGTAGGGCTGAAGACAATGCCGACATGCAGGACTTGCAACCAGACTTACGACGAGTCGCAGTTCATCGGTGGAATCGGCCCTAGGCACCTCATATGTGCTCGATGTGGGGTAGAGGCAGGACTAGTCGAGGAAAACGAGACCCCCCAATTCTTCAGTGACGAAGTTGCTAAGGCTAGAATCTCCCTCTTCAGTAAGAGATACAGGCTTCCAATGTTCACTGGAGCGGGCTGGATTCTGTTCCTCACCCTGGGCAGGGGGATAGAGCTCTGGTCGAGTATTTTCCTAGGTGCTTTGGTGGTCGCTACGCTAGCAGCTCCAGTACTTCACTTCCTTGGATCGACCCGCTTCAACGCGGAACTTTCGAAACTTTCTCCTTGAAACTTCCACGGGAACCCTTGAAATAGGCTTCACACGGCTCAGAATTTAGAGGGAACAGTGGGTTCCCTATGAATGCCCGTGAGACCGGATGATAGGAAAGGAGGAACGATTTAGAGTAGAAAACAGTACAGAGACTAATCAACATCCGCTCAGTGTAGCGTTTTTTGAGTCTCTAAGTACACTAACTGATTCGTCCCCAGATCCATTCCGCACCTCCCGGAACGATAGCAACGCGCAGGAATCAGCGCGAGCATTGGCCGGAAAGAGAGAACAGCGG
>DAQP01000008.1:0-3449 GCA_002504435.1 Euryarchaeota archaeon UBA438
GCGGCATCCTGGATTTCCTGGATGATTCCGAGAGCCTTTGCAAGGGAGTAAACTTCTGATTTGTATAGGTCGGCGATTGGGGAGATGTCGACCCCCCCGTCACCGTACTTGGTGAAGAAGCCGACACCGAAATCCTCGACCTTGTTTCCGGTGCCGACCACTATGCCATTGTTCGAGCCTGCTAGGGAATACAGGGTGGCCATCCTGAGTCTGGCCCTTGTGTTTGCCAAGGCCAGTTCATCTACTGCCTTCTTCTCGAGTTCGGCACTCATTGAGTCGAAGGCCCCGGAGAGATCGATTATGTGGCTCTCCACATTTTCCCAATTAGTGGATAGCCATTCTATGTGCTGGTTGGATAGATCGTATTGGGAGGGCTCCTGGTGAATAGGCATGTTGAGAGCCATGGTCCTTAGTCCGGTTTTGGCGCAAAGCGCGGAGGTGACCGCGGAGTCTATTCCACCTGAGACGCCCACCACCAATGTAGAGATGCCATTACTGCTGGCGTAACTCGATATCCAATTGGAAATCTGCTCGGAGAGATTGCCCCAGTCCTGCATTTTATACCACCTAATGACAAGCGACCCCGTACTTCTTGAGTCTCCAATAATTGTATGGCCAGGGGGCCAAGAAGCCCGCAATTAGCATTGGTGGGATGACCCACCAAGTCAGCTTTGCCCCACCTGTCAGAACAACGTCAACAATATTCATCGTCGCTTCCATTGAAATCATCGAAATCAGGGACATTCCAATCGCGACTCTGAAAGCTTCATTCAATGCCATTTGGGCTGACAGGATTATGGTCTCGAGAGCGATAGAGGTCATGATCCCGTTGAACATCGCAAGCAGCATAATCGACATTGTAGACCATCCAAGGGCATCGAGATAAGGAATAAATTGGAATGCGGCAATGGTGCCAAAATCACCGATTGAACAACCTACCAGGCACCACTTCGTATTGTGCGCGGACTGCCTCCATACTGACCCATCCGACCAGTCGAATGGCAGTTCCTCGCCATCGACCGAGTAGCCCGAGGCGAGGATGGCCCTGACCAACGATTCCCTGTCCGCACCGCTGTGCTCCACGACTGCCAATCCAGTTTCATGGGAAACCTCCGCTGACGTCACTTCTGCTAGTGAGGAGAGCGCCGATGACACGTTTCCTGAACAACCGGTGCAAGTCATGCCGCCAACCGAAATTGTGGTGGTTTCCGACATGATTGGTCGTCTCGATTGACCTTATTGAATGCTACTAAGGCCTCTAATCGCCCTTCGGGCGACCGAGTCATATTCAATACGGCATCGTCGGTCGCATTGCCGATGGGGGTGCCTGAGCCAGCCGGAGACCTCGACCCCGTCTCCCTTGAGAACTCTCTAATCGGACTATGGGGGAGCGAGGGGACGTTCGCCCGTTCGATTGATGCTAGAAGGGAGTCCGGTAGCACATTCACTTTCCTTGAGGGGCCTCCAACTGCAAATGGTAAGCCTGGCATCCATCACGTCATCTCCAGGTTGTTCAAGGACATGGTTTGCAGGTGGAAAACGATGGAGGGCCATGTGGTCGAGAGGAAGGCTGGATGGGACACCCACGGACTCCCGGTCGAGATCGAGGTGCAAAAGCAACTAGACCTCATGTCGAATGAGGCCATAGAGGAATATGGGATGGAAGCTTTCAATCAGAAGTGCAAGGAGAGTGTGTGGACATACGAGGAAGCATGGAGGGAGATGACGGAGAGGATGGCATTCTGGGTGGACATGGATGACCCATATGTCACACTTCACGACGAATACATCGAGTCTGCGTGGTGGTCACTGAAGCAGATGTTCGAGAAGGGGCTTCTTTTCCGTGGTCACAAGGTCCTGCCGTATTGCCCCCAGACAGGTACCAGTTATTCCACTCACGAGGTCTCCCTAGGCTACAAGGAAGTGTCAGAGCCGGCTGTCTTTGTCAAATTCCAACTAGTGGATGACGAGGCTAGTGTGCTGGCATGGACCACCACTCCCTGGACCCTTCCGGGGAACGTCGGCCTAGCAGTGGGCCCAGATGTAACATACTGCAGGGTCCGCATCACCGCTGAACCCTCCAAGGGCTGGGAAGGCAGAGGCGGGGCAAAGGTCGGTGAAGAGCTGATTCTTGCTAAGGATCTAGTGGGCACTGTTCTTAGGAACCAGATCGAAGTCGTTTCAGAATTCCCTGGCTCTGAATTGGTTGGCAATTCGTACAAGCCACTCTTCCCCGGGGCGATAGACGGCTCAGGCCACGAGAGCGCTTGGACCATAGTTGGTGCTGATTTCGTGACCACGACTGATGGAACTGGCGTAGTTCACACCGCTGTAATGTACGGAGAGGATGACTACAGGCTTGGGATGGAAGTCGGATTCCCTGCGCAACACACCGTTGGCATGGATGGAAAATTCGTTTCTGGGACACATGAAATCCTAGACGGGAAGTACGTGAAGGACTGTGACGACCCGATAATCGACTTACTAGACGAGAAGGGTCAGTTATACAGGGAGCACGAATACACACACGACTACCCTCACTGCTGGAGAACGGATCATCCATTGCTGTACTACGCGATGGACAGTTGGTTCGTCAGAATGACCGCCGTAAAGGAACAAATCCTGCAATACAACTCAGAAGTTGAGTGGGCCCCTGAGTGGACTGGCAGTAAAAGGATGGGAGAGTGGCTTTCCAACATCAAGGATTGGGCCATTAGCCGAGAAAGGTATTGGGGGACCCCGATTCCAGTGTGGATTTGCCCCGAATGCGGAAACGAACATTGTGTTGGCAGTATTGAAGAGATGGCTTCAATGAAAACCGGTTCTTCGCCCATGCCCCCAGAGCTTCATAGGCCCTATGTGGACGATGTATTGCTTCACTGTAATTCAGAGGGCTGCAATGGCGAGATGGTGAGGGAGCCCTATGTTATGGATTGCTGGTTTGACTCGGGCTGCGCCACTTTTGCTCAGTGGCACTATCCGTTTGAAAGGGAGGAGAAGTTCGAAGGGGCTTTTCCCGTGGACTACATTTGCGAAGCGGTCGACCAGACCAGGGGTTGGTTCTACTCCCTACTAGCGGTATCAACTACGGTTTTCGACAGCATCTGCTACAAGAGATGCCTATCTTTGGGCCACATCTTGGACAAGGAAGGCAAGAAAATGAGCAAGTCAAAGGGCAACGTCGTGAATCCGTGGGACCACTTCAACAAGGAGGGTGCGGATTCGATCCGCTGGTACATGACAACCCAGAGCGCCCCGTGGTCCCCCACGAATTTCGATCCGAATGGAGTCAGGGAGTCTTATGCCAAGATGTTCCTGACCCTGTGGAACGTATATCGATTCCATGCCGACTATGCCGCTCTGGATGGTTTCGACCCTGAGAATGAAGAGTCGTACGTGCCGATTTCTGAAAGGAGCCCGTTGGATCGTTGGATCCTATCGAGGGTTGC
>DAQP01000008.1:3847-63562 GCA_002504435.1 Euryarchaeota archaeon UBA438
GATCTCTCGAACTGGTATGTCAGGAGATCCAGGAGGCGGCTCTGGGATGAAGGCGAGAGCTCTGACAAGAGGTCCTGCCAGCACACCCTGCATGAGGTCTTGTTGATCGTCTGCAGGCTGATGGCACCAGTATCGCCTTTCATTCCAGATTCTATCCACAGGGGACTCACGGGATCCTCGGTGCACTTGGCTGATTGGCCAGTAGGGTCTGAGTTGGTCGAGAGGAGCCTTCCGCCTACAGACGACATTCTTGAGAGGGAGATGGATCTGGTCAGGTCGCTGGCAGAGACTGGGAGGCGAGTCAGGGTCGAGGCGGGGAGAAGGCAGAGACTCCCATGCAGGAGCGGTTGGATTGTCGGGGGCCCTGACATCTCCCAGTTCCATGAAATCCTTGCAGAGGAATTGAATGTAGAGGAATTGACCACAGAAGACGATCTAGATAGATTCCAGAAAATCGAGGTCCATCCGAATAGAAAGGCCCTGGGTGCAAAATGCAGAGGCGACCTTCCAGCAGTTCTCTCTGAAATCCAGAGTGCTGAGCCCGAGTCCCTGCTTCTCGAGATAGAGGCGGGAATAGCCGCTCTTGCTGGATACGAGATTACTTCGGATGACATAGAGATCAGGAGAGTAGAGAAGGATGGGTACGCGGCATCCACCCTGTCTGAATACGGGGATGTCTCACTGGTCCTTGACATGGGCATAGACGACGAGCTGCTTTCCAAGGGCCTCGCCAGAGACATCATCAGGAGGGTGCAAGCGAAAAGAAAGGAGCTAGACCTAGAAATCGAAGCAACAATTTCGCTTTCTGTTTGGACTGATGGATTGGAACTTTCCGAGGGGGACTGGAACAGGCTTGTTTCTGAGACCCGGGCTAGCGATTTCTCAATGAACGAAGGGGAATTCCCCGCTAATTCCGAAAAATTCGATGTTGACGGGGTTTCTGTGAGATTCGTCATATCCTAGAACATTGGCGTCTGGGAAATATACTCCATTGGAAGCATTAGCTCCAATCCGAAAAGTGGGTCTGGATCAGATGAGTCGTGATATGCAATGAAGGAGCCTCCATCCGGCAGAATCCCCATGCTGGCGAAGTCGAACCTGATGTCGTTGCCGGCACCAGATGTGGAGTCGAGGTCCCCCAGTCCCAGGTATGTCCTGTAGTCTGGGAGCATGCTATCTGAGAAGTCCCTCACATGCCATGCCAGATCGACGTCGGGACCCGTAGAACTCTGATAGCGAACATTCAGTACGAACAAATCGTGAACACCATTGGAGTGGAATTCCCATTCCTCCAATTCGGTAGCCTCGGATGAGAGGTTGTAGGATTGGTTACTCCAGCTCTCCCCCCCATCCCATGAAATCATGTGTTTGAGGGAAGTTCCACCTGCAGACACGCAGTGCAGTGCAGTGGATGAATCGAATGCGCAGTACTGCGATGGAAGCGAGGACCCGTTCATGGTGACTCCGGTCCACCAATTAAGGGACGTGTCCAAGAACGCGTCCCTGCCATCTACGAAGTAATCTGGAAAGTATAAGCCGCCCGAAGGCACAGGGAAAGCCCTCATCTCCTTATGCGGCTTTGTGAAATCCCATTCGGGGCCTAATTCCTGTGGATCCAAGTCGACTTCCATGACATCAAGATTGTCGTCCCTGTCAGGGAAACCGAAATAATCGTAATTCAGGCCATCAGTAGAAATCTGCCCCCCTATGTTCTGAACTTGGTGCCAGAAGTTCGAAATCACTAGGCTGGCCCATGGCCCGTTGCCATACAGGCCCCCATTTATTGGGCCGACGACCTCCACTTGCCATGATCTGTCATAGAAAGGCTCGGGGGTCCTGTTGAAGCACCAACTCCACTCCTCGTCCTCAGCATCATAAAGGAAAGCATAGAACTGATCAGCCCCGCTTGCGCTTGGATATGGGAACCATCCCATGGAAATCAAGTCGCCATTTGTCGCCTGGACTATGCTGCCCTCCCCTAGGCCCTCTTGACCGGGCACGGTAGGCTTCGGCTCCATGCATCCTATCTGGGAGAAAATGGATGGCCTGTACTCTTTCCAAGTGTGCCCCCTGTCCTCGGACCATGTGGGGTATTCTCCGCCAAAGTTCAGAATCCACCCCTCCTTTGTAGCGGCAAGATAGTGTTCACAGCAGTTCCCCCCTTCGACGTTTCCGAACACGGCCCACGAGGAGTTTCCCCATGTTTCATTTGAGAAAGGGTCGCCAGCCGTGAATGGTCTGACGCAAGGAGTGCTGGAGCATGAGTCGGTGTGACTTGAGGGCGAGTCGATGTATTCCATCCCCTCGTTCCAATCAGGGCCGCTGTCTTCGGAACCCATTACTTGACTGAAACATCCTGAAAGAGAGGTGCTGGCGAGCATTATGGCCACAAGAGCCACTCGCCCTGCCATGCCACGCCCCATGAGTATGGGTTAGCAGAGTGCTATTTCGCACTTCGCACGTGATGCGCCCTGCGATGCAGGGCGGTGGGGTTCAAAACTGGGAGCGCTGCTTCGTTGGTCATGCGCGCCTCTGTGATGACTGCCGCCCTCTTGATTGTAATAACCAGCTTAAGCCCGGCGATGCTGGCATCGGGCCAGAACACATCGGACGGCTCGTCCTCCTCCGATTCGATTTACATCAACGAAATCTATGTCTCACCGAATAGTGAGGCGTATGGGGGGGTAGACTGGAATGGGGACGGCGAGATTAGTCGGTACTCTAACCAGTTCGTCGAGTTGCACAACCCATCTGAGGAGGCAGTGGACATCGGGGGCTGGTGGATTGACGACATAGCGGACGGCGGTTCCCCCATGTGCAGCATTGCTTGGGGCACGGTAATTGATTCCGGGGCATACCTGGTATTCTACAGGGCGCAGACTAACATAGAGTTCGACTACTTCGCTGGTGACACAGTCTCGATCCTTGACGGGTCTGGTTCGGTTGTTGATTCAGTCAGCTATGAGGCCGAGGATTCTGATTACGGGATACCTTACGGATACGATTCAAGTGGAACTTGGGCGAAGCTTTCGGAAGGGAGCCCGACCCCGGGAGGCTCAAACAGTGAGGAGTGGATCGGGGTTAACCACCTAATGGGCAATTGTTACCCACCTCAGGACCACGTACACAATGGACAGTATGTACTCGAAGGCAGAGTTGTCACAATGGTAGCTCAGGATGATATCATTGACGATGGTAGGGTATTGGTCAGAGATGGGATGATAGAGGCCGTATGGAGTTCCTCGGAAGATGCTCCCGCTGCG
This sequence comes from Euryarchaeota archaeon UBA438, assembly GCA_002504435.1. GTDB lineage: Archaea > Thermoplasmatota > Poseidoniia > Poseidoniales > Thalassarchaeaceae > MGIIb-O5. Next base: position 7,111 of record DAQP01000008.1, read on the forward strand.
GCTGAGGGGGTAGTGCACGTACCCACTAGTGGTACGATTTACCCCGGATTTGTAGACCCTCACAATCATGCAAAGTACAACCTCATACCATTGTGGGATCATGGAACTGATGGGTGGGACAATAGATACCAATGGCAGTCATACTCTGGATACAGCGATGCTAAGGACATTGGATGCTCACTATACGACTCTTCAGCGATGAGATTTGCAGAATTGAGAGCGGTCGCTGGTGGCAATACCGCATTGCAGGGGAGTTCGACCTCCAATACTGACACTTTCGAGACGATGCTCGCTAGGAACATTGAGCTCTACAACTTTGGAGGGGATGATATCTGGACCAAGGTGACTGAATTAGAATCGGACTATGAGGGGAATCACATCAAGGACGGGAATTCATCGGGGAACCTTGATGCCTGGTTCATCCACCTTGCCGAGGGGATAGATGAGTCCAGCAGAGCGGAGTTCGACGTACTTGTACAGAACGATCTACTTGTGGGAGAAATAGTGGTTATTCATGGGACTGGCCTGACCCAACCAGAGTTCTCAGCTTTGGGCGACGTCGGGGGTAGCCTCGCTTGGTCGCCGACATCCAACCTTCTGTTGTATGGTGAAACCACGGACATTGCCACGGCGAAGGCTGAAGGTGTCAACATAATGATCGGACCAGATTGGTCGCCTTCGGGCTCTAAGAGCTCTTTGCATGAGCTCAAGACCGCTGACTGGTGGGATGAAAACGTTCTTGGAGACATTTTCTCCGACTACGAATTGTTGCAGACGATAACGACGAATGTCGTAGACGCCATAGGTTGGTCAGAAAACACAGGGAGGATCCAAGAGGGGCTCGCTGCTGATTTGGTGGTGCTGGATACCTTCGAAGCAGATCCATATCGCAACGCGATAAATGCAGTGGATCCTGATATCCGACTGGTTGTGGTGGGTGGACTTCCAGTTTTCGGGGACGTAGATATCATGCAAGCTATGGATAACGAGGTAGAGGTTATCGAGGGTGATGGCTTCAGAAAGGCGACCGACATAACCTATGATGGAGTCCCTGAGGCCCAGCAGACATTCGCAGAGATGTTTGCTTATCTGCAGGACTGTAATCAAGGAAAGAGCGTTCCAATTGAGTACCTATTCACACTCGGTGATGATCGATACTTCGACGTTCTGAATCGTTCTCTGACATTCCAGAAAGACCGGTCGATTGACCTATGGTCAGATTATTACGACATTGAGCTTGACGAAAACGGCCACAGGGTAGGTGGCACAGTTGGTGGTGCCGAACCGATTGAGACCAATCTCACAGGAAACAGTGGAAACGGGGGCAACAATGCTCCGACTACACCCCCTCCGGACCTTCCAACTACTTTCCCCACGTTTGGCCCGAGAGGTGGCTCTATTCCGCATCCCACAACAATATCCGAGGGGATTCACATCGAAGAGTGCGTTTCGGGTGGAATACCAGATGCTGCGGAGGGGGAAATGATACTCTGCGGCTCGATCCTAGTAGTGATGCAGGACACTGAGGAGTGCATCTCCTCGTGGTTCATGACCCAGTTCTGTAACCTTGATGTGGCTGACGCATTTACGGTCCCAGGGAGGATTTGCACTGATGCCCTAGTTCCCTCCTCGAATGAAGACTGGGTAGAATGCAGGCATGACGTCGTTTTCGTGGAGGTTTCTTCTGATGGGCCTTCCGATAATCAGGGTGCGGAAGATACCGATGAGGAGTCCTGGATGGACGGGCCATTTTATTGGGTAGCGATACTTGTCGCTTTGGCTGTGATAATTGGCTCTGTGGCCACCATTAACAACAACCTGAGAGAGCGTGTTATGGGTGATTCAAGCATAGAGGAAGAGTAGGTTTCACTCTATTCTCCATGTTGGCCCTTCGGCCCCGTCCTCAACTACTACACCCATGGAAATGAGCTCGTCCCTTATCTCGTCCGCCCTTGACCAGTTCTTCGACTGCCTCGCGGACTCCCTCTCTTCCAATAGGGCCTCTACGACCGAGGATATTTCAGAGCGGGCTGCTGCTTCTGTAGCGGTTATGGACAATGCCTTTTCATCAGAAGGAAGAATTCCGAGAACGTTGCCTGCAAACTCTGCGAGCCATCCTACTGCAGCAGAAATATCTGACTTATCGGAGTCAGACTCGATCATCTGTCTGAGTGATTTGGCGACTGTTTGAACTTCCACCAATGCTACTCGGGTGTTAAAGTCGTCATTCATCCCAGAGGAGAGTCTCTCGGCGGCTTCTGATAGGTGTCCGTTATCCGACCAGTCTCCTGATCCTGCCAGAGATAGGCCCTCTGAATAGGCCCTCAGCAACCTTCCATGATTCAACCTAGAGTCTTCTATCATTACTGGGTTAAAGTCCACTGGCTGACGATATGGCGCATTTATCAGAGTATACCTGAGAACGAGTGGATCGACCTGCTGCAAGGCGTCTTTGACGGTCCAGAAGTTTCCTTCTGACTTACTCATCTTCTCTCCGTCGACGTTGATCATTCCATTGTGCAACCAATACTGGACAACTGGTTCATGACCTAAACAGCATTCGGATTGGAAAATCTCTGCCTCATGATGAGGGAACATCAAGTCTGAACCCCCTCCGTGAATGTCGAATCTCTCACCTAGGTGTTTGAGAGACATTGCAGAGCATTCGATGTGCCAACCGGGCCTTCCAGGGCCCCATGGGCTATCCCAGCTTGGCTCTCCTGACTTGGCTGATTTCCACAGTGCAAAGTCCCTGTGGTCTCTCTTTCCCGATCCCGTCTCGTCAACCCTTCCTCCAGCTCCCTCTCTCACCATCTCCAATGTCTGCCCTGTCAATTGACCATATTTCTCGGGTGCTGTGTCTATTTCGAAGTAAACACCATCGTTGGCGACGTATGCGAATCCCTTGTCAATTAGATCGCCGATCATTTCTATGATCTCAGGGATTGTCTCTGTGACGCGGGGGTATGCATCGGCCCTAATCACATTCAAGGCATCCATCACTTCGAAGTAGTCTTCGATATTCCTATTTGCAACTTCCAAGAAATCGACCCCCTCTTCGGAGGAGACGGCGATAATCTTGTCATCGATGTCTGTGAAGTTGGCGATGTAATTTACTTCTAGTCCGCTCTTACGAATCCACCTAACGATTATGTCGAAGGCAACTGCCTGTCTAGCGTGCCCGATGTGGCTGGGAGAATATGGAGTAATCCCGCATGCATAGATGCCGATTTTACCCTCTATCAATGGAACTAGCTCGCGCTTTGTACGAGAACGAGTGTCGTATACCCTAAGCGCCATCGGCCTTTCTGCTAGGCTTACCCGTCATCAACCCCTCGCTGCTTCAACTAGGGCAGCGAACAGTAAGTCATGTCCCTTGCGTTCGGGGTGCCACTGAACTCCCAGACAGAATTTCTTGTCCCTTCTCTCGACCGCTTCGATTAGGCCGTCATGTTCGGCGGTTGCAGTAACGGTTAGTGATCCTGGGTCTGAGACCCCTTGGTGGTGTGTTGAGTTGACCATGAAAGAAGTCCCCATGAGGCCTGCTAGAATCGAGTCTTTCTCGACGATGACACCATGATCCGTGGATTTCCCGTCATAACCGCCATGGCCCTCATGGCCGGGAGTGTCGTCGAGATGCTGGTGTAGTGAACCTCCATGTGCTATGCTAAGAATCTGCATCCCCCTACAAACTCCAAGAAGAGGCATGTCCATTTCCAAGGCTGACGAAATTAGGGCAATCTCAGTTTCATCCTGCTCGGGGTAGAACTCCTTGGTCATAGGGCCCGGAACCTGCCCATACCTGGAAGGTGAGACGTCCGGCCCACCCGAGACAATGAGTCCGTCGATGCTTTTCAGGAGTCGTGTCATGTCCCCTGCAGGGGGTATGATCAGAGGGATTCCACCTGCCTCGTCTATCATCGAAACGTATGCGGATGGCAATATTGCTGCATGCCTCTGCCAGTTGCCATACTGGGTATCACGCATGAAACATGTGATACCGATTACTGGACGCACTCAAACACCTGATGATTCTCGGAGTTTCCGAGCGTGCCTGAAGGACATTATTCCTGCAGTCATGAAGATAGCCCCCATGAGGACCAATATTAGGTGGGAGCCTATTGCTAGATTGGATTTCTCTCCAATGTCAATTAGGCCTTGTACTCCACCCATAACCATCAGCAGGGCGACTATCATAGCTGCGTGCATGTAATGGTGGAGGTTCGCCTCGTTTCTCTCGGCCAATATTCCCAGAAGGAGAAGTGGCGCGCCTAGGAAGGCGGGAATCATGGCAGTGATTGATGGTGGGTCCGCACTCTGCAAGAAGTAGGCTGCTAAACCCCAGAGAACTAAGATTCCTCCAGCCAACTTAGCTAGATTTGGTACTGTCAAGCCTGAGAAAGTGAATGTGTCTTCCATGGCCATGGCCGGGCGTTCCCACTTATGACACTCACTATACTAAGCCGTTGAATCAGCACTAGCGGCCTCATGAATCTCCTGATCCCTAGCGACTATTTGTTCCCAGAGTAGTTCTGCGACATCGAGAACCTCCATCTCTGCTCCGACTGCGTCCAAACCATCCTTTACCATGACAGAACAGAAGGGGCAGCCGACGGCGACGGTGTCACAACCAGTTTCCGCCAACTCAGCGGCCCTAATCTCGTTAACCCTCTTGTCTGCATCTTCCTCCATCCACATCTGTGCCCCTCCTGCTCCACAACAGAATGAGGATGTACCATGCCTCTCTGGTTCCACGTCTACCCCTCCAATAACGGATCTGGGCTCTTCAACAACCCCTCCCATCCTCCCCAAATAACAAGGGTCGTGGAATGTCACGCTTCGTCCATTCTTCTCAGCATCAGGAAGCTTTCCCTCCTCCTGTAGCTTGGCGATAATTTCCGAATGATGGAATACCTCAAGTTCATCCCCTCCAAAGTCACCATACTCCTTGCCAAGAGTATGGAAGCAATGTGGGCAAGAGGCGACTATCCTCTTGACACCGAGCTCTTGGAAAGTCATCATGTTAGTCTCGGCCAGCATCTGGAATAGGTATTCGTTGCCTGCTCTTCTGGCAGGGTCACCAGAACACCCTTCTTGCATGCCCAATATCCCTACATCCAAGCCGGCTTCCTTCAGGAGGGAAATTGTAGACCTTGCGACTTTCTGATTCCTTTCATCGAAGCTTCCTGCGCATCCTACGAAGTAGATGTACTCGGCGGGCTCCCCTACTTTGACATCAAGATCTGATGCCCAATCCGCCCTCTCATGAGCTCCGAATCCATATGGGTTTGATGCAGACTCGATGTTGCCCATGGCGGTATTCAGGACCTCTGGATATTCCATGGTCTCCATCATCGCATTCCTTCTGAGATCGGTTAGTTTTGGAACATGCTCTATGTAGAGGGGGCACACATCGACACACGCATTGCATGTCGTGCACGCCCATACGGCATCTTCTGTTATCCTAGTCATCATTGTCTCCGATGGTTCCTCTCCCGAGAGAAGGATTGGGGCATGCTCGTTTGCATAGTCCCGGACATCGTGAATTACTTGCATCGGATTCAGTGACTTTCCTGATGCATATGCGGGACAAACGTCCTGACACCTGGCGCAGGACGTGCATGACCAACCATCGATGAGTTGCCTCCACGTGTACTGGGTGTAGGAGCTGACTCCGAATGAGTCTATATCCAGATCCTCCAAAGGCACCGCCTTTCCGTCTTCGCCGATTGCCAAAGGTCTCATCTTACCAGGGGGCTCGATATCGTGGAAGAATACGTTGGGCACTGCCATTACCAGATGCATGTGCTTTGAAACTGGGATTAGAAAAAGGAACACAGAAATTGCCACCATATGGGCCCAGTAGGCGATGACAACAGTGGTGTCGGAGAGGCCCATTCCTGCGAACATATGGCCGAATGGTTCCCAGAATGGAGATGGGCCTTCATAGGACTCAACCACAAAAGAAGTGGTGGTGATTGTCAGTATTAGGAGAAGGATGACGTTTCCCTCGAGCTGTGGCTTTCCCTTCAGCTTCTCCGGCGTGAAGGCCACTCTCCTAACGAGGGCCGCGGAACAGCCAATGAGGGCCATGGTGTAGCCGAGTTCGACCATTCCATTCCATGGGCCATTGAGGGCCTGAGGAAGGACGTGCTCCGAGAATGCATTTGCAGTTGCCAAATCGAACATGTCAGATGCCAGCATCAGGAAGCCCCAGAACATCAGAACGTGCATTGTGCCTGCAACCCTGTCCCTCAGGACTTTCTTCTGGCCTAGCCAGCCAGAAAGGAAAACACCAATCCTGGTGCCCCATGAGTCGAATCTGTCATCCGAAGACCCTATCATCACCAGACGTACTGCCTTCTGAACTTGATATGTGAAGAAACCAATGGAAATAGTGCCGATAATAGCCAGAATTTGCCAGCCCTCGAAAGGGCCGTATGATTGTAGGAGGGGATGTTCCATGAGAAAACCTCGCACCGCTCTATCTACTGGCCTCTGGGGTGTCGGCATGTTCTTGAAGCAGGTGCAATAATTAAAGCAACAGGTAATAATTGAGAGAGTAGATGCAAATTACTACACCGAGTCTATAGAACCGGTTGCTTTCAGAACCCAACCCTCATTTCCCATATGCTACAGCGAGCAGCATGGCGCGTGCGTTTGCTCCGGGAAAATGTATCCTCTTCGGGGAGCATGCTGTGGTCTATGGGCACCCTGCTGTTGCAGTAGCCATAGACGCTGGAGTGGAGGTTTCAATCAGAGAGTCTTCCAAATGGACGATAGAGGGGATGGATTTTGACCCAAGTCGCCACCCTCACATCACGCATATCCTCAGGGACGTTTTCAAATACAACGGGGTACCACTGGAAATAGACGTAAAGAGCGGTCTTTTCTCGGCTGCTGGACTTGGGTCTTCCGCTGCGATTTCTAATGCAATGGGGGCAGCACTACAATTCCATATCGATCCTGACAGCGATCTCGACAGGATTGGGCTTGCTAGGATGGGGCACTCTGCCGAGGCCATTGCGCAGAAGGGGAGGGCGAGCCCGACGGATACTGCGACAAGCGCCTTAGGTGGATGTGTTGTTGTCTCGGGGGAACTAGTAAGTGAAACCACGCATATTTTCGATGCCAGTCTCGAAACTCCTGAGGGCGAGAGGACTTGGTCGATAAGCAGGGCCATCGTGCCCGAAGGGCTAGATGCATGGATAGTGCTTGGATTCACGGGCATTGGCTCCCCCACCGGCAGGATGGTAGCTGGGGTTGCGAGCCTCCTTGAGGAGGACCCCTCTAAAGAAACGGAGATGGAAGCCATAGGAAAAATCACCCATGCAGGATTGGCCGCGCTTTCTGCTGGAAATCTTGAAGGCGTTGGAATTGCTATGAATGCATGCCACGAGAGGCTGAAATCCCTAAATGTTAGCAGTCCGGAGCTAGAGAATCTAATCGAGGCAGCCAGGCCTCATTCGCTTGGAGTGAAGCTAACTGGGGCAGGAGGAGGGGGCTGCATGGTCTCCCTTACTAGAGATCCTCGAAGAGTCGCCGAGGCGATCGAGATTGCCGGTGGCAGGCCGTTAATTTCCAAACTAGGCGCAGATGGTGTCAAAATTCTGACATGAGGTCCTAAAACAGGACAACTAGTGGTCGATTGGCACAACTATCCTTTATAAGAGGAATATAAGTGCGCGGCCCATGCTTAGTGACGAGGAGCGTCTTACAGTTGTGAATGTCGTAGCATCGACAAGAGTTGCCGAGGAGTTGGACCTGCCAGATATTGCAATCCAACTCAATTGCGAGTATGAGCCAGAACAATTCCCTGGTGTGGTCTACAGAGTGGTCGACCCGAAGCTCGCAATACTCATGTTTAGGTCCGGCCGTGCGGTTTGCACCGGTGGCAAGAACCAAGCAAACATCGAGACAGGGATAGAGAGGATGATTGGTGATCTAAGGGCTGCCGGAATAACCACTTGGGACCTGAAAGATGTGGAGATTGAGGTCCAGAACATGGTGGCAACATACTCATTGTTCTTCCCAGAAGACTACGATGGAGTAGCTAAGATGGATGACATCAACACCAAAGTAATCGATGCTGACGGAGGCGGGATAAGGGCCGCTACCGATGAAGAAGTAGAAGAAGAGGATTCGAGAATCAGGGGGATCAAGCAGGGAGAGCCGCTAGCAGCACTTCCTAGGAGGCTGAACCTAAACAACCTGACATTCCACCTCCCATTCGACAAGGTCGAGTATGAGCCCGAGCAGTTTCCCGGGCTGATATACAGACTTGACTATCCCAAGGTAGTTTGCCTAATTTTCGGAAGTGGAAAGATGGTGATTACAGGGGCTAGGCACAAGGACGAGATTCTTGAAGCGGTCCAGTTTATTCAGGACGAGCTTGCAGACCTACCAGACTACAGGGCAATGTAATCTTAGACACATTGATTTGGGCGTTACGCCCAGAGGCCGGTATGCGCAGCGCGCGGGCGATAGCAATTGGACTAGCGATTCTTCTGTCTTCACAGTACTGTGTGATGTTGATTGACGGAGAAAGGGAGGCCCTGGAGGATGAACAGGAAACCCTCTCGACATCTAGGAATACGGGAATTGTCGACCTACCCACATGGCGAATAAATGACAGGTGGACGTACATCGGAGAGTTGGACGTAAGGGACTTTATCGCGACCTCTGGTGTTAGTACGACTGTTGACTTTCTGGAGGGTTCACTGGTCAAGAATATCGATGACATCTATGTCCTAGCAGATGTGGACAACAGATCCACCTTGGTCTATGAGGCGAATTCGGTGGGAACTTACGAAGCCGAAGATATCGAGCTTGACGGGAATGAGGGGGATCTAGTTGTAGAAATAGATACTACAGAATTGATTAGGGCGTCAGACCTTGCCACCATCAGTCAAGAGGCTACTATTGACATAGACTTCGAATACCAAATCCTCTGGTGGACGATCAACATAGACGTGGCTGATCTGGTAATTTCGCAGACTTTCTCGCCACCCACAGAGGGCTATGATTTCCCTCTGAACGTAGGTGACGAGTGGTCTACGGACTACTATCAAGAAACAGAATACACCGGGTCTAGCGACTATGTGGACATTCCTGCTGATGAGTCTTCACACGAGTCGTCTAGCTGGGAAGTCGTGAGCAGGGGCGCCCCTGGTGTCAGCTATGCATCCTGTCAGCAATCTTACAACATCACAAATTATGATTCTAATGGCGATCCAACTGGATACAGGTGGTTTTGCCCATCTGTGAGGGGGGACGTTTACTCCTCGTTCACCCAAAGCGTTGGTTTCCTGGCTAATCACGAATTGGTCATGTATCAAGCGGCACCTAGGAGCAAGCAAATCTCGGTTGATCTTGAGTTCGCTCTTTCCCCTCTGGACATGGATCAATCCGTATTCGCTAACGTCACTCAGAACAATCAGGATGTATCTGGCCAGTCTGTTGAGTTCAGGTATGGAATAGAAGAGGATGTCAGGACGTTCACAACCGGTTCAGGTGGCTCGGCGGAAATTATATTCAACTCTGGTAGTGAGTCCGATGATTCCATTGGCGGTCCCGACACGGGAAGCCATGGAGTGATTGTTTGGATACCAAATCAGAAGATAATTGGCGCAACTACGATAACGATAGACCCGGACACTTACCCCGTTGACCTGATTGCCAGATCAGAGGGCGTAACGGTAGAGAGGGTTAGGGACAATCAAACTACCACCTTGGATTCCGTAGTAGGATTCAACGCGATACCAGGGGACATGCTGACATTCAGCATCCCTGTTCAGAATAGGGGGATTCTGAGCTCTCCCGCTACTACGATGTCGGTAGAAGCACCTGATGGGACCTCCGAGAGTGTTTCTGTGCCGCCACTTTCCAGCCTTAGCCAGTCAAGAGTCGAGGTCGACTGGATGGTCCCTCAGTCTCAGGCGATAGGCGATGTCTCGCTATCTTTCACCGTCGACCCCAACGAGGAGGTATACAATGACGGCAATAGGAGCAACAACCACGGTTCATTCTCGTTGTTCATCGGCAGGGCCCCTACGGCTAGCCTCAGCGCTCCTTCGCAATCTTTGACTCTTGACCAAGTTAGCTTCAACGGACTTTCTTCTTACGACCCAGATGGTGGAGACTTTTCATGCGAATTTATTGTGGAGACTCTGGAAGGAGGTTATGCCTCATCCGCAGAGGAAGACTGTGTCCATGAGCATACGTGGGACGACGATGGCGTTTTCTCGATCAGGCTAGTGATCACAGATGATGAAAATGACCAAAGTTGGAGCGAGTCGGTAGTGACCATACTTAATCGAGAGCCGTACGTTACAGTCAACTCTGAGTACGAGTGGACACCAGTGCTTTCCCCCATCGAGTTCAATGTTGAGGATTCCGTTGGCGACATGGACACACAGAACCCCTCCGCACCGGTGGACATACTGTGGAAGCAACCTTGTGAGGAGGGGCAAGTTGGATTCTACTGTACCGTGACGCCCACATCAGAGGGTGAATACACCGCTGAGGTCGAAGTGATGGATGACGACGGGGCCGTCGTTTCTTCGACCAAGACCATAGAAGTCCGGAACATTGCCCCTACGAACCCGAGGGCCGAGATTTGGCTGGGCGATAATCGAATGATAGCCGACAGCAGGGGTGTCTTCATTGTGAATGAGGGGGATTCGCTCCGATTCGAGGGTTGGGCTGACGATTCTGAAAATGACATGGATACCCTAGTACACATATGGTCTCCTGATGCTGAGAAGAATCCGGACATCGTTATGGAGACAACGGGGAGAAAGAGTACTATGGAGTACATCTATGACACCTCCGGGATGCATCTCGCGACACTACAGGTTGTCGACGATGACGGAGAAAGTACAGAGGCACTTATTGTTCCGATAGAAGTGATGAACATTGAGCCATCTATCTCACCGATCTCTCCGCCACTTCCCGCTGCAGAAGACTCGTTGGTAGACATCCTCATCCAGGTGACTGATACAAGTGGCGACATGCTCACACTAACCAGGTGCTTCGACCTTGATCCACTTTCGAACAGTGATGGAGAGGGGACTTCGGCGGATGACTGTGACTTGGAGTCGGGCCACCTCACTAGATCTTGGCCCGATGCCACCACTGCACCAGAGATGATAATTTTCCACGTTACAGATGACGATGGCGCAACGGCATCTGTGGAAATTCCGCTAGATATTAGGAACGTCAAGCCGGTTCCTAAGGCTGATTCCAGTGCGTTTTTGGACGTACAAGAGGGGGATGTGTTATTCTTCACCGCTAATGGGACAACGGACTCAGAGCACGATATGGCAAATATGCTGTACAACTGGGACATGGACACGTCCGTAGACAGCGATGGTGACGGCGATCCGGAGAACGACATCGACATTCAAGGCCAGTGGATTGAGTGGACGTTCAACGGTTATGGTTCGAGAACAATAAAAATGACTGCTCTGGATGAGGGCGAGGGAGCTTCGGTGACACTTACTGTAGTGATTCTTGAGGCCCCCTTCAGCATGGGAGAGTTTGTCTCCGACTATGGAATAATTCTGGCCTTCGTCCTGATTGTTGTAATTGGCGCTGCTGTGGTTCTGCAGAAGAGAGGGGGGCCTGACCGCAGGGCTAGGCCTGATCCGGCACTAGGTAGGAGGAGAATATCAATGGACGATGCATTTGACAATCCTCAATATGACCCCTTCAGCAAGGAGAAGGAAAACCTCGATCCCCCTACTCAAGAAGGTGATGGAGAGTCTGAGGAGACCTATGAAAGCGTCGAATCCGAAGTTGACAGGTTCTCTGGAGAGGGAGTAGCAGAGGCTTTCGAGGAGCTTACAGGCGAGACGGTCGAGGAAGAGGTTGACGAAGCTGTCCCGGAGGATGTGGCAGTGTCCGTAGAAGAGGCTCTGGACGACGAAGACATCGAAGCACTCTTTGAGGATTAGTCATCGGCGCCATCATGGCCAACCTGTTCCGACTACTGGGATTACCCGATCCGTCGAAGGTCAGTGGGGCGAGTATTTCGAAGAAAGGGGCCACAGTTGATCCGGGGCCGCAAGCGGAGGATGTTTTCCACTACCTGGATGAGCAGGGGTGGGCGGACAGGACAGGGAGGATGACACCGGAAGCTCAGAGGCAGGTTGTCTACCTCAAGCCTGACACGCTCCATAGACTCCACACAGAAGGAATGTCTGATGTCCTTTCAGGAGGCAATATGATTCTAGTTGACCTGGGTTCCTTGGTCCATATGCCTAGCCAGAGAGACGTTTGCAGGAGGAGGGTGCAAGAGATGGCAGCTAGGCTGGGACTCCCAGTATTCGCTATCAATGACGATGATACTCTCCTAATGGTTGCAGGTGCCGGGATGAGGGTGGACACCAACAAGCACGAGTTGGGCATAGGGGGAATGGACCAGCTCTCCGAGCTCTAATTTTCAGGTTCGTAGGACACAGGGCCGTCTTCAAGCCATGAGTCCAAATCACCTGATGCGACTTCCTCAACGGCGTGCGCTGTGAAGTCCCTGTAGGCGACCCATTTGGAAATCTCGTCCTCACTATCCCCTCTCTGACGCTTCCTTCGAATCGACTCGTCTGCGTACTTAACGCAACGCCTGAGGAATCGCTCAACGATTTCTCGTCTAGATTCCTGACTCATTTCTCACACCATCCCTAATTCTTCAATCAGTTTGTCGACATGCCCCTTTGAACCAACCTTGTATCCGACCCACTCAAGATTCCCGTCAACGCCTATGGCGAATGTAGATCTCAGAGTCCCCATGTACGTTTTTCCATACATATTCTTCTCCCTCCATGTCCCATAGGCCTGGTGGAGTTCAGCGTCTTCATCGACAATTAGGTCAAATGGGAGTTCGTGTTTGGAAATAAATTTCTCATGGGACTTGGCAGAGTCTGTAGAGACTCCCAATACTGCCCACTTATTATTTTCCAGCCTTCCTATGTTGTCTCTGAAATCGCATGCCTGAACAGTGCAACCGGGTGTGTTGTCACGAGGATAGAAGTACAATATCACCCCCCTTCCAGAAGATAGGATCTCTGAGAGAATGATTGTCGAACCATCTGTCAAGGCGGCCTCGAAGTCTGGGGCTTTGTCTCCAATTGATAGGGTCACAGGTTCTGCCATATACACCGGAGAGGGGGCACAATGATGACCTTTACTTCTGGATTATGGAAGAGAGTGTGACGGCCGCAGGCCTAACCGGCGGTTCACTGAATCCGAAACATGCAGAGTCCGATCTTCTAGTCATGTCTCCCAAATCATCCCCTGAAACCTTTGCACTTGCGCCCTTCAACCATGAAATCCCCCGGACTGAGTACCATTCCTCGTTCCCATTGTTGGCCAAACCATGGGTCTTTGTTCCAAACAAAATCCTTGCAAAGAAGTTCTCTACAGATGAAATGAACCAGAGTGGGCGGGGAATTGGAAGAGGGAGTGTGAAGCCCCAGAACATTGAGACGCTCAAGTCATCTGCTTGGACTGAAATCGATTTACCGGCAATATTGACTTCTATTGGAACAATCCTTATCTCTTCGAATGTGTATAGGGATGAGACGTATTCAGAGTGTTCCTCGGAAGGAGAGAAAAGTGTCCTTTTGCCATTGGGATCTGCCCACATCACATTTGTGAATCTGCCTAATGGGGACTCTTCCCATTTTCCGATGACAATCCTGTCACCTCTTCCAAACGATGAGGAGAATATCCTACCCCTGAATACATCCCTCACCATTTCTTCTTCTCCTCCCTCTTCCTCTTCTTTGTTGAAGCCCATGAGCAAATCGGGCATCCCTCCATGTCGTGCCTCCTTGCAGGGCAGTGCTCTCTTCCGAAGTAGATAATCTGCAAGTGTCTGCGATTCCAAGTATCCCTTGGAAAGACTCTCTTCAGGTCCCTTTCTGTTTTCTCCACACTCCTCCCGTCAGAGAGCCCCCATCTGGATGCTAGACGGTGTATGTGGGTATCAACGGGGAATGCTGGTATCCCAAACGCTTGGGACATAACTACGCTGGCGGTTTTGTGACCGACTCCTGCGAGGGATTCCAAGAACTCCCAGTCTGGAGTGATCTCTCCTCCGGCGAGGACAATCTGTTGGGCCATTCTTTTCAGGTTCCGGGCCTTTGTTGGGGCGAGTCCTATCTGTCGGATGTGGTGCTGTATTTCACTGACCTCTAGTTTCATCATTTCCTGGGGCGTATTTGCGGCAGAGAATAGTTGGGGGGTCACCTCGTTGACCTTCTTATCGGTGGTCTGAGCGGAGAGCATCACCGCAACCAGAAGCGTGTAGGGGTCGTCGTGATCCAGGGGTATCGGCGTTTCCGGGTACATCTCATCCAGAAGTTCACCGATGATTATGGCCTTCTCGGACCTTTTCATCACTCAACCTCCGGATCGCCCCTCATTCCAAGGACAAATGCGGCGCCAATGAAAAGCATCGGGACTCCATAGCATGGCAAGAACATGAAATCGGAGGGGTCTGTGGAGTTTGTATTGCCCCCCATTAGGATGTATGCCAACAAACCTAGGAATACGCCTGGTAGAAGCGCGATCGCGGCTAGGATGAGTCCGCGCATCAGTCCCATGGTGTTCGCTGATTGAACTACCAGATGAAGGTTCGTCGGCCTCTTGTTGTTGGAAAGTGAGAAAAAATTACCCAATCCTCTCAAGTAAACACCCCTTGGGCCGTGCATGGCCATAGGAATCGTGGATTTCCTGGAGACTTTGTCAGTAAGCTTCTGCGGGGTGGCCACTCTTCTCTGGATGTCCATTGGAACATTCGCAAGAACTGAGAAAGGGGAGGTTCTTGCACAGCGAACAATAGCATCTCTTTGCATTATTTCAGCAATAATGCTGATTCTCCTCAATTCCATGGGAGGAGAGCTCTGGGGTTCGGGATCGATGGCCCTGCCAATGGCAATGGTGGCAGTAATAGTTGCGATTTCAGCGACTCTAAATCTGAAAGGAAAAGATGTGCAGGGCGAGATGAATCCGCACAAAATCAGGAAGATGCGCCGCGAAGAGGAGTGACTACTGACTACCCTCTCCACCGATCTTGTCGTCTATGAATGCCCTCATGTATGCAGGCAGCTCGCCGTTAACGAACAGAACATCGTTTACATCTTCCAATTTCATTAGCGAGTAGTAAATTTGCATGGCGGTCATAGGCGTCGCACTGCATCCAGTGCAACCGCCCTCGAGTGAAATAGAGATGATGCCATCAGTTGTGTCGATCACATTAACGACGCCATCATGGGCATCCAAGACTGCTTGCACGGGACCGACGGAGTCGAGAATCACTTGCTTGTCCACCATGACGCCGCCCTCGGACCCCTGTGTATGCGGGGGGCTTTCAAACAATCGCCCCTTCCGACTGGCATGGGCGACACATTGAGGGTCCTCGTCATTGACCTCCTTGTGGAAAGATCTGAGTTCGGACATGGAGGAAATCAGGAGGTCATTATCCCCATGGCGAAGGGTGGTGATGTGGAAGTTCTGCTGGTTACACCACAGATGCAGTCTAACGATTCAGGGAAGAGGGCGTCCAGAGAGGGGATTGTACTTCTTTCGGAGGAGGACGTGCCGCACTGGGACTACGACTACGAATTCTGGGAGAGCTGCGAGGTCGAAATGAATGGGAATTCGGCCAGATTCACAAGAATTGCGCTTCCGAGCGAGTTGGAGGACGACGAAATGAGGGAGTGGCTCGAGTTGATTGACGTGGATGCAGTGGTTTGCTCGGGTTCCCGAAGAAACGTAACGATGTGGGAGGATTGGATGAATAGTGCCTCTTCGTTGATGAGAGTTGCATCCACAACCGGGACTCCAACATTGGGAATTTGCTTTGGGCATCAACTGCTATGCAAGTCACTTGGTTCCGAGGTCACCAGAGCGGAAAAGATGTCTAGCGGAGTTTGGGACTTGTCGCTAAATGAAGCCGGGTCGAGGGATGAGTTGTTCGATCTAAGAACGGAGAGGGAAGGGGGGCCAGTGGTTCTTTACTCCCACCAGGACCATGTCATCACGGTTCCAGAATGCTGTGAATTGCTTGGTTCGGCAGAGCATAATTTCGTCACCGCGGTCAGAGTAATTGGGGAGGGTGGCGAAAAAATGCCGGCATGGGGTTTGCAGTTTCACCCGGAGGCCGCAAAGCATAGGATAGAGCGATCTTTCGGATGGGGGCACATTACTGAAGAAGAAATGGTTGCTTTCCAGAGGGAACATGATGGTGCCGGAGTCCTAGATGCATTTGCTAATGTGGTTTTGAGACATAGGAGGTAGGTCGCCCCTCCGGGGCGTCTTCTATGACTTGAATTATAAGTGGGACTTTTGTCCGCGGGCCGAAACAGGTTGATATTATGGACGGAGAACAACTAGGAATGTATGGAATGATGGCAGGGGTTTTCGGCCTTGTCGTCGCATTCATGCTCTATAGAAAGGTAGACTCGATTGAGATTGAGAACAAGACGGTAGCAAAAATCACTGAGAGAATCCAGGATGGGGCCATGGCCTTCATGATGGCTGAGTACAGGATGCTTTCAGTATTCATAGCCGGTGTTGCAGCTCTTCTGTTCTTTGGAGGGAACTACAATGACGACCTTGGGATGGAGACCATGGTTGCATTCATCATTGGTGCACTTTGCAGTGGTGCTGCCGGATTCAGCGGTATGCGCTCAGCAACAAGTGCGAATGGTCGAACAGCACAGGCTGCGGCTAGCGGAGGTCAGGCTGCTGCACTAACCACGTCATACAACGGCGGTGCAGTTATGGGCCTAGCAGTTGGAGGACTTGGGCTATTCGGAATCTCACTAATGTACTACTTCACGGAAACTGAGTTCCTGTCTGTAAGCAACATCGCAGGATTCGGAATGGGTGCATCGTCCATCGCACTCTTCGCCCGTGTGGGTGGTGGAATCTACACCAAGGCTGCCGATGTAGGAGCGGACCTCGTAGGCAAGGTCGAAGCAGGAATCCCCGAGGACGATCCTCGAAATCCTGGCGTCATAGCCGACAACGTCGGTGACAACGTCGGTGACGTAGCCGGCATGGGTGCTGACATCTTCGAGTCGTTCGTTGGCTCAATAATCGCAGCAATGGTGATTGCAGCAGCGAGCAGTGATTTGGGGTCTGACTATCTGATGATTCCAATAGCACTGGCCATTGTCGGTTATGTGGCATCCATTATCGGGGTATTCTCGATTTCGGCGATGAAGAACATGGACGCTGGCGCAGCCCTCAGGAACACCACCTTCATTGGTGCGGCACTATTCATCGGCGGGGGATACCTCGCCCTAGGTGAGCTAGGCCTAGATCAGACCGTTGTCTGGGCAGTTGCTATCGGCAGTCTCGTAGGCATCATGATTGGCCTAGTTACCGAGTACTACACTGGCATAGAGCCTGTATTCGGGTTCCAAGTAAAGGCCATCCCTTACATTGGGGAGGCCTCCAAGACCGGTAGCGCAACGAATGCAATCGCAGGTCTTGCTGTTGGGATGGAGTCGGTATTGATTCCAGTGCTTCTTATGGCAGCTGGAATATACGGTGCCAATGACGTGATGGGCGGCGGTGATGCTGGCCTATACGGAATCGCAATGGCTGCAATGGGCATGCTAGGAACAGTTGGCGTTACAATGACTGTCGATGCCTACGGGCCTGTAGCTGACAATGCAGGGGGAATCGCTGAGATGTCCGGGCTGGGCAAGGAAGTTAGAGACATCACCGATGGCCTTGACTCGATAGGCAACACAACTGCTGCCATCGGAAAGGGTTTCGCTATCGGAAGCGCAGCCCTAACGGCTCTGGCTCTGTTTGCAGCCTACAAGACAAGTGCCGGCTTGGACGCTGCTGCACTCTCACTCACTAACCCAGAAGTGGTCATAGGACTCCTAATCGGCGGTGCGCTTCCTTTCGTGGTAGCTGCAATGACGATGAAGTCCGTTGGCCGGGCTGCTGAAGCGATGATTGTTGAGATCCGCCGTCAATTCAGAGAAATAGACGGTCTCCTAGAAGGCAGAGAGGGCGTGGAGCCGGACAGCGCCACGTGCGTCGACATTTCGACACAGGCCGCTCTGCGTGAGATGGTCATGCCAGGACTAGTTGCAATCTCTAGCCCAGTAATTATTGGTCTGGCCCTAGGTCCTGCCGCTCTAGGCGGCACCCTAGCTGGAGCGACCGCCACGGGTGTCCTGATGGCCCTATTCATGGCTAACGCAGGCGGTGCTTGGGACAACGCGAAGAAGGCGATCGAGCAAGGCGAGATATCTGGAGCAGAGAAGGGTGATGACGCCCACTCTGCAGCAGTCGTCGGAGATACCATTGGGGACCCATTCAAGGATACAAGTGGGCCATCACTGAACATCTTGATCAAGCTGATGTCAATAGTCTCAGTTGTTATCGCTGGATTACTCTGATAGTCGAAGCGTCAGTCTCTTGACTGCGGCCCCCTTCGCATGGCTATGAGGGGCGGGTATGCAATTGGCATGGCCTCATTGATGGCGATGTGCATTCTCTCCGGTTGCATCGAGACAGGCGACTCTGGACAATCGGAAGAATCTGAGAGTGACAACATGGCGCTCCCAGAATGGGAAGTTGGAAATAATTGGCTGTACACATTTATCACGCCGCAATTCGGAGAAGACAGCGCAAGGCTAGTTGTTGCAGAAATTGATAACGAATCTGGGGATTACCAAGTCGGAATCTCTTCTGAGAGAGAGGCTCAGAGACATGCGGTAATCAACCATAATCCATTTCTTGGACGAATGACAATTGATGGCCTGTCCGTATACGAAAATGGGGTGCCTCAGCAAGTATTCTCATTCCCATGGGTCATCGGCGATGAATGGTCATTCACTCTATTCGGTCAAGAATGGAGTGCTACTACTAATTCCATTAACAATGGAAATGCTAGGGTGAGTGCGGAATCTTCAGAAGGCCATGAATTGCAATACACATTCAGCGGGAGTGATGGTTTCCTAGAAA
The DNA here is from genome assembly GCA_002504435.1 of Euryarchaeota archaeon UBA438. GTDB lineage: Archaea > Thermoplasmatota > Poseidoniia > Poseidoniales > Thalassarchaeaceae > MGIIb-O5. The sequence continues at coordinate 26,110 of DAQP01000008.1, forward strand.
GGCTAGTTTGGGAGGACTCGGAGGGGAGGAACCAATTACGAATGGATTTGAATGTCGCCAGATCGAGCTATCAGGGGGATGTGTTTTTCTATAGGGCTAGGGACCTAATTGATCGACTGTATGAGGAGAATGACCAGGAGATATATGACTCATTTTTCGATGATGGGCACCCATCGGAAGGAGATTGGGATACCTTGGTTTGGTATCTTGATGTGGAAATTTCATCCAATGGGGCCTCGTCTGGTTCCCTAACAATGAAGGATCATGCCGGAGCTTCCCCCCTCACTCGCGCATGGGGATCTGGGGCGACTGAAAAGGGGGCGATAGGCACCATACCTTCCAACTCTGGAGAGTACTCACTTACAGTAACGGTCCGTGGCCAATCATCATTCGTCCACCTCAAGGTTGCTGGGGCATTGGTTTTCCAATGGAATCTGTGAGGGATTGAATGAGCGGGGGTACGCTCATAATGATGCATGGAATGACTGGTACGTCTGAAAGGATGGAGGATCTTGCAAGGGGGATAACTCCCGAGGGATGGTCGACTTTATGTCCGCAGGCGAGGATTAGTCATCCTACCAGAGGGGGTTTTGCATGGTGGCTTTTCGAGGACGGCATCTCCTGGGATGAGTCAATGTCCCAAATGGAAGAGTCGTTGTCGGGAATCTTGGAGATATTGCCTGATGGCCCCATTATTGTTGGTGGCTTCTCACAGGGAGGTGCGATGGCATCCGCCCTTCTGGAGACCGATTCTGTTGACAATATCGTTGGATTGGTCCTTATTGGGACAAAGACGGTTCGTGGCGAATCGCTGAGGGACTCTCTGCCTTTTCTCAAGCCCCGTCCAGTAGCGTGGATGCATGGGGCCAAAGACCACCTTGTACCGATCGATCTGGCTCGAGAGCATGCTGACCTATTCGAGAGTGCTGGATGGCCCGTCACTAGGCTGGAGCATGAGAAGGGGCACATGGTCAATCTGAATCAATTAGAGGAGCTCAGAGGCGCCATAGAAGAGATGGCAGAAAACGCTCAAAGATAGTCTATCAGGTGGTCAGACCCACCTACGAAGATGGGTTTATCCCCTCTGGTGTCAAAAACTACCGGGACGGTTCGATGACCAGTTTCCATTACTAGTTCTCTCCTCATTCCCTCGTAATGGTCCAGATTGACCTCAGTATAGGTCAGGTCGTTGGCTTCCAGCGTCCTAGATGCCCTGACACAGTATGGACAGATGGTCTGGCTGAAGAAAACGAAGTCCGTATCTGCGGACATTAGTTGGTCAAGAAACGACGCCATCCCTTCCCACACTCTCATTCTCTGACTCCCACCAACCATCGGGAGTCTCTCCGAGATCGCCGTCCGGCTCATCGTCACCACCCAAACGTCCCTCAAGGACTCGGTCGCATTCGTCTGGATCAATGAAGACGAGAATCACTACGGTGAATAGGGTGAGTGCCGCTCCCAAGTAAAGTGCTGAGATGTAGTCAAAAATCTCGACCATCCTACCAGTGAATTGGTATGCAATTACTGCGGAGAGGTTGAACATCGACATATATGCAGTGAACTGGGTTCCTCCTGCTTTGCTGTAGGTGAGCCTCATTGATACCGAGATTATACAAATCCATGCAAGGCCGCTGATTATTGCCCTTAGGCAAAGATAGACGGTCATTATTCCGGTATTGGTCCAATAAGGCTCAAGCATTGCGAGGCCAGCATTGCCGAGTGCGAGGAGGGTGAAGCCCACCATTGCAACTTCCCTGACTCCAAACCTATCTCCCAGGAATCCTCCTAGAATCTGCCCCCCCATTAGGAAGAGAATCACTATCCCTCCCATGATCCCATTGTACTTCGTCTGCGTCCATCCTGCCTCGTTGATGAAAATATCAACCACTATAGGATCAACGAAGACGTACATCTCGGACAGTAGGCAGAGGAATATGAGCAGGAAAGAAGACCTGAGAGAGAATCCCTTGACAATGTTGTAGGCAGGAACTGCGAGTCCGGTCCTAGTCGAGACGCTCAGGGGGTTCGATATGCGGAAGTCAGAAACAGCAGGCAAGAGGAACTTTCCAATCGCTATTCCTGACAATGATAGCAGGAAGGCGTACCATCCTACCTTCTTTAGTGGCGAGGCAATGGTATCGAATGAGGCCACGCCCGAAACGAGGTAAATTATCCCCAATGCGCCTCCGATAAGCATCACTACTATGCTTGCCCAAAGAAGTACGGCGATACCCTGTATCTGATTCCCATATAAATTTCCAGAGACCCAGCTGGCAACTCTGAAATCATCTTCGTGGTCATCTTCCCAAGGTAGGGCCTCTTCTGCTTCCCACAAATTCTCCTTGGCCGTATCAGAATCGCCATCAACATCTTGTCCATCGGCGAATCTCTGCCAGGGGAACAAACGATCGCCAGGCCTCTCCCTCAGGAAGAGGGGGAGGCACATTATCAGAGCCAGGAGAGGGAGTTGGACCATGATGGCGGCCTTAATTCCGAAGTCCAAGACCAACATCCCAACAACTGCTCCTCCGATAATTATCCCACCTCTCTTTGCTGCGAACATGAAGCCGTTCGCCTTCGCGACCTCGTCAGGCTGAAGAACGTCGACTGCCAAGGCGTCCACGCTCACGTCTTGTAGTGAAGAGAACAGGTTATGTATGAACAACATTAGAGTCACGAGCTCTATTGAGGCATTCAGATCAGGTACGAAAAGCAATGCCCCCAAAGTAATAATCATACCAGTCTGAGCAAATAGGATCCAAGGTCTCCTTAGTCCGTAAGAAGGGAACTGGACTGCATCTACAACTGGCCCCCAGATGAACTTGAAAGTCCAAGGAAGCGCTATCGTTGCGAATAGGGCAGCTATCTGCTCTGGAGACGCCCCGTTAGCTACCAAGAAAGCAACAAACGTCACACTGGTAAATCCTGCAGGGAGGCCTTGGGCAGTGTAGAGTATGGAGAGAGAGACGTACCTTCTGAATTGGTTCTCAACCAGCGACTTGCCATCGTTCCAAGACTCTCTAGCTGAGTTCCACCTGCCCGGGATCTGACGAGGGTCAATTGCTGAGCCGATTTTACGTGTAATGGCGTAGGTGGTCAATATTTCTGCAGATGGGACGAGTTCATCTTCGCCTCTGATCTTTGTAATCCAACGCTCCCTTACCGAAACGATGCCGATAATTGCAACTGAAGCTATGAATGGAATCCAGAATATTGTGCTGCTCAATTTTGTGAGGTCCCCCGAGGAACTACTCGAAACATCTCCGTCGACGAGAATGACCCTTCTGGAATCAATGGGTGAGATGCTGTTCTCGGAAGCGACTAATCGTGCATAAATTGTGGAGTTGCCCGACTTATCATGCGGATCTAGCTTGACCCTCCACTGGCCCCAGTCCCCTGACATGTCTGCTGCCCCCTTCCACTCGCCGCCTCCAACTCTAACCTGCACCAGGCCCATTCCCGGTGCTACTCCCGATGCGGTTCCCGAGATGTAAGACTCGTTTCCTATCTGCTGCAGAGTTTCTACGTCCATGCTAACATTCAGAGATCTGTCGATGCTGCCTGCTGCCTCGACGAACGCTAGCGGGTCTGCCTGACCAAACCCGAACTCGTTGTCCGGGCGAGTCTCCAGGATACTGCAGTCATTGAATCCGGGATCGTCCAGCAACTGGAGGTCCCTCTCAATGGAGTGTGCAGAGATGATGTCCTTGAACTCGGTTGGGGTGATGTCTGGATTGGCCTCTACCATCAGAGCGGCAATCCCTGCCATCAGGGGGGTGGCCATGCTGGTGCCTGACTTGCTGGTGTAGCCATCGCTAGTCGCTGCGTCTGGGGCCATAATGCTAGAGCCGATGGTCGCGACATCTGGCTTGACCCTGCCATCTGATGTGTACCCGCGGCTGCTGTAAATCGCTAGGCCGAGGTCCTTGTCCAAGCTCGCCACCGTTACTGGCAGATTTGCGTCTCCGGGACTGTCTATCGTGTTGCATCCGGCGAAGGTTGCTCCCCCGAACTCATTACCTGCTGACAGGGTGGTAATAATTCCCGCCTCTACTACCGAGTCCATCTGCCTGCTCCAGGCAGAGCTTCCATCATTGTCGAAGTGTATCTCCAACTGCTGCTCACCAAGAGATGATGTGACTATGTCGATACCATATTTGTCCTTGTTATCGATAGCCCACTGGGCCCCTTGGATAACGTCCTCGATGTCTCCGTCACAGCATGCTAGCAGGTTGATCAGGAATGCCCCAGGAGCGGCTCCCACGTACTTGAGTCCCGTGGTTGGGTCTGTTTGTCCACCTCCGGTCCCAGCGGCTATCCCAGCCACGTGACTCCCGTGAGTTCCCGAGTCGTAAGATGTCGAGGGGTCCTGTTCTGAGTCCGTGAAGACAGAATCGAAGAAGGCAATAATCTTCGGATCGCAATCAATTGGGATTGGGTTCGGATTGGTTGGGTCGGGATCTGGTTGATCGCAGCCCATAGTGAATGGCTCGTCGTCCATATCGTTGAGGCCCTCGTGATCGCCCCTCACCCCAGTATCGAGGATAGCGATGACTGATCCTGTGCCGTCAAATCCGAAGTCGTTCCATACCTGATCAACACCCATGTTTGGAACCGCCTCGTGCATGTTCGGCTCCGCAAGGCCTAGATCCTCAATCATGACAACTCCCGGCAGGGAAAGTATTCCATTCTCAGAAAGTATTGAGCTAAACGGGGCTGTTGCGGTTACAGTGTCAAGGTATTTCGGACGAAACGTGACCTGAACCCCTAGATCCTCTAGTGCTGAGACGTCAGCATCGGTGGGATGGTGGTTGTAGTCAATGAATATCCTAGCACTCCCCTCAGGCGCCCTCCTCCACCAGTCCTGCTGAACTTGTTCTGGTTGCTGCAATAGCCACTCAAGCCGGTCATCGATTGAGTCTGAGTCCTTATCTCTGCTCCAGTGGAGCCACCATTCGGCATGCAAGTCGGACTCTACGCTGAGGACCCATTTGCCATCAGCATCCAATCCTCCCTTGCCCTGATCGACTGGTGAAATAGAGGACGAAGCTAGCGGGAGAATGAACAGCAGCACCAAGGCAGATGCTATCGCAGATGAACGCCCCACCATGGGTGGGGCGACGAATGGCCACGTTTATGGGTTCGGACTAAAGTATCTGAACACCTTCATCCTCGTAGTCCCATTCCAAAACGTCCCAATCAGACGATTTCAGTGTATTTCGTACGTCTTCGGTGCTAGATGGGTGACAAATCAATGCGGTAAAACCACCTCCGCCAGCACCAACTGCCTTCCAAGATGAAACCATGCCAGAGTCGACCATCGGGTCCATGACTTCCCTGAATGGATCGTGGATTTCGGGTGCCATGGTGTCGACTCCTTCCGAGGTCTTTCTCATTGAGTCGACAATCAGGTCTCTCCTATCTTGTTGGAGGCCTGTTGCCATATCTTTCACGGCCGAACGCACAATGTGCAGTCCCTCGATTACGTCCTTATCACTCTCCGAATATCGAGACCAGATGGATTCATGCAGGTCTCCCGACTTCCTCGTTATTCCTGAGTTTGCCAGTAGAAGGTGCTTGCGAAGCCAAATCCTTGATGACCTCATTGGTTCGAAAGGCATACGTTCGACCCTGTCGCCAAAGAATATCAAGTGGTTGAATCCTCCAATGGCTGAAGCCCACTGGTCTTGACGCCCTCCTAGATTTCCTGCATCTGCTTCGATGCGGTATGCTTCCTCTGCTATGCTTTCCAGATTGCCACCGGGGGAAGCAAGGGCTGCTCTAGCTACGTTCATCGCACCACTAGAACCTAGTCCTGAACCGGATGGAACGCCAAAAGAGAATTTTACTGAGGATTCGTATGTTGTTGCCTTAACGTACCTGTCAATGGTGAAATTTACTACCTCTCCACCGAAATCCTCTGTGTAAGGCGGTACATCAGTCCAACCTCCGGCCAAGTCAACCCTGACTGGAGCAATGGCTTCTCTTCCCCCTTCCATGTTATACCGCCAGAGTATGTGAATGAGAATGATTCGGTTCGCAGAAGTCATGACCGAAAATAAGGGGTATGGATGGCCCCTCCGGCAAGCATGGGTTCCGACGTGGCAGCTGCGATTGAGGCGTTCGCATCCGGCCAACCTGTGATGATTTTCGACTCTGATTTCAGGGAGAAAGAGACGGACCTTCTGTGGCCTGCGACAGCCGCCACCCCAGAGATAATGAGAAGGCTGAGGAAGGATTGCGGCGGCCTTCTATTTTTGGCGATTGGAGACGAAGTAGGGGAGTTGTTTGGCTTACCATGGCTTCAAGACATTCACACGCATGATTCGCTGGTGAGGGAGAATCCGGTGTTGTCAAGGCTTGTGACAAACGATCTGCAATATGATAGCAGGTCTGCATTCACATTGTCCCTTAACCATCGTGAAACATATACGGGAATCACCGACAGGGATAGGGCACTTACTACTCGTAGGTTTGGGGAGCTTTCCGGGGAATTATTGGGCGGTGACAGCGATTCTGCAATGGATGCCCTTGGGCGCGAGTTCAGGACCCCGGGCCACATTCCCCTCTGCCGTGAATCACCAGGGGGCCTCTCTACGAGGCAGGGACACACTGAATTGGCCGTAGCGATGGCTAGGCTGTCCGGCCAAGTTCCTTGCACCATCGGGGCAGAGATGCTTGAACCCGAGGGGGATGGTGCACTATCATTGGATGGAGCTCGTGAATATGCAGAGAGGCATGGAATCCCAATGATCACGGGAGACGACATACTGCCTTCAATGGGGGCATAAAAGGGCAATGACTAGACGTCGGGACAAGAGGGAGATACATGGCGCGAGTAATGGCGGTTGGTGTTTTCGACCTCCTCCATGCCGGTCATCTTCACTACTTGGAGCAGGCTAAGTCCCTGGGCGATGAATTGGTCGTAGTTGTAGCGCATGATGACACCGTAAGGGCCCAGAAGCACGAGCCTGTGACGAGCCAGGAGTTGAGATGCAGGATGGTTAAGGGTTTGAAGCCGGTTGACGACGCAATAGTTGGGAATCCTCCCGGTACCCCTATCTTCGACATTCTGAAAGTAGTGAAGCCAGACGTGATTGCACTAGGTTATGATCAGAAACACTCAATCGACTCTGTAAGGAGTGGTTTAGACAGTCATGGATACTCTAATGTCGAACTAACTAGGGTCGAGGGTCTTTCAGATGATCTGGATGGGACAAGGAAAATCATCGCGAGGATACTGGATCTTTGGCCAACCTCTGAAGGGGGACCCTACGAGGAGGACTAGAATGTACACGGGAATAGTTGCAGGGGTTGCCCCAGTTTCCAGTATTAAGCAGGGCGACGGTGTGCTGAAAATTACGATTGACCTCGGGGGTTTTGACGAGGGTATTGTGATTGGTGCTAGCGTTTCTCTGGATGGGGTTTGCATGACAGTTGTAGGCATTAATGGGAGCAGGATTAGTTTCGATGCGATAGAGGAGACGCTTCGAAGGACGACACTTGGCAACCTAAGCGAGGGAGATTTAGTGAACGTAGAGAGGTCACTGAAGGTTGGCGATGAATTGGGGGGGCACATCTTGTCTGGACATGTGATGGACAAGGCGCGCATTGTCGAGAAATTGGAAAGGGGAGAGGGTTTTGACTTGCGGATTGAGAGTCCGAGTGGCGCTATACCCTACATCCTTGAGAAGGGATTCATTGCAGTTGACGGGATGTCACTCACTGTTGGAGAAGTTACTGATAGTTCGTTCAGCCTCCATATCATACCCGAAACCATCAGATCCACGACCATTGGGGGTAAAGGCGAGGGGGACATGGTGAACATAGAGATTGACTCTAGAACCCAAGCCGTTGTAGACACTATTCGGAGAATGGAGGTCGAAGGATGAGGATGGGGGTAGTTTGTGGATCATTCCACAAAGAGGAGGTCAGCCGGATGCTTGCCTTCGCAATAGATGAAGCCGAGTCGAAGAAATGGGAGGTTTCTGAAACAGTGTGGGTCCCCGGTTCGATGGAGGCTCCGTTGGCCCTAGACAGATTGCTACAACGAGAAGATATCCATGGAGCAGTTGTACTTGGCATAATTGAGAAGGGGGAAACCGATCATGGAATGGTTATGGGACAATCTGTAACCAAGGCTGTAATTGAGCTGCAAATAAAGCACGGAAAGCCCATAGGACTGGGAATTATTGGCCCTGGAGCGGAGCCGGAACACATTGAGCCCCGGCTGGAGCCACATGCCAGAGCTGCGGTTGGCGCGGTTGCCTCTATGGTGGAATGACAGAGGTAGAGTTGAAGGACGTCCCCACATTGGGAGGCTCGTGGCCGAGGGAGTTCGCAACGTCATCATCATTGGGTCAGGACCTGCTGGTTATACTGCCGGACTGTATGCGGCTAGGGCACTTTTGGAGCCACTAATGTTTGCTGGATACATGTCAGGGGGTCAGCTAATGCTAACTTCTGATGTAGAGAACTTCCCCGGATATCCGACAGGAGTAGGCGGACCGGAGATGATGGTTCATATGAGGGAGCAAGCAGAGAGATTTGGCCTCGAAGTCCATGATAAGAATGTGGAAAGAGTAGATTTCTCGAGCCGACCTCACAAAGTTTGGGTTGAGGGAGAGGAATTCCGGGCTGAATCAGTAATCATCTGCACCGGTGCCGAGGCCATCTGGCTAGGGGCCGAGGGCGAGGAGGCTCAGAAGGGCAGGGGGATCTCCACATGTGCGACATGCGATGGTGCGTTTTTCCGGGACGAGGAAGTCATAGTAGTAGGAGGAGGGGACTCGGCCATGGAAGAGGCTACTTTCCTTACTAGATTCGCAAGCAAGGTCACGATTATCCACAGAAGAGAAGTTTTTCGAGCCTCCAAGGTGATGTATGAGCGTGCTGAGGCCCATCCTAAGATCGAAATCAAGACTTTCAGACAAGTGAAGTCTTGGACTTCTGATGAAAACGGACTTACCGGTGCTATTCTCGAAGATCCGCGCGATGGAAGTGAGGAGGGGATTTCGTGCAGCGGGGCATTCATTGCCATTGGTCACAAGCCGATTACCCAGTATCTAGAGAATCAGGTTGAGATGGATGACGAGGGGTACATCCTGCACAAGTCGAATACGATGACCAGTGTGGAAGGGGTCTTCGCCGCGGGAGATGTTGTGGATACGAGATACAGGCAGGCCATTACGGCGGCTGGGATGGGGTGTCAAGCTGCTATAGATGCTGAAAGGTGGCTAGAAGACCAGCACTGAGGCTTTTGGACCGAAGGCCAAATGTCCTTGTTCATATTCGCAAGCACATGGTGGACCCGCTGAGCGAGGAGGAGCGGCGGAGATATGCACGACACTTGGTGCTCCCCCATGTCGGTGAGAAGGGCCAGGCCAGATTGCTGGAGTCCTCTGTCCTAGTGGTTGGAGCAGGGGGTCTTGGCTCCCCCGCACTACTTTACTTGGCTGCAGCAGGAATAGGGAAGATTGGAATTATCGACCACGACTCCGTGGACCTCTCAAATCTCCAAAGGCAGGTGATACACTCCTCCTCTAACATCGGGGATCCTAAGGCACAATCAGCATCGATGAGACTGAAGGAATTGAATGAGGACGGGGATTTCTTGCCAATCGTGGAACGGTTGACTGGGGAAAATGCTTTGTCGATCATTTCTGAATATGACGTTGTAATCGACGGAACTGACAACTTTGAGACTAGATATCTCATTGGGGATGCCTGCGAGATTCTTGGAAAACCGTGGGTATTCGGCAGCGTACACAGATTCGAAGGCCAAGTTTCGACGTTCAATTACGAGGAGGGGCCCAACTACAGGGACCTGTTTCCAGAGCCGCCGCCGCCCGAATTGGCCCCCAACTGCGCAGAGGCAGGAGTATTGGGGGTTCTACCCGGCTTAGTTGGAACCATTCAGGCTACAGAGGCACTGAAGATAATACTGGGGATTGGGGACTCTCTCAGTGGAAAGCTACTCACGGTCGACTCTCTGACAATGATTACTAGGGTCCTTACATTCAATCGCAATCCTGAGAGGGCTGCTGTGACCAGCCTCGGAGATGATAATTTGGGAGTGAGTTCGATTAGACCTGTTGATTTCGTGTCCAAGAAGAAAGAGGGTTGGATGCCGTTTCTACTAGATGTGCGTTCTGAAATCGAAGAGGGCATAGTAACCCTGGAAGGGACGGACCTGAGAATTACACACACTTCAGTTCCCCAGAGAGTTTCCGAAATTCCTTCCGATCGGGACATTGTTGTTTACTGCAGAACGGGAGGCAGGTCTGGTGCGGTCGTGAGATTCCTAGTTCAAGCCGGATGGGAAAATGAAAGAGTACTGAACTTGGAAGGTGGGATTCATTTGTGGTCTGATTCAGTGGATTCCAGTATTGCTAAATATTAATTGTGGTGAAATATATTTCAGTCTAGCGTTTTTTTATGGTAAAAGGTAATAATTATCTTTATGTAATCGATTTATTGGAGTATTTTTCCCAATATGTGGTGAAATTTTCTTCAATCAATCGAATAATTGTTGTACTATGTTTCCCTCGGAGAATGTATGAAGGACCCTAGGCGAGGACTGTGGAAATGCCCGGATTGCTCGAAACACCAGGTCTGGAAGACGAGGAGTGGGAGTACCTCTAGGCTAGACCGAACATGTATGGAATGCGGTTCCAGGGTGAGGGTGACCCTCGATAGGTCGAGCTCAGGAAAAGGGAGGCGCAGAGGGGTCGAAGTATGGGAGAGGGCGTTGTCGGTAAGCATGGAGGAGTTGGAGAAAGAATGCTTGAGGAGGGACGAGCGGATCAAGGATGCGGTGCGAGGGGGTTTTGAGGGTGCCTCAGACACTCCAAAACAAACTGACCTCCCCGTCATCCACGCTAGGGACTGGGTGCCCATTTCCGAATTACAATTCGTGCACCCGCTCCAATCGACAAGGGCTAGGTCTGAATTACTCAGATTCGTTGCAGAGAGGCACGATGGGCATCTGGAAATTGTGGCCACGTGCTGGGACGAAGCGCGCTTGCCGTCATCATTCGATGGCAGGTCCTACCATGAATTCTGTATCGACCTTGTGAATCGGATTAGAGAGGCCCTTTCAGAGCGTATCCTTGAACCACTAATTGCAGAGGTTGGTGAATCGGAGGTCATACCCCGGAGAACCGGAGCAAGTCACATAGGTAGGAGGAATGACAGGTTCCTACTGGATATTCGGATTTGCCTTAGGAGAATTGCATACGAATCGTCGATCAGTCTAGAGCAGCGAATGCAATGGCAGAGGTGGATGACTCGGACTAGGATTATTGATGAACACCTGAAGGAGCTTTTTACGGATGGAGTCCCCACCCCAGATGGCGGGAGATTTGGGGGCAAGGGATTCAGGTCAACGTGGCAGGAGGGCATTGTGGCATGCGCATCTGCAATGGAGAGAGCCATAGATAATCCAGAGGGGGGATCGGGTATTTCGGATATTGTAGCCCCAATGATCAGAGATGTAGGATTGGCACTGGCAATGGGCCAGACCCCCTTGGAGGTACTATCTGCCCAAATGGGCAAATCCGGCTCCTACATGGATGGTGGCAATGAAGGCGCGGGCGGGAGAGATTTACACATTGGGAATTGGGAAAAGGGAATACTTCCTCCAACTGCTCCCCTACCGATTGCTAGTGCCACTGCCACAGGTGTAGCTCTAGCATCCCTCAGGATGGGACTGGATAGGTTCCATTTGGCCCCAGTGGGAGAGGGCTGTAGTAGTAGCGGGGAATTCTGGGAGGCGATGAATCTGGCTGGAACCAGGGGGTTGCCAATATGCTACATGATTCAGAATAACCAAATTGCCCTCGATACGTTTGTTGTTGGGCAATCTGGTGCGGAGACATTTGGAGACAAGGGATACGCTATGGGCATACCCTCGTGGACCATAGATGGGTCTGATCCCGCTCAATTCTATTCTTCAGTTTGCGTGGCTAGGGAAATTGCGATATCGGGAGGAGGGTCCACCCTTATTCACGTTGAAACTATGCGTGGTTGTGGACATGCCCACCACCATGATGACCTTTACCTAGGTTCAATTTCAGGCACCCCCCCTGGTTATGTTGATCGAGATTTGATGTCTTACTGGTCCGATAAAGATCCTCTTCCGAATCACAGAAACCTGTTAATCGGGCTAGGGGCTAGTGAGAAGGAATTGCAATCCATGGAATCAGAGGAAAGGGAATTCGTCGATGATTCAAGGGTGGCGATGGAGGAGATGCCATGGCCAGAGGGGAACAGCGTGGGCGAGGGAGTTACTTCAATTTACAACGCAAGGAGTCATGCACAGCAGTTTGACACGATGAGCTCGGAGAGGCGGGCTGGAGAGAGTGAGCTTGCCCCTGGCGAAATTTCAATGCAATTTTCTGATGCGCCCAATTCTTGGACGTTTAGCAGGTCCATCCAGAACGCTATGGTTTCTCTGGCTGAAAAATACGGTGAACAGATCGTATTCATGGGCGAGGACATGGAGGTTGCTGGTGCATTCGGAATGAACATTCCTCTGAGGACCAAGGGGCATCAGTCGAAATTACTTGACATGCCCCTTTCTGAGTCGATAATCATCAATTCAGCTACTGGGGCGGCCCTAGGTGGAATGAAGCCCATGGCAGAGATACAATTCGGAGGTTTTGCGGCTCTGGCCATGAATCCACTGATTAACAATGCCGCACAACTGAGGTGGAGGTGGGGGGCGGATGTTCCGATGACAGTAAGGATACCATTGGGTGCGAAAACTAGGAGCGGCCCCTTCCATGCCAACATGATTGAATCTTGGTTCGTCAATGACCCGGGCCTTGTTATCGCTTTCCCGAGCAACCCACAAGATGCGTATGATCTACTAATCGAAGGGCACGCACTGCCCGACCCAGTCGTATTCCTAGAGCATATTGGACTATACGGGCTCAGAGGGGGCATGACTGGATGGGGCGATTCGATAAACCAAATTGTTGACACTGATTCTGTTCATCGTAGATTGGAAGCAGGTGAGACATCTATCGGGAAGGCGAAGGTTGTCAGAGGGGGCAAGGATATCACAATTGTAACGTGGGGAGCCATGGTACACATTGCTCTCGATGCTGCAGAAAGAGCCTCTGAGAAAGGAATTGAAGTCGAGGTTATTGATCTAAGGACCCTTCAGCCATTTGACGTTGAAACTTGCGTCGACTCCACACTCAGAACAGGTAGGCTGGTAATCCTCCAAGAGGCTCAATGGACCGGTGGCCTGGGCCATACGATTAGCAGCAGGATTCTAGAACAGGCATTTTGGAGTCTCGAAAGTCCACCTACAGTGATTGGCGCATTGGACACCCCCGTGCCTTTCTCCCCAACATTGGAAGATCACACGATTCCGACTTCTGACCTAGTACTGAGGCACGTAATCAGGTCTTGTGCATAGTTTGTAGTACTCATGGAAACCGTCATGAGTCCGTCTCCTTTCGTAGTTGCATGGATGCTTCCATGTCATCTGACTGGCTTTTGGTGATTGGGGGGTTCGTACTCCTTCTGGGAGGGGGCGAAGTCGTCGTCCAGGGAGCAGTGGCCATAGCGAAGAAGATGAGGGTCCCGCCCCTTCTAATTGGTTTCACCATAGTGGCAATAGGTACGTCTTTGCCAGAGCTGGCTGTATCACTGGAAGCAGTAGCAGGAGGTCAGCCAGATATTGCAGTCGGGGGAGTATTGGGTTCCAATGTTGCTAATGTAATGCTTGTACTTGGTACGGCATCGATCCTAGGTGCCGCTTCCGACCCGGGAGAGGGGGTTAGAAGGGACGCTATGGCGATGATTCTTTCTACCCTGATTCTGCTAGCACTAGTCATCTTTGGGGAGATAACTTGGTTCTTCGGAATACTGATGCTAGCGCTTCTTGCTGGTTACTATTCTTACTCATATGTTAATTCCAAAGAAGAAATTGAAAATCAATTTGATGAATCATGGGTTCCCGACAATATTGTGATTGCGATGATAGTCACCATCATTGGAGGGGCTTTGATCTGGAAAGGGGCAGAGTTCCTAGTCGGGGGGGCTACGGGGATAGCGACCGATCTCGGGATTTCTGAGGCCGTCATAGGCCTATCCGTCGTGGCTTTGGGTACTTCATTACCTGAGCTTGCGGTGACTCTAGTAGCTGGCCTAAGGGGGCAGGGAGGAGTTGCTGTTGGCAACATTCTTGGATCGAATATGATGAACATCCTGGGAATCCTCGGAGCCACAGCGGCACTTGGTGGCGGGATCTTGATTTCCCCAAACTTCGCAGACAGGGACATTTGGGTGGTCCTAGTTACGTCGGGCCTAGTCGCCGCGATGCTACTGGATGACCGCGAAATAGGGAAGATTACAGGGGTCTCAATGGTTATTGGATATCTCGTTTACATGGCCATAATACTCTAATCCCTGTACCCGCTCCTGAGAGCATGGTCGACTTTGCATTGAGCGAGGAGCAGCTAATGCTTCAGGAGCTAGCTAGAGACTTCGCCAATGAAGAAATAAAGCCTCATGCAGGTAGATGGGACAGGGATAGTGAGTTTCCCAGGGAAGCAATTCGAAAGGCTAGTGATAACGGCTTACTGACCTTGAAGATCCCTGAAAAGTACGGAGGCGGCGGCATGGGTTCTTTCGAAGAAGTCCTTGTCTGTGAGGAATTCGGTGCTGGCGACCCTGGTTTCGCTACTGCGTGTGGAAGTACCATGCTAGCTTCATACCCGATACTAACTGGCGGGACCGAGGATCAGAAGGAGCGTTATTTGACCAAGGTATCAGAGGGGTGCATCGCATCTTATTGCGTAACAGAGCCTGGTGCAGGTAGTGATGTACAATCAATTCAGACGGAGGCAGTAAAGGATGGGGATGACTACATCCTGAATGGTAGCAAGATGTGGATAACTGGGGCTGGTTATGCAGACTGGTTTTTCGTTCTGGCTTACACCGACAAGACAGCTGGATATCAAGGAATGAGCGGTTTCATTGTTGATGCAAGCTCAGAAGGAGTGGAGCTAGGAAAGAAAGAGGACAACATGGGGCAGAGGTGCTCTGACACTCGTTCAGTTACTTTCACTGATGTCAGAGTCCCATCTGAAAATTTAGTTGGGGGGGAAGAGAATGGAGGATGGATGAACGCAATGAAGGCGTTTGATCTTTCAAGGCCCACTATTTCTTCTCATGCAGTCGGAAATGCGAGGGGCGCTTTGGAGGAGGCTATTCAGTACGCGACCGATAGAAGCACGTTTGGGAGGCCTATCGTCAAACATCAGGCCATTTCATTCATGCTAGCGGATATGGCGACCAAGGTGGAGGCCGCTAGGATGCTTACTTGGAAAGCTGCTATCAAGTCTGACTCCGGAGAAAGGAATACACTTGAGGCAGCGCATGCCAAAAGATTTGCAGCTGACATAGCTATGGAAGTAACAACTGATGCCGTGCAGGTATTCGGAGGATATGGTTACTCTGAGGAATACCCGGTGGCGAGGAGGATGCGCGGGGCAAAGGTGGTTCAGATTTTCGAAGGGTCGAGCCAGATTCAGAGGCTGATTATCGGCAGAGAGATGCTGCGAGGCTCGTGAGCTTCATGGAGACAGAAGTCGGATGCGTGGTATTGGCAGCCGGTTCCAGTAAGAGGCTTGGACAGCCCAAGGCCTTAGTCGATTTAGGGGGGTATAACCTAGTAGGCTGGGTTGTTAGTAGACTGAGGAAGCATGGACTAAATCCAGTAGTTGTAACTAATGAAAGTCTCTTCGAAGATGTCCTAGAGTCAGTTGACTGCGATGTGGTTTGCAATCCAGACCCGGATTTGGGAAGGACTGGTACGGTCCAGATGGGGATCAAAAGGATAGGACTGGACCCAGAGAAGAGATTTCTGATTGTTCCTGTGGATAGGCCTGGTTTCTCCGACTCTACGTTGTCCTCCCTTCTTTCCTCGAAAATTACTGCATGCCCATCGATGGATGGTAGGGGTGGGCACCCCTTGCTTCTCTCGGGAGAGGATGCGGTTAGAGTTCTAGAGTCAGTTCCTTCTGAACCATTGAAGGGGCTGATTGAGCCTTCAAGGCTGGAAGTTTCAGATCCCTTCCTCCACCTTAACGTCGATCTGCCATCGGACTTGGAAGCCCTAGACGAAGCCTTCTCTGAACTAAGGTAAATCCTATGAGCGTGGAGGGTGGCGAAGAGGCATGGATGTCATTGGTACTCTAGAGGGGCTAGACCCAATACTACAGGCGTTTATTGCCGGCCTTTTCACTTGGTTCATGACCGCAGCTGGCGCGGGTTTGGTTTTCTTCTTCGCGGAAATTGATCGCAAGATGCTGGATGGGATGCTTGGTTTCGCCGCAGGTGTGATGATTGCTGCGAGTTGCTTCGGCCTATTGGGCCCAGCAATAGATCAGACTCCAGGGGAAGGCCTGGAGAAGGTTTTGCCCGCTGCATTTGGTTTCATCCTAGGAGGAGTGGGGATGAGACTGATCGATGCATACCTGCCGCACCTCCACCCGGGGGCGCCTCCTGAGGAAGTTGAGGGGATCAAGACAACGTGGCATAGGAGCAAGCTCCTCATTTCGGCCATAACACTCCACAACATACCCGAGGGTTTGGCTGTGGGGGTTGCCTTTGGTGCAGCAGCTTCCGGTGACGGAATAGGAGCTGCAATCGCACTTTCAATTGGAATCGGAATCCAGAACTTTCCAGAAGGTGCGGCAGTTTCCGTTCCACTGAGGAGAGAGGGGCTTTCGAGGAAAGAGAGTTTCTGGTGGGGCCAGTTGTCTGCACTAGTCGAGCCTATTTCAGCTGTCATAGGGGCAGCGGCAATAATCTACATGACCCCCATTCTTCCCTATGCCCTGGCGTTCGCTGCTGGTGCGATGATTTTCGTCGTCGTCGAAGAGCTAGTCCCCGAAGCACATAGGGGGAAGAATGGAGACATTGCCACCATGGGCCTGATGGTCGGATTTACCATAATGATGGTTCTTGATGTGGCCCTTGGGTAGTAGCGCAATCCCAAAGTGTTCGGAGCGTCTCCCGGTGCCATGTCGCGCACGGTTCTCGCATGGGTTGTCGAGAGAGTGGATGCAGGAGAAAGGGTCGCCATGGCCTCTGTGATTAGTGCGAGTGGAAGTGTTCCCGGGAAGCCGGGCGCAAGATTGGCGGTTTCATCCGATGGAACAAAATTTGGAACCGTCGGGGGAGCAGGTCTTGAGATGATGGTGGAAAATGCTCTTCGTGATTTGCTGAAGGTTTCTGCTTCAGAAACGCGTAAAATTGGAGGTCGTGTTGAGACATTCATACTCCACAAGGACGGCAAGGGAAAAGAGGCAGTGGCCCTTGACAGCCTTTGCGGTGGCCGTGTAACGGTTGCAATGGAGGTTGTTGAACCGGTGCCACACATACTCATCTCAGGAGGAGGGCATGTTGGAAGATCGGTTGCCATAGTATGCGATACTCTTGGCTGGAAACACAGCGTTTTTGACGTTAGAAAGGAGTTTGCCAATGATGACAGGTATCCCTTCGCGGAGGAGATTCACAGCGGCCCTGTTTCTGACTTCTTTAACTCGGGAGGGGGGAAATCAATTTCGAGATTCACGGACGTGCTAATTCTGGGTCACGACTGGGAGGTAGACCAGGAGTTCCTAATCGGCTGTCTAAAGAGGAATTCCGATGGCGCGGCCAGGATTGGCGTAATCGGATCAACAAACAAGTGGAAAGGTTTCAGAGATGCGGCAATAAAGTCCGGGATCGATGAGATGGAGCTTTCGAGTGCGAGGTGCCCAATAGGCCTGGACATTGGTGCTGACTCCCCAGAGGAGATTGCTGTAGCCATTTGTGCTGAGATTCTCGCGATGGAAAGAATGCCCAATTCAGACGAAGACTGAAATCGGCACGTCTTGACCGAGGGGCATGAGGAGTGGGACCTTGGCCATGGCGATCCTGTTCCTCTCTAGCAGCATTAGCGGGTGTATTTTCTGGGAAGAGGGAGAGGGGCGGCCAGTTGATGAGGCCCCGACTGAAGAGTTTGGATCATTCTCAGTTGTGGCTCCAATAGACACAGGGATCAATGTATACCACAATCACTTCAGGATGGATGAGGCTTACCCTCAATGGCTGCTTGACGGCCTTGGGGTAAACAAGGTCTGCGATGTCACTCTGGTAGGGACCTGGCAGGAGAGGTACGAGGCCGACAAGGATGCCTGCTGGGACAACATAACATCAGATGACATCGTCTGGTTCAGAGGTACCCGAATAATCGGCACAACACCTGATGACAACACCGACATTCCGATTCTAGATGACCCCCAAGACGGGCATGGAACTGCAGTAACTGGATCGGTGATCAATGCTAATCCTAACGCTGTGATATTCTTCGTAGAGGGTTTCAGTGATGCTGCTGTTCTAGCTGCTGCAAACCAGCCACTTGTGGACATCATCACAACCAGCTTTGGCCCGATAGGTTCCATCCCAGTTCCCGGCATCGAGGATGCAACAAAGATAGCTGTGGTTCAGAACAAGAAGGTCCACACAGGTGCTTCTGACAATACTCCCTCACCTGCTGTGCAGGACCCTACTGCAGGGCCGCCATGGAGTATCGGCGTCTCCGGCTATGCCGAAGAGGGCGATGACCAGAAGGAGACCATGAGCGGCTCCTATCCAGATATGGCTGCGGACTGGACACAGGTTCTGCCCAACCATGATGACATCGATGGTTATCACGAGACTTCCGGGACTTCTTTCGCCACCCCCAGAACCGCTGGCCTTCTATCCAAGGTACTGATGTGGCTAAGGCATGAGTTCGGAGACATGTCATCTGGAGCCGATCCAGAAGTAAGAGGCGGCCTCCTAGTAAACGGGACCAATTTTTCCCTCACCAATGACGATCTGCGGGATGCGTTGAACCTATCTGGCTGGTATCCCTCGTTCAATACGTGGGACCCCTTATCGGGAACGACCCCAATTTCACCAGTGGCACCGTGTACCCAGGTTGGTTGGGGCGTTGTCAATGAGAGCAATGTTGAGCCAATTATAGAGCACCTCAATGGCACGGCAACAATGCCCTCCAGGCCCAGTGATGTGGTAATGTGCATGGAAGCGAATCAAGCCATCAGAGAGGCGTACTGGGGATGACCCAAGTTTCAGTTAACTCCGCTGTGTTCAATAGACCGATAGGTTTGGAGTCATCATGAGGAGAGTATCGCTAAGGTGGAATATCTCCTCTCTGAAAGGATCGAGGGATGTCTCTAGAATCCTGGAGATAGTGGATAGTGTCGAAGTATTGGGGCATCTGGCAGTCAGGGAAGATGGCGTAGTCCAATTAGCGGAAATAAGACTCCGTGAGGGAAAGGAGCTAGAAGAAATTTCTAGCATAGAATGGCTCGATGTTATGGAAAAACACGAAGAGGACGATGGAGTAATTGTAGTCAGCCTACTTTGTACTCACCCCTTCGCAATATCGGCAATAGAACTCTCCAATATACACGTACAGGCCCCCTACGGGATAGACTCAGAAAGGGGGATGGAGATGCGAATGTCTGGCCTTTCGGGATCCATTCGCAGATTTGTCTCTCTTCTCAGGATGGTGATGCCACCTGACAAAATCAGCGTGCATTCGATACGCGAAAACGAAACTAATGGATGGACTAGTGACCTTACTGAAAGGCAGCGGGAGGTTATTTCGCTGGCAATAAAAATGGGTTACTACGACCCCAATGCCAATGTTAAGCTGAAGGACATAGCCGATGAGCTAGATATGGCAAGAAGCACATTGGGAGAGCATATCAAAAGAGCAGAGTATGAGATTATGAAAAAGGTGAGAGAGGACCTTTGATTGACCCCTATGGGGTCAAGACCCCAATGCTCAAGGTGCGAGTGGCCTTGGTTGTGGCACCATGGTCCAGTACAGGCTGCCTATGCTCCCTCCCTCAGATGAGGTTGATTGGGGCGCGTCCGTGAACGGCAATGCCGTTTCAACTAGGCTGGAAAGCAATGCAATATTGCTCGATGTTCTTCGTGACAGTTTGGGAATTCTTGGAACTAAGAGAGGATGCGATATGGGTACTTGCGGGTGCTGCTCTGTACTCGTTGATGGCTCTCCTAGGTTGTCCTGCCTGATGCTGGCTCAGGAAGCCAATGGATGTGAAATAACCACTGTGGAAGGGCTTTCTGATGGGCATCACCTCCACCCAATCCAGCAAACTTTCACCGAATGCGGAGGCAGTCAATGTGGATTCTGCACACCGGGATTTCTTGTTGTAATATCGGCCTTACTTGGAGAAAATCCTGAGCCGAGTGAGGGTGAAATCAAATCCGCGATTGAAGGAAATCTGTGCAGGTGCACCGGCTACCAACAGATAGTGGACTCTGTCAAAGAAGCCTCAAACATTCTCTGTAATGGGGCAAATGTGGATGACTCCACAGATCCCAAGAGTGATCCGCATCCAGGATTTTCGGGGTGAGAAATTGGGCGAAGAAGACTCTGATGAGATGGTTGGGTATAGGCAACAACCGGGCAAATTGCCCTTTTCCAAGCCCGGATCTGGAGGCAAGAACCAATTCAGCGAACCCCGGGATGAGTCCTCGATACCGGAAAGCCAAGGCGGATCGAAGGCTCAACCATGGGGGGACCACAGACATGACGAGATAGTCAGTGGCAGGGTCATTGGGAAGCCTACCGCATTGGTAGATAGTCGATGGAAGGTCACGGGACAGGCCCAGTACGGGGATGACATCAGACTGCCTGGCGAGTTGGTCGGGAGGATCATCAGGAGCCCTCACCACTATGCTAGGGTTTTGTCAATTGATGCTAGCAAGGCATTGGATTTGCCGGGGGTTCTGGCGGTAGCCACGGGTCAAGACGCGACGAGTGCGTTTGGCGTATTGCCGGTGACGAAGGACGAGCATGCCATGGCTCAAGATAAGGTCAGGCATGTAGGGGACTTGGTTGCCTGCGTTGCTGCAGTGGACGAGGCCTCTGCAAGAGAGGCATGTAGGCTCATAGAGGTGGAATACGAGGTTCTGGATAGTATCCATGACATGAGGGACGGGTTGGAGGACTCGGACTTGCCGATTCATGACAGGGGGAAGTACCACATCGGCGAGTCGAACGTACAGAAGAGGGTCTTCCAAGAGTTCGGAAATGTTGAGGACATGCGGGACTCTATGGCTAGCCATAGCTCTGATTGGCTGTTCGCTGGGGCCAATCATGGCTTCACGGAACCACATGCAGTGGTCGCTCATTGGGATCCATCGGGAAGACTCACTCTATACACCCCTCAGCAGGTCCCGCACTACCTCCACAGGGCTCTTGCTGACGTCCTAGAAGTTCCAATGCACCAAATCAACGTTTACAGAACCTTCGTGGGAGGCGGGTTCGGTGGTAAATCGGACCCCTTTCCTCACGAAATGTGCGCAGCCATCCTAGCAAGGAAAACTGGGAAGCCCGTTAGGATAAACTTCGACAGAGAGGAAGTCTTCTGGGTAAATCGAGGGCGTCATCCTTCCAGAATAGGGATGTCGATACACTCCGATAGCGAAGGGAGGATTTCCGGAATAGAGACGGATGCCCTAATTGACGGG
Source organism: Euryarchaeota archaeon UBA438 (assembly GCA_002504435.1). Taxonomy (GTDB): domain Archaea; phylum Thermoplasmatota; class Poseidoniia; order Poseidoniales; family Thalassarchaeaceae; genus MGIIb-O5. Next base: position 47,695 of record DAQP01000008.1, read on the forward strand.
GGTGCCTTTGCTTCCTTCGGACACGTTACTACCTACTACAATGGGGTTCTGCACACAGCGCCCTATGAGATAGGGGGGTTTCACTACACGGGTGCCAGAGTCTGGACAAACAAACCTGCGAGTGGGGCAATGAGGGGGCACGGAGCTGTAAATTCGAGATGTGCAGTGGAGGTCGGATTGGATGATATTTGTGAGCAATTAAATGTAGATCCTATTGACTTCAGGCTGGCTAATCTTCTACCTCCGCATAGCTCTACAATTACTGGTTTCAGGGTTACTAGTATCGGCATGAGGGAATGCCTTGAGAAGGTCCGAGAGGCCTCCGGATGGGATGAGAAATTCCGCAAGATGCCTTTAGGGAGGGGAATAGGAGTTGGCTGTGGATTCTTCATCTCCGGCAGTGGGCTCCCCATACACTGGGATCCAAACAAATTCCCTCATGCCACCGTTCATCTGAAGATAGACATGGACGGGGGCGTAACCATACACACTGGTGCGGCTGATATCGGCCAGGGGTCCGACACTGTGGTGGCACAATCAGTCGCCGAAGTTCTAGGACTGCCTTTGGACATGATAAGGGTCAGAAGCAGGGAGACTGATACTTCCCCCGTGGATCTTGGTTCATACTCATCCCGTGTTACATTCATGAACGCAAACGCGGCTATCTCTGCTGCTATGGAAATTAGAGCTGAGTTAATCAAAGCGACTTCGGAGATAACAGGGGCTCCTGAGAAAAAGCTGGTAATTGGGGACAGGAGGATATTCAGGAAGGACGATCCGGCTGTGGGGGTTTCATATCTTGAGGCGTTGCATAAATCCCAAGAGGACAGGGGGGCATTGGTCTCTTCTGGCTCATACAGGACTCCTCCCATGGGGAGGGTCCACAAGGGCGCTGCTGCCGGTCTCGCTCCAGCTTACTCGTTTTCTGCATATGTCGCGGAAGTCGAGGTGGATGTAGAAACAGGGCAAACTAAGGTCCTGAAGGTTTGGGCCGCGCATGACTGCGGGAAAGCCCTCAATCCTTTGTCCGTGGAGGGGCAGATAATTGGCTCATGCCATATGGGGATGGGCCAGGTACTTAGCGAAGAGATGAGGTACGGAAGGACTGGTCATCTGATCAATCCTGATTTGCTAGACTACAAGATCCCCACAGTTCATGAAATGCCCCAAGTTTTCCCAATAATTGTTGAGTCGAACGATCCAGAGGGGCCATTTGGGGCCAAAGAAGCCGGCGAAGGGCCCCTTCTGCCAATCCTTCCAGCCGTGGTCAATGCAGTTTACGATGCAACTGGAGTTAGGGTCAGTGAGCTCCCCATTTCACCAGATAGGCTATACAAAGCGATCGAAAAGAAGTGCAGGAAGGACGGGGTTTCCAGTCCGACAGAGATGAAGACGCCCAGAATCTCACACTCCGAGCTCCAGGAAAAAATCGTCGAAAGGGGGAAGTCTCATTCCGAGAGGGATATTGAAAGGAGGAGGGGGAAGGAACCTTCTCCCTATCACAATGGGGCACTATTTGGCCTAGACCCAGAGGTCCCTGGGGATGAGCAGGACTCGAGGTGGACTGCAGTGGTTACCCCTTCTGAAGAATACCTCGAAAGTCCTGGACTGGCCGGAAGCGCATGGAAGCATGTCGAACGTAGAAAGAGGGGCGATTCCCAATGAAGATGCCCCCCTTCCAGTTGCATAGTCCGAAAAGCCTAGAGGAGGCGTTTTCCATAGCTGATGAATTGAGTAGTTCCAACAGAGAGTTCGATTGGGTGGCCGGAGGAACTGACCTGCTTCCAAACTACAAATGGCACCTGAATGTGAAACCTGACGTGATATCTCTAGCGGGAGTAAGTGAACTAACACTGCTTACTGACACCCACATTGGGGCGATGGTTAGACTACATGACCTGGCTGAGTCCGAAAATACCCACTCCCTTGTCAGTGCAGCGGCAGAGTCTGTGGCTAGCACCTTGATTCGCCGCTCTGCAACAGTAGGTGGTAACCTATGTTTGGACACCAGGTGTTTCTGGTTCAACCAGACTGAGGATTGGCGTGAATCTATCGACTGGTGTCACAAATGCGATTGTGGTACCGATGCCGACTGTAGGGTTATACCCAATCAGAATACCCTATGCGTAGCGACATATCAAGCTGATTTGGCCCCCTCATTGATGTGCCTGGGGGCGACCATTCATCTGGCATCCAAGGACGGAGAGAGGTCGATGCCCATGGGCGATTTCTTCCAACTAGATGGAATGACCCGGAATGTCCTCCAGGAGGGAGAGATTGTCACCCACGTCACCCTACCAGATGACGTATCGGAATGGCATGGGGATTACCAGAAGCTGAGGCAGCGTGAAAGTTGGGACTTCCCAGAGGCAGGTGTGGCAGTGGCCTGGAAGAAAACTGGGGGTGATGTTTCTGATCTGAGAGTGGCAACTACTGGGTTGGAGTCGATTCCAGGTTATCATGAAGAAGAGTCGCGGCTCGTTTTGGACGACTGGAGGGGAGAGGAAAGTGTCGACTTGCTTTCTGAGTCGGTAAGAAAATCGGTGAAGCCTGTCCTAAATACTTGGTTCCCGCCGTCCTACAGACGTAAGATGGTCAAGGTCTTAACAAGGCGGGCATGCTCTGGTTTGCTGGAGGATTCCAAGTGAACAGGTACTCTTGGGCTGCCATGGTCTCGATTATCTCCCTACTTGTTGCTTCTTTCCCTGTCCAGTCACAGATCGGCGGGTGGGATGTGGGGATCGAATTTCCACAGGACGATGACAGCAATCCATTCCAAGTCAGGGAAGACGGTTCGGTTTCTGTCGAATTCTTCGTTTACAACGACGAATTGCTCCCAATAACTGTTGAGTTCGGATATGAAATACCATTCAATGGAGAGGGTGATGGACCTGAATCTGAGAATATTGCGGCGGGCGGGAACAAGACTTTCACTCTCGTGATTAGCGGAATAGACGTATGGGAATATCAGGCGGACAGCAAAGAAGATTTCACAATCTCAGTAACTTTGGTTTCTAGGGCCTCAATACCGCAGCCGCTTCCGGAGACTAAGGAGGCCTCGGGAGAGCTTCAGATTCCTCGTGTTTACTCATTGGAAGTTGATATTTCTGATCCAGTTGGCCCGATGAACTCAGGTTCTGAAATGAGCCTCCAGGTTACGGTTAGCAATCTTGGAAATGTGGTTGACAGAGTTGGGTCTGTTGAAGTGTCTGACAACTGCCCTCTGCTTTCGACCGACAATGGTCTGGAAATTCTGACTACAAGAGACATACAATCGGGGCAGTCCTCGAGTGCCAACATATTGATCACCGCCTCACAAAGTCACCCGCAAAGAAACTGTGATGTTGAAGTCATAATTTCCTCAAACGGGGCGGCGAACTCAGGGGGGTCTGAGATTTCAGAAGATGAGGCGAGGATCACAATAGAGCCTCCGCCTGCGAATCAGGAAGAGCCAGATGAAACCGAGGGCCCGGAAGACACTGTGGAGATAGTAAGTTCCAATCTTCCCTTCATGGGCCCCGTGATGACTATTTCCCTGGCATTATTTGCTGCAATTGGGAGCCGGAAAGGCGCTGATTAGGTCGATATTACGAATATCCTACAAATGTAAAAAAAACATCACTGCGTAGATATTCGAAGTATTGGCGGAAACTATTTACCCGAACATATAATTGTAGAATCACACTCCGCACAGCACCGTAGGTGCTGCTTACAGACTTAATTCGGGGCTGGTTATTGAAATGGAAGATGAAGAAGGCAGCCGAGACTTCGCGACCTACGTCGTTTGGTCGCTCTCCGTTACGGCCATACTTCTACTGCTCCTCCCTATGATTTTCGTGATTGGAAAATCCACACAATACTCTGCGTATTCCCAAGACGGAGACTACGAGGGATTGGCCCAGCTTTCGGACATGAGGGATAGCTTGGAAGAGAAGCCAGACGAGTATTTCGTTGCGAATACGATGTCCACGCCCATGCTTGTGAACGACTGGAAATACCCTCACAGGACGATGCTTCTGATCATAGCTCCTGAGAAACCGATAGACGAGACGGAGGCAGACTCGATTTACGATTTCGTCACTGAGCGCGGTGGGAAAGTGATAGTAGCGGCTGACGACACGAATGCAAACAGGCTTGCGAATAGATTCGGGGTGACTTACTTCGATGCGCCTCTGCTCGACGAGAACCAATACTACGTAACTGAGCCAAACAATGACGGGATGAAGGAATACTCGTGGAGCAACGTTTGGAGTGTGGGCACCTTCGAGGAGGAAGCGGCTGATGCAGGCAACGATGGATGCTCTACCTTCGAGATTTCACAGTACAATGACGGATGCGCACTGCCGGTATTATTCAGGAACCCAACTGGTCTGAAATTTGAGCAGACCGAGATGGACAGGGATGACCCGGACCACAGGTTAGTTACGAGAATCGCAAAGGCGTCCCCTTCCGCATTCATCGACCTAGCAGGAAATGGTGACTCCAGCGACTACAGAAATCCGGCCCCCGGAGATCTGTCCCTGATGATAAGAGTCGACTATCCTAGTGTTTCTGTGTATGACAAAGTCAGAAGCGGCCAGGGAAGCCTAGTGGGTGGAGACACGGGCGAGCTTGATGTTACTGGCAGCATAGTTTTCGTCTCAGACCCAGAGGCTTTCTCCAACTTACTTTGGGATGACCAAGTGGGGGAAGAATACGGAATACCAAAGATCTGTGAAGTTGAAGGGGCCTACCAAAGCTGCTGGAACGATGAGTTTGAGAACACAGAGGGCTCACAGTGGAACGGGAATGAGGATTACTTCAAACTCCTGATACACTCAATGATGGAGTTCGACAACCAGAAGCTGTCTGGCGAGGTCAAAGACGACTTCTCGAACTTCCAAATTGTTTTCGATGAAAGCAGGCACGTTACAGGAATAGTGTCCGCCCCATTCGTCGAGGCCATGGGCACAGTAGTATTGCTGACATCAAACACGTTCCTGAAGTGGCTAGTAGTACTGAATGTTGGTTTGTTACTGCTGGTTGCGATGATGATCGTTCCTGAGAAGGAGAACTGGAGGCACGTTTTCGATCTGACAAGATTCGCCGAGAGGCCTAACAAGCTGGATCCCTCGAGTTATAGGCAGAGAGTCCAGCAGGCCCTATTCACCAAAATCCGGGTTCACCATGACCTAACCAGGGATGAGATGGCACTAATGGAGCCCTCCAAGATACAAGGCATGATAGGCAATCCTAGGCTAGTAGAGCTAGCTTATTCTAAGGAAAAGAAGTACTCCCCCCAAGAGCTCAGAGAGCTCATGAAGGCCATTAGACGGTGGGGTGGAGCAAAATAAGACAAGCAAAATTGAGAAAAGCAAAGATAAACTGGAGAGATTAGTATGAACGCACCGCCACCAGCAGATAAAGCACCACCAGCAGACGCCGTAAGCAAGGGCTACGAAGAGAAGGCAGCCAAAGCTCGCGGTTCAAAGAAGATTGACAAGAAGTTAGAAGCCGTGGGGAGGATCGGAGAGGCCATCAGCGCAGAAGTGCAGAAGGTCATCATCGGAAAGTCCCACGTTATCGATAACGTTCTCGTGAATATCCTCTCAAATGGGAACCTCCTTTTCGAGGACTATCCTGGACTGGCCAAGACGCTGATGACGAACACCTTCGCCGATGCACTAGGGTGCGATTTCAAGAGGGTTCAATTCACTCCTGACCTGCTACCTGCAGACATCACAGGAACGAACATCTACGATGCGAAGAAGGGGGAGTTCACATTCAAGCCCGGACCGATTTTCTGCAACCTTCTTCTTTCCGACGAGATTAACAGGGCACCTCCAAAGACACAGGCCGCTCTCCTTGAGGCGATGCAGGAGAAGCAAGTAACAATTGGAGTTGTAACGCACAAGCTACCCGCTCCGTTCCTTACAATGGCAACGCAGAATCCTGTCGAGCAGGAAGGTACCTACCCTCTTCCAGAAGCGCAATTGGACAGGTTCATGTTCAAGATGAGCGTTGGATATCCAAACCGAGCTGACGAGGATGAGATCCTAGCTCGACGTGTTGCCAGGAAGAAGGACGAAGTTGAGGTCGAGACAATAACCGATCCTGCACGTGTTGTTGCTATGCAGCAGGCATGCGAAGAGGTGTATGTCGACCCGGCAGTTAGGATGTACATGGTCGAGATAGTGACCAGGACGAGAGAGGACCCCCGCGTACTCGTAGGATCCTCCCCTCGTGGTTCCCAGGCACTACTGAAGACTAGCAGGGCCGCAGCGGCCATGAGCGGACGTGACTTCATCACACCAGATGACGTGAAGGCAGTTGCAGTTCTAGCAGTCTCGCACAGGCTAATCCTGAAGCCAGAACACCAGATAAAGGGACTAGAGAACGAGGAAGTAATTTCCGACATCCTCAGGCAGGTCCCAGTACCAACCGTCTGAGTTGGTTTCTAGGCAGATTGTGAGAGGTGTCAAGATGGCGTGGAGCAGGAAGTCAGCGATGTTCGCATCGCTGGCTATCGCGCTCTACCTCCTTGGGCTAGTCCTCAGGAACCAGCAGCTAGTTACCGTGGCGGTGGTGCTGCTTTCATTCCTAACATGGGCTGCCTTCATGTCCAATCATGCGGACGTGTCTTCCTCCGGAAGGAGAGTCGAGGATGCTGACTCCGACGAAGGGATCCAACTGAACAGCATAGTGGCGCTAAGGAAAATATCCTCGGCCAGGATTTTCGAAGATGGGGAAATAGAAGTCACTCTTAGACTCCAGAACCGATCGAATCTGTCGAAGATCATCGAGGTCCGAGACAGGGTACCAGAGGTTATGAGGATAAAGAAGGGGGCAAACTATGTCCTCATGGAGTTGGGACCGCAGAGAGAGACCACCATCTCTTACACGATAGAGACTCCCCTGAGGGGATTCTACACAATAGGCCCAGTGTGCGTTCGCGTTCAGGACGCCTTCGGGCTTTTCCACAACGAAAGGGAGATCAACCTCTATGACGACTTCCTGGTGTTCCCCAAGATGGAGGACATCAAGGACGCTCTGATTAAGAGCAGGGTGCCCAAGATTTTCACTGGTGCGGTGAACATAAGGAATCCCGGGGAAGGATCAAACTTCTACAACCTCCGCGAGTACATCCCTGGTGACCCGATGAAGAAGGTCAACTGGGCAGCTACCGCTAGGAGCGGGGGTAAGATGATGGTTAACGAGTACGAGCGTGACGCCGTGAGCGACATCATTCTGATTATTGACAGCAGGGGCGTTAGTGAGACTGGTCCGGTGAGCAGGAACTCATTGGTCTACAGCACTAGGGCCGCGGCCAGCCTGTCCCAGTACTTCTTGTCTAGAAGGGACTCGGTTGGCCTAGTGGTTTACAGCGATGAGATCGTTTCCGTGGACAGGGATACTGGCAAGAAGCAACTGTACGTCCTACTTACCAAGCTAGCCGGAGCAATGGCAAAGGGCAACACCCCCCTCAAAGTCGTCACAAATAGAATAATGCCCCACATTAACAGAGGCAGCCCGATTATCATCCTCAGCCCTCTGGAGGACGACCCCACGATTGTTGACGCAGTTCGTGATCTAAGGGCGAGAAACTTCGACGTAACCGTTCTTTCCCCTAGCAGCCTTGAATTCGAATTCGACGCTAGGAGGCTTGACAGGACCGGTTACGAGGTCCTCAAGACCGAACGTGACATTCTGATGAGCGAGTTGAGGGGGCTTGGTGCATTCGTCATGGACTGGGAGCCTGACATGATGCTGAATACCGCCCTGGCTGGGGCGAGGGGTTTCTGAGGTGTCGAACATGGCTGATGATGTGAAGGTCGAGGGTTCTAGCGACACTGCGCACCTGTACGAGGGGAAGAAGGTCAGGTCTTCCGCCCCTAGTAGGAGGAAGGCAGCTGGACGACTGAAGTCCAACACGGAGATACCACAGGACGCCATCCCAGAGATTCACGTTCCTAGCTTCATCGAGTCCTTCTTCGGAGGACCTGTGGTTTCCAAGGACAAGTTCCTGCCTCCTGACAGGATGGTCTCTTCCCTGCAAGCTGGTTCGGCCGGCTCTTTGTTGATACTCAGCTTCCTCACGTTCATGATCACCCCTGTCTCAGGAACGGCGTGGTTCGCTGCTTCGAACGCACTCGGATTGGGTGTCGCTGCCGGTATTTTCCACTTGCTCCTCATAGCAGTCGGACTAATCGGAGGCGTCTACGGTACATTCCAGAGGGATAGGCGAGCGATGCTAGTATCCTACGTCGCACTCATCCTGGTGACAATAAGGTTCGCTGGAAGCACTGTTGAGTTCAGGCTCGACGTCGTCCCAGAAAGCGAGATCGTGCAAAAATTCATCCTTATCCTGTACGCTGTTTTCCTCGTCATGTACATGGAGTTGTCAAGCGGGGTAATCAGATTCTCCATGCTCGACACATCAATCAGGATGAACGAGGTCTATGTCATGGGAGTAAACAAGATTACCAGGAAGTACCACACATCTCTGGCCCTAGCTCCAGCAATAGCTGGTGCTGTGGCCCTAATGACGCTCCTGATCAACCTCATCATCCCTGCAATAGTGGGTATTTTCGACGACGTCTCCGCCTTGCGGCTGAAGGAAAGCGTCGAGTTGACGAGTGTGTACGGTGTTGCCCTAGGGACGGTTATCGTTTTCGTTGTAATCGCCGCAATGTTCGCGGTTAATCTGCCACTTAGGGTGCAGCAGATGAGAGAAAGAAACGCATAGGCTTCATTCATCGGGCTCTAGGAAGCCGCCCATCAGGCCCAGATCAGCCATCACAAGTATTCCAGCGGCTTCCACGACTGGTACGGCCCTAGGACCCAGTACGGGGTCATGCCTACCTCCGACCTCAAGGGGCATCTGATCGCCACTGGGCAAGTGGAGTGTTAGTTGCTCACGAGGGAAGCTGCTTGGGGGCTTGAAGTGAACCCTGACCCTTATCGGGGCCCCTGTAGACCTGCCTCCAAGGGATCCGTCGGCCTCTCCTGAAGACGCCCCCTCAAGAACGGGGGAGCCACCCTCTGAAAGCCACAAGTCGTTATGGTTAGAGCCTCTCATCCTGGATGACTCGACGCCATGAGAGAATTCCACGGCTCTGGCCCCGGGTATCGCCATCATTGCACGGGCCAGTGATGGTTCAACTCCATCGAACCAAGGTTCCCCCACTCCCATGGGCACTCCCTCAATCAGCAACTCTACCACTGACCCGACGCTGTCCTTATCCATCCTCACGGACTCTATGAATTCTGAAATCCTCCCTGCTGCATCTGGATCTCTGCAATTCAACCTAGCCATGTCAGAGCCTGATTCTAACTCAGAATCTCTGTCAAGTTGGAATAGGGGGCGGGATTTGACATCGCCCACGCTGTGGAGGTGCGCCCGGCAAGACCACCCTGCCTGATCGAGGAGCGACTTTGCCTGACTCCCTGCAGCGACCATGCCGAACGTCAAACGGGCGGATTGTGACCCTCCTCCTCGGAGATCACTGGATCCCTCCGATCTCACCATCTCAACCATGTCAGCATGACCCGGACGAGGGTGGTCGGGGAGGAACGAATAGTCCGATGAACGGACGTCGGAATTCATGGTAAGCATCAGGATTGGCCATCCAGTTGCCTTTCCCTCATAGACGCCGGAGAGAATCTGACATTCGTCCGTCTCCTTCCTAGAAGAGAGCCCCTTTCTACCTGGCCTTCTCCTGTCGATCTCCCTTGATAGGGCCTCAGGGTCCATAGGGGTCCCTGGCGGGATTCCCTCTACCAATGCCCCAACGCATGTGCCATGACTCTCCCCGAATAGGGTAATCCTGAGTCTTTCTCCCAATCCCATTCCCATTACCTGACCTCCTCCTTAGCCACTTCGGAAATTGCGAAGCTAGTTTCCATAACCTCCAATCCCTTTTGCTCCAAGCTATTGCGAATATTATGCACATCGATTGGATAGCAAACAACTGCTATTGCTGGCCCGGAACCGCTCAATCCAGCTGCCAAAGCTCCTGAAGCGATTGCGAGATTGCATGTTCTTAGCGCCTCAAAGTCATCGGTGGATGAAGCTACGGCCATTCCATTAGACGAAAGAGCATCCATGATGGAGCCGTTCGTCAGGGAAGCAAGCGCTCTCTCAAAGAGGTGCTTATTTTCGGAGAATGATTCGGCGGTCACCTCTGCCGCCCTCTCTCCACGCAGGACTACCAGAACGGCCAGATCATCATCGACCACGCCCTCAAAGAGAACTGATTCTGACGCCGGAAGTCTTGGATCCACCAGCTTCCATCCTGGTTCCACAGCGGCCCATGCATCATCCATGCTACCTGTCACAGAGCAACCACAGTTAATCTGAGAATCGACTGCCATATCGACTACCTCTGAGTCAGAAAGGCCGGCCCATGAAGCCTCATTCAATGCCCTTATCGCGGCACAAGCGAGAGCCGCGCTTGACTTCAGCCCTTGCCCGGCAGGAACATTGCTCAGAACCTCCCAACCAACCGTGCTAGGGGTTGGCAGGCCCTTCTCAGTCCAACATCTTAGGACCTCGTCAAGAAGTCCGTGTTGGTCATTATGCAGTTCAATGGGCTCGTCGTGGACATTTACAGTTGTAGTTAGGTCGATGGCGACTGAGCAGCCCCTTCCAAGACCCAATGCATGAAGAATTGAAATTCCCCCGTTGGCGGTGCCTGAGCCCAAGACGGTCATCTCTCATCGACCTCCCCTTGTACCGGTTTCCCGATGTGGCGCATGTTGCTCTCATTAAGGACGATAATTTCGTCTCCGGGACTTATTTCAGTCACGGATATAGTGGTTCCTTCTACCGAGATCAGGCGTACTGTCTCTGCTTGCTGAACGATTACCTGGCCATCCCCATTTCCTGATCTGAGCGAGATTCTGAGAAACGGTCTTCTCTCGACCTTTAGTCTCCCTATTGTGGCAATTCTACTAGTTCCCTTGTCAGAGTGGATTGCTACCTCGTCTCCTGAATTTAATTCGCTCAGGTACTTGGTCGATCCGTCTCCCATCATCACGTACGAGTGCACTGCACCGGCATTTATCCTAAATGGCCTAGAGGGGACGTACTGAGACGGAATGGTCTCACCGTGGACAAGGCAAAGGCAAGCAGATGAAGACCCGATTGCCAATCCCTCTCCTTCTGACAACCTCTCAATGAGGTCCACACACACCCTTTCGCCTACTCCTCCGGAGGAGATTGAGTCAACTATCGCTGTCGATAGCTCCGGAGGGGTCGGCTTGCTAACTCTTGGCCCCTTCAAATTTGAGATTGATCTGGCTGAAGACCAGAGAGCGGGTGCTTGGACCTCTGGGGGCAATACAACAGCGTCAACTCCATGCTCGAGGGCGAATGCGGCACCTTGAATGTCGACTTCTTCTGAAATTGCGACTGCTATCTTGGTTCCGCTGTCAGAGGCAGCTGCGACTAGATTCTCCAGTGGAATCATCTTCCAATCGGAGCATCTTACCATTATCCAGGGGATCATGCCCACTAGGGATACGGCCTCGTCTTGACCCTTGAAGTCGTCAAGAGTGACTGCTGCTACTTCCGGATCGTCGCCCCTCCAGACCCGATATTCAGAATCGTTAGAAGATGGAAAGTCGTACAGATCTGCATCGATCCATATTTCCATTGAATCACCTCAGCAGAAGAGATGCTTCTGATGCTGACCTTCCCTCATGGACCACCGCCCTGAGGGCCTTCACTCTGGATTCGGGATCATCTGAGCCGAAAACTTGCCTGCCCATACATACTCCCGAGCACCCTGCCGACATGGCCTCCTCCACCGTGGAAAGGATACTTTCGAAATCATCGCCCATGGGCCCGCCTGCAATTAGAACAGGGATAGGTGCAGCTTCAGCTACCTTGGAGAATGATTCCGCCGAACCTGTCCATGGGACCTTTGCTACATGGCATCCCATCTCCCAAGCCAAACGGACGGCGTGAGCTGTTCCGCCTGTGACGTCGTCTTCGTCTATTGACAGATTTGGGCCCCTTGGATAGACCATTCCCAGAACCGGCATTTCTTCGCCGTGTGCCTGACTTGTTAGTTTCCCCATTCTCTCTATCATCTGATTTTCATATTGGTCGCCGAGATTCACTTGGGCGGATACCCCAATGGCGCCACGTTCCTTCGACTCTGATGCCGTAGCGACGCATACCTTGTCTTGTGACCTATTTCCTCCATGTACAGTAGAAACGGAAACGTGACAGACGTACCCGTCCCATCCATTCCTGCCTGAGTGATAGGTCAATGGGCCCTTCTGCAAAACTATCGCATCAGCTCCTCCTGAAATTACTGCGTCAACTGCTGAATCGGTGTTCATGAGGCCCCTTACAGGGTAGCTGGATGCGCCATGGTCCATCGGAATCCAAACTCCCCTTCCTCCTGGGAGGATTCTCTCAAGGCGAGTTGGCAAGGTATCAGCCATGCATCTTCGCCTGCACTCCATCACTTGAATGGTGGCTTGGCCGCCTCAGTAGCGTAAATCACTCCCTACGGGAGTGTTCACAAGTCAAAGTCGACGATGACTGGAGCGTGGTCGGAGACGACCATTCCCCCTTCCCTCATCACCTCGGCTGACTTCATCAGGGACCTTGCTGCATCGTTTGCAAGGACGTAGTCAATCCTCCAACCCCTGTCCCTCTCCCTTGCCCTTCGGAAGTTTGACCACCACGTGTAGGGGCCCTTCTGGGGTCCAACGTGAATTCTGAGAAGATCGTGCCACCCCCTCTCCAAGAGCCTCGTGAACCATTCCCTCTCGTGCATCAGGAAACCGGATGACCTCTTGTTCCCCTTTGGGTCCCAAATGTCGTCCTCAGTGTGAGCGATGTTCAGATCGCCACAGAGAAGTGCCGGTTCATCGGATCCTACGAACATCTCGGCCCATTCCATCAAGTCCTCTATCCATTGGTCCTTGTATGCCTGCCTGTCATCCCTGGATGATCCGTTCGGGAGGTATATGTTGACGCAGTGCATCCCATTGTGCTTGGTATGCAGTACCCTCCCCTCGGGGTCCCTGACCTCGTCCAGATCAGTGTCTATCCCCCTGCCCATCTCCTCCATTCCCACTCTGGAGCACGACATCACGCCCGAGTAGCCCTTCCTCTGGGCGGGATGCCAGATTACGTCGTAACCCTCTGGCTCGGACCAGTCCTTGGGCATCTGCTCGGGGAGGGCCCTGACTTCTTGGAATAGCATGACGTCGGCGTCTATCCGGTCAACGAAGTCATACAGGCCCTTCCTGTGAGCCGCCCTGATGCCATTCAGGTTCCAGGTGACGACACGCATGCCAAGTCCTACTGAGATAGGTCCTTTACCTTCTCCACTAGATTCATCCTACTGACTCTCCAAGATCCGTAGGGCGTGCAGAGGGCGGAGATCGCAATCACGACCCCGACTAGTTCGAATATCGCTGAGGTTTGGGGCTGGAGAGTGAAGTAAAACGACCAATTGACCAATGAGGCGATGAATGACTGGGCCATTAGGACAGTGAAGAACACTGCTAGGATTCCGCCTATCAGCCCTATCGCTATGTTCTCGCCCAGCATCATCATCCTGATCTTGGAGATGGGGGCTCCCAGGACCCTCAGCGTGGCTAGCTCTGTATCCCTCTCAGAGAGGTTCATCAGAAGGGTGTTGAACAGTACGGCGATCGCTATGATGACCCCTAGTGCCATGATTGAGTTGTATACTCCCTTCTGGAGCTCCATAAGGGCGTCGAAGGAGTCGATGAGGTCCTGCTTCTCGGTGATTCCCACCGAGAGGTCTGCCAACTGGCCATCTACTTCGACCTGCTCGGGAAGTGAGAGGAGTATCGAGGTCGCCTCGATACCCGTTATCTCGGAGAGGTCGTTGCGATGGAAGTATACCGTTCTGGACATTTCCATGGAGGTCCCTGAAATTTCAACATCGGTGGACTTGGTGCCGAAGACTAGTGTGTGCGTCTCCCCGACCTCCCATCCTAGGAATTTCATTGTCCCCTCGTCTACCAAAACCTGTGGAATATTCCTGTCCTTCTCCGGTATCGAACCTTCTAGAATTTCCAACGTTATCATGGACTCCCGTGAGGTGGAGAATTCGTCCAAGCCGTATGCCGAGAATATTCTTCCGTCCCCCTCGGCACTCCCTGGGAAAACTAGGAGTTGCTCGTAATCTGCCCCCGCCTCATTGGCCCATTCAATGACGGGTCCCTCCCCCCCTGGTAGGACGTTTACTTGGGCGTCCCAGTTGATGCCATCATTCCCGAAAATATCGTCCATGGAGTCCATCATCATGGTCATGGTTCCGAAGATTACCATCGAGAGTCCGACTGCTAGGAAAGTCATGAGCATGCGGGCTGGCTTCCTGATGCTTGACCTGACCGTCAGACCAATTGTTGAGGGGAGCCTTGATGTTGCTTCCTGGACCCATCTCGATGACAGCCTGATTTCGTTTTCACCCCTCAGAACCTCCAATGGCTGGGTCCTCGAGGCCTGCAAGGCCGGCCTGATGCCAGAGATCATGACAACGAGCATTGTAATGGCGAGAATCTCGAAAATCAGTGAGGGTTCTGTGTAGAATCCTATGGCAGGAATTCCGATAACAGACTCGTAAAGTGATACCATGGCTGGTCCGCCGAAAAAGGCCCCGAGGAGTATTCCCAAAGTTGATCCGATTAATCCCATGACGAGAGGGGCAGCCATGAATCCGGGAATGATTGCCGACCTAGGTATCCCCAGAGTTCTGAGAATTGCTATTTCCCTAGACTGGGACTGTATGAGCCTCTGCAGGCTGAGGAAGATAGTGATCCCAGCAACCATGGCTAGCATCCCGGTGATGTACGGGAACGTGTCAGCAGCACTTTTGGCGTCCTGACGCAGAAATTCTACTGATTGAACACCGGATCGGTCGTAGGTGATTACTGGGGATTCAGAAGACGACTCCAAGACTGAGTTTACTGATTCAATAATGACGTTGAGGGCCTCTCCCTCGTTCTCATCCGTGTCCTGAAGGTCGTACCCAGGATTCCCTTCGACGTCTATCAGGAGTAGGTTGGCACTTCCCTGGGACAAATTTGTGAGTCTGGAAATTCCCGAGTCGGACAAATATCCCGAGACTAATGTTCCCGACTCTGCTGGGACAATGGAGCCGTCTACAGCGAAGTAAAAGAGGGACGAGTAGTACCCTATCCCCACCACTCGGTAGTCCAGTCTGCCCTGCCCTGCCCCAATGGTTACATTGTCGCCGACACTTATTCCCAATCCTTCAACCGCATGCCCGTCTATGACTATCTCATCCTCCTGGATGGCGAGCCTTCCAGGGCAGCAATCATCCTCTGGCATCCAAACCCTGTCAACCACTCCCTCGTCTATTCCATACCAAATTGCAGGAATTATTGATTCGGATTCAAACATTAGTCCACTGACCCTAACCCTAGGCTCGCAGTAGCTCATTGGTGCTGATCCGGATGGCCATTCTTCGGAAATCTCCTGACAGAGGGATTCGGCGTCTTCTCCCTCCCAGAAGTCGACCGTGTTCTCAGCCCAAATATCCGGGAGGTTGACTCCGTCTTCGTCATCCTCGTAAATATCCGCGTACATCGATTGAGTTGAGTTGGCGTAAGTTCCGAAAGAAATTCCTGCAAAGACTCCCACTGTCACCATCAGGACGACTGCCGTCAGTCTGAGCTTCGTTTTCCAGAGGCTCCTAGCGAGTCTTTTTGTGAGTAGCGCAGACAAAAAACCACCTTAGCCGACAATCTCGTCTGAAAGGATTATTCCACTATCCAATCTTACCACCCTAGTGGCGTATTCGACCAGTGACTCGTCATGGGTTACGAAAACGCAGGTGATTCCCTCTGCCTCGCATGCCTTGACTAGAAC
>DAQP01000008.1:63946-64413 GCA_002504435.1 Euryarchaeota archaeon UBA438
GCGAGGCTCCTGGCTATGGCGACCCTCTGCTGCTGACCCCCACTGATCTCTGCGGGGAATCGATCCATCTCTTCCTCCAATCCAACTAGCTTGAGCAGGTTACGTGCTCGCTCCTCGTCCCTTCCATCAGCGAGCTCCTGAATGAGGAGGATGTTCTCGAGGACCGTCAGATCCTGAAGCAGGTTGAAGAATTGGAAGACGTATCCGATGTTGTCCCTCCTGAATGACGTCATGAGTTCGTTCGCCTTCGCCTCGGGCCTAGAGTGGGTGAAATACTCAACCGGGGACAGTAAGATGCCGAGCACCCAATTAAAGGGCCTCATTGTCCAGTGATTGGTTTCCATTCTGATCCTCTTCTTTTCCTCTGGCGCCACTGGGACTTCCTTGCCGTCGAACATGTATGTCCCGGACGTGGGCGTGTCCAAAGCGGATAGGCAATTCAGAAGTGTGGTCTTGCCCGATCCAGA
>DAQP01000051.1:0-8199 GCA_002504435.1 Euryarchaeota archaeon UBA438
TCAAATCCCAGTGCCCCCACCACATATCTACATCTGGCTTGTTCAAGGCCTCCCGATAGGTTGTATTGAAGAAACACCCTCCAGTCGCAACACCATGGGCAATACTAGGGTCGGCCTGCTACTGGTGACCATCCTTTTGCTGCCCCTAGTTGGAAGCCTGAGCCCCCCGCCCAACGAACTCGAAAGTAGCGACTTTTCTGATATTGTGCCGACTCAAGCGCCAGTGACCTGGGCCGACCCCGGGCCATGGTGGTCATGGTCATCTCTGGATTCCGACCGGAATGGCATTCACGACTCCCTACAGGACTCTACCGGCCCCGTCAATGTGGGCATCTCCTTCAGTCGTCCAGTCACTGATAATGACCGTTCATCTCTGGAGATGATGGGCCATAGTATTGCAGTAGAGCTGCCTTCCATAGATGCAGTCCTCATTGGCACGGTAGACCCTTCCGAGGTAGAGGGGCTATCAGAAATGGAGGGGGTCGTAATGGTGGAGAGGTATGGGACTGTCGTTTTCCATGGTGACATACAGACTCCCGCTGTAAAGGCCCGAAACTCTTCAGAATACCCAGATGGAGCATGGGGCTTGGGCGTTAGCGGCCAAGGTGTCAACATCGCTCTAACGGATACAGGGGTGGACAACGAACACCCCGGCCTGTCCGGCAAGTTCGTTGCGGGCTACGACGCTGTCTGCTTCGTCCACTCGGATCCGCAATGCATCCTTTCCGGGGGCAGGGAGGAAGATGGCTCATTCGACCCCGATGACGGCAACCAGCACGGCACAGCATGCATGGGGATGGCCAGCGCTACGGGGATTGAGTCAGATGGTAGCCAATCAGATTTCTACGGTTCGGCCCCGAATGCATCCCTGGTAGATGTCAGGATTGGCACAGATGTTGGAGCGGGCCCATTCGAGAACTACCTGCTGGAGCAGGAATTCTACGAGTCTGCAATGAACGGACTCCAGTGGATAATTGACCACAGGGACGACGCTTGGCCCGGAGTGAGCGAGGAAAACCATGGAATCGATATAATTTCACTATCGTGGGGGATAACTAGCCACGAGGACGGAGAATCAGATGGCTCCGATATGCACAGCCGTATTCTGGACGACGCAATGCTGGCTGGAGTCACAGTATCCAACGCAGCAGGCAATTCCGGACCTGATAACGACGGACTTTCCGGAATGAGCGCGTCTTCCTTATCCATCACAGTGGCAGCTACGGATGACCAGAATACGGTGAATCGGGACGATGACACAATCGCCTCGTACTCATCAAGGGGTCCAAGGAGGGACAATGGGGATGGAAATCCGGTTAACGAGTTAATCCCAGAGATAAGCGCACCCGGAACAAACATAGTTCAGGCAGAGGGGTGTGTCTCGAGCGGGGGCTGCAACAACTTCCTTGGAGGCGACGCATCTGGAAACACGTACACGGGGAGGGGCAGCGGCACTTCCTATGCGACTCCCTCGGTAACAGGGGTAATAGCTCTAGTAATGGAGGCCAACGAGAACCTCACACCCCTGCAGATAAAGGAGGTCTTGAAGCAGACTTCCGAGAGGAAGGGTGAGCCGAGCGCCCCTGAAGTAGATCCCTATTGGAACAGAGATTTTGGTTATGGTATGGTAGACGCATACGCGGCCGTTTCACTAGCATTACACCTCAACGGATTTGATGGCCTAGGCGAAATAGATCCAACTGTGCAGAACCACCTCCTCAATTTGGTGGACTCCAATGGGACGATTAATGTCACAGGCCACTCTTGGGCACAGATGGGTAGCGTTGACAGGGTCGAGTATAGGTTGGACTCGGGGGATTGGGTCGAAACCAAATATTCCGCAACCCCCTCCGAGATAGGGCCACTCGTGCCATTCCAGTGGCACGTGATTCTCAATCCACAGAAACTTGGAACGGGGCCTCATGAGATTGAGGTAAGGGCTGTTTCCGACTCTGGATACTCCTTGCCGGTGCTGGTAACGGTCCATGGCCTTGGAGGCGAAAATAGCTCCATGTCCATACCTACAGCAGCGATCGCTGTAGTCGTCGGCGCCTTCGTGATTTGGGTCGCCGTATTGGCTCTAATCCGTCTTAGATCGGACGATGAAATAGAGTCAATGTTTTCCAAACTAACAAAGAGCCGGACACCCCTTGAAGAGGAAGGCGTTTTGGTGGCAGAATTTGTTGATGAAACCGCACCATAGGTCAAGGGCAGAGGTTCCCAAGCCGCCTTATTCAAATCCTAGGTCTTCCCTCCGCAGGCCATGGTGCGATTCTCCGACCGTGCGAACAGCATCCGTCCTACGGGGGTAAGGCGGATGTTCGATATGGCTGGAGATGATGCAATTCAGTTTGGCCTTGGCGAGCCAGACTTCCAACCTCCTCCCCTGGCCATAGAGGCTTTCGATGAAGCCATGAGGGAGGGGAGGAACAAGTATACGACGACGGCCGGCCATCCCGATTTAAGGGCCAAGATAGCTACTCTTTGGCATCATTTGATACCCGATCTAGATGAGTCCAATGTTTGCATTACGATGAGTGGAACCAATGGCCTCCTCGATATTTTCCTAGCTCTTGTCAATCCAGGCGATAATGTATTGATTCCAGAGCCATACTTCCCATTGTACCCCCCGGATGTAAGGATATGCGGGGGCGAACCAAATCTGTATCCATGTAGATTCGAGAATGGCTTCGTCCCTACCGTCCAGGACTTGGAGGAGAGGCTCGATGAGAACACTGTGGCCATCCTATACAATTTCCCCAGTAACCCGACTGGGGGGAACGTGAATGAGGATCAGAGGGACGAACTTGTTGCATTCGCCAAAGAAAATGACCTCTGGATAATTACAGATGAGGTATATGACAGGATAGTGTATGATGGACCTCACGTTTCTTTCCTCGGGGCAGGTTATGACAAGGTAATCATGGTCCAATCATTCTCCAAGACGTTCGCTATGACTGGATGGAGGATTGGGTATCTCCTTTCTCCCGATGATGAAGCAATGGCGCAATTGACGAAGATGCAGTACTACGTAACGGCATGCAGTAATGATGCGATGCAACACGCGGTCCTACGGGCATTGGAAATGGCTCCCGACTATCCTGAGTCCATGTGTGCCGAGTTCAGGGCGAGGAGGGACCTCATCTGTGAGCGCCTCAATGCAATGCCGGGGGTGACATGCCATGTTCCTACCGGGGCATTCTACGTTTTTCCCAAAGTCGAAGTCCCTGGGATGACTAGTGACGAGATTGCGATGGAACTTTTGGAGGGCGGCGTGTTGTGTTCTCCGGGAACTGCCTTTGGTGATGCAGGTGAGGGCCACCTAAGGTTCGCATACACTATTTCCAGGAAAGACATCTCTCGTGGGATGGACAGAGTCGAGGCCGTACTTTCTAAACTCCGTGGCGATTGAGGTCAAGTCAATGATTGGCTCACTATCAGCGTTCATCGCTTCACTGGCCATTTCTTGGTATGCTTCCTCACTCTTGAGTGGCACCGGGGATTGGAGAGAAATTTCGATTTCCACATCGATCATGCTTGTAGCCGGGGCCCTATTGTGGAGTCTGGGCCCGAATCCATTCGGCTTCGGTTTGATCATAGGATCTGGCTGGTATTTCTTGAATAAGTCAGTTGACATAGTCCTTCCCGACTAGCCTCTGCCTACAATTCGAATGGGATGTCAATCATCCCCCCGGACTCTTCTTCATCTTCTTCCAATTCTGTTTGCAGAATGCCCCCCACCCCTAGGTCTTCCAAGGTCGGAACTTCTTCATCAGGGGCCTCGAGCAAATCCATCTGCAGATTTTCCATCCTATCTTCAGAAGAAAGCATCCATGTTGGAATTCCATTGGAGCCACCAAGTACGGAAATCGATGTGAAAGTAGCTAGTGGAAGTACTGAGATGGCTATTAGGAAGTCAATTATTGCCTTGGGGGGGATTTCCGCTTCGGGCGCCACAGCATCTAGGACCAATGACTCGATGTGGATGTCACTCCATTTTGACAGATCAACTTCTAGCCACTCCAAAGACGCCTCCAGGAGGAATCTCGCAGTGAACCAGAATATCAGAATCGGCAGTATCCATGAGAACCTGGAGACTCTCCAAACAACCGTCCTGAACATTGCCGCGAAGACAACTAGGTGTTGGGACACGAGTGGCTGCATTCTGACTGCTAGCCAGAGTGAAAATAGATAACCAGCCATTCCTAGTTCGAACGCCCTTTCAGGCCTCATCACTGATTCGGGAACCCCTTCCATGATGGCCAGGGGGATCGCAATTAGCATTACTTGAAGTGGAACAGCAATTAGTTGCAGGCCACCGTGAACTGAGATCAGATCAATACCTTCAGACCTGACCTTCTTGTCAACCAGCCTAGTCATCCTACCGTAGGGGCTGACGTGCAATGACAACCTGGAAAGGTCTACCAACTCTGGGTCGCCCTTCCTCCTGCTCAGCCCTAGTACTGGCATCCAGCCCCCCCTGCTAACCACAGAGAGGGGCTTATACCCTCCAAGCAACAGTGCCAAGGTCAGTGAGAACACACCGTACAGAAGCCCTGCAACCACTATCCACTCAATTAACTCGGTCCTAACTGATACTGAGAAGGCGCCCCTGTCGATCTTGAGCAGGTAGGTTGCCGAGAATCCAAAGATTGGCACGAGGGTCACTTGGAGAAAAACAAGTACGGATATCGCGACCCTGTGCCTAAGAGATTCTGTATCGCTCACGTGCGCACGCAAACTCATGCAATCATAAGTCCTTCATTCACACATACTCAGTATACTGTAATTATTGATGGAATTTCATAGTAGCGAGATTTACTCTCCTACAAACATGAACTTGGTGTCCCAACCTTCATACAGGAAGTTAAGACCCCAAAACCGTTCATCATGCGTAGCCAATATCCACTCTTGTTGTGCTTCCTCCTTATTGCGACCAGTATGTCACCCGCTTTGGTTGGCAATTCTCTGGAATTTGATTCGGCGGACAGGGCGGTACAGCCCCGTGCCTTGATCGACTTCGAGGTGACCTCTATCGAGGTCGGAAACTCCTCTAGGGAAGCAATGCAATGGGAGCAACCAGATGGAGAGATTGCAGAGTACATTATTCGCGATGAGACGATACAGATTAACGTGACTTTCACTCAAGCCGGGACCTCAAGTCAGCCGGCAACTGCCGATGGGTGGCTTCAGATTTGGCACCCTGTTGGATTCATGATAATGCAGTTCCAAGTGAACATGACACTTTCTGGGCTCCAATCCGTAAGAGAGGAATTCGTGTGGACCCCCTCTTCGGCACATAGTGCCGTGGACGAAAATGGGTATCTGTATGGAGGAATAACCCTGCTCGGAATTATCGATGGAGGTCTAGCCGATGACAACGACCAGAACAATGAGCTTTCGAGGGACATCCCAGTAGCTGTCTGGCAGGACCCAATGGAAAACGGGTTCTGCGGCGATGTTGACGGCGACAACATCAATGATTGCCCAAACATACCATATGCCAACACGCCGATCTGGGTAGGGGCGGGATATGAGTCTGACAACACTATTTCATCTGACCCTGACACATACGGGCACTGGAGGATGACAAACGAATCTTCCGTCGAGGGGGAGAATCACTGGAGGGTATCCAGGCCCGGAGCCGACTACGCCAGTAATCGTCATGACAGGCTGTGGTGGGGCTGGTTCACTCCCTTCGAGAGTTGTGACGACCCAGGTCACGGACTAGGGTATGGGACGATGGACTCCGAAGTAACTACTGCATATGGATCCAGGTTTTGCAAGATTAAAGTGAGGGGTTTTGATTACATCTCGATGCACCTTGTCACATCCGCATGGGGGCAGATGTCAATGAATGACACCGTCAGAATTGAGGCCGATGCGGTGTCCTCCGTCGAGTACTTCGACTATTCTGCACTCAATCTTTCCACTACGGAGTCAGACTGGAGCAGACTCGTATGGAATATGACCGGACTTCATGAATCAGGCGAATTCACAATGGCTTTCAAATTCGATTCAGACGGCTCTTCCGCAACAGAAGGCGTCCATATCGACTCTTTCCTGATGTTCGCCATTCAGAGAGTTCCCGAGTACACAATTGAGGCTGATTGCGACGATCCCCTTCCTAACGCCTACCTCGTAATCCCAGCTGATCCTCACCCTCCTTCCCTTCACTGCAGGATAAGAAATAACGGATATGTGGATGTCACATTGAGACTCTATACCGAGGTTTCCAACAAGTCTTGGATGTACGGCTACCCTCTAAGGATAGATTCCAACAACAATGTCGATCACGACAACTACGTCGTGACTGATATTGTCAAGGCGCTAACGGTAATGGACGCATGGTTCAACCTCTCCATTCCCGATGGTGCGGAGGTTCAGGAGATGGAATGGCTAGTTGACATCAACGATGGTACCACGAACTTCTCAAAGGCGTCCCTCACCATACCTGTCTCAGTTCAAGCCTCGTACTCTTGCAAACTCGAGCCGGTGACCATCGCAAATCCAGCAGCCACCCTCGAACCGGGTGCAAACGGCACAATACCGATGATTTTCAAGAACACTGGAAACCAAGTCGCGACTTGGAACCTCGGAGCATCGTTTGCTGACACCACATGGGGGATGGAGAATCTCGAGTGGTACGACGACTCCGGACAGCTCGTAACGAGCCTCGAGCTTCAGGTAAATGAGGAAATTTCCCTCTATGCAAAGGTCATTGCCCCAGATCAAATTTCTCCGGGCATCTACGAGATCACATTGATCGCTAGTGGAAGGGCCCCTGCAAACTTCATGGCTGTTTGGAATTTGAACATTGAGATTCCAGTAAGTTATGAAATAGAGATTATCCCATTCGTCACTCAATATGAGGCACCGGCAGACGGATTCTTCAGGTCTATTGAGATACTTCTGGTTAATCACGGAAACTCGGAAGAGTCCTATGACCTATACTTGGATGCAAATTGGCATCTGGGATTGTCACTCAATACTCAGCGCACCCTGGGGATCACCCCCTTCGGAGGCGACACCACAGTATTCCTGCAACTTCCGATGCCCTATGGGATACAACCCGAAACCTACGAGATCACCATCATTGCAAGGAGCGTTAGCGATCCAAGCCATGAAGAGCAGAAAAAAGTCTACCTGACGATTCCAGAAACCCACCTCGTCGACGTAGAGGACCTAGACATGCTCGAGGAGGTTTTCAGAGGTGGAGACCCTCCCCGTTCGGTTAGCTGGGAAGTTATCAATGATGGAAACGTCGACGATGCATTCTACATCGATTTCGACCATCTTGCCGATGTTTCCGTCGAAGCATCGAACCTAGTGACAGACGGGAATGGCGACAGGACCCCATTTATCCCGGCAGGAGGTTCATTCAATATCACAGTCTTGTATTCATTCGGAGACGATGCCTTTGGCGACCGTACGATTACCATGACCGCCTCAAGCAAGGAAGCTGCATCTTCCGGCGCATCATCAACTGGTTCGGGCATAGCTGAATTCCATGTTGGGGATCAAGGTTGGATAGTTCTCCTTCCTCCCAATGACGTCACTATTTCTGAGGAGGACAATGACATAGAATTGACTTTCTCGGTCAAGAATAACCACCCAACAGATTCGCAACTTGTGAGGACCGATGTCGATAGGGACTCGGACCTCTTCTTCAACATAGTAAATGCCAGGATAGAGCAAGAGGACAGAGACTTTGTCTTGGACACGGGTGCGACTAGGCAAGTCACGGTTACCCTTCACGTTACTCAGGAAAACCTCGACTCGTTGGCCGAGGATCAAATGACCTTCGACTTAACTCTGGATGTCGACTCTGATATCGACAAGATTTCCAGGACCGTCAAGATCACATTGGTCAGGCCGGTCCCCATCGATGACGGGCCAACCGCGCAAGAAGCCGCTTGGTTCGGTGGCAATGTCATATTCCTACTGGTCGGAGTAGCCGTAATTTTCGGGGTTCTGTTTGTCGCGGTTAGAACCCTTAGATCCGCAACCTCCCCACTTGAGGAGATTTCCACTCTGGATGACTATGAGATGACTGTTTCGGGTAGCGGGTGGTCGGAAGATGGTCTCCCTCAAGCGCCATCACTGCCATCATCCGATCAAGTAGCCAATTCAATGTACGGTGGCGCCAAGGAAATCTTTGAACAGCCGCCTCCTCCAATGCCCGAGCCCGAGCCAATG
>DAQP01000051.1:8544-11309 GCA_002504435.1 Euryarchaeota archaeon UBA438
CCGAGCCCGAGCCAATGCCCGAGCAGCAGCCTGCAGAACTGCCTACAGGCGCACCTCCTCTCCCCGAGGAAGGGCTCCCGGAGGGTTGGACCATGGAGCAGTGGGCACACTATGGTCAGAGGTGGTTGGACCAGAATAAGTAGGATTTTTCCCTCCGACGCCGATTGAAATTCATGTGCGAGTCCTTATGACCCCCCCTAAGGTGGCCCAGTCCCCGAATTCCGGAGCGTGAGCGTAGATGTACACTGGACAACAGCCAATTTTCATCCTAAAGGAAGGCACAGAGAGAACTAGCGGCAAGTCCGCTCAGAGCAACAACATAGCGGCCGCAAAAGCTGTCGCCGACGCAGTCCGCTCGACTCTCGGGCCCAAGGGCATGGACAAGATGCTAGTAGACAGCATGGGCGATGTCGTAATCACAAATGATGGAGCTACGATACTCAAGGAGATGGACATAGAGCATCCCGCTGCCAAGATGATTATCGAAATTGCCAAGACACAAGAGCAGCACTGCTACGATGGAACCACAAGTGCCGTGGTGATCGCAGGGGAGCTTCTCAAGAGGAGCGAGGACCTCATCGAGCAAAATGTACATCCGACAGTGATCTGCGAGGGCTTCAGGCTCGCTGCCGAAAAGGCCTCAGATTTGATAGATTCACATGGACAAAAAGTCAACAAGGGCATCCTGAAGGAGGTCGCCAAGACTGCACTAACTGGAAAGAGCGCAGGAGCAGTGAAGGAATTCCTGGCAGACATTAGCGTTGATGCAGTAATGGCCGTCGCTCAGACGAGTGCCGAACAGACAGTTGTGGATGTAGATGATATCAAAATCCAGAAGAAGCAAGGCGGTTCAATCAGGGATAGCACACTGGTTGACGGAATCGTGCTCGACAAGGAGCGTGTTCACAGCGGTATGCCAAGATCCGTTTCCGATGCCAAGATAGCCTTGGTCAATTCCGCAATAGAAGTCAAGAAGACAGAGGTCGATGCCAAGATACAGATTACAGACCCAAACATGCTGTCTCAGTTCCTAGACGAAGAGGAGCAGTACCTGAAGTCACTAGTTCAGAAGTTCGAGGATGTAGGCGCCACAGCTGTAATCTGCCAGAAAGGAATTGACGACCTAGCCCAGCACTATATGGCTAAATCAGGAATTTTCGCTATAAGGAGGGCTAAGAAGAGTGACATGGAGGCCCTTTCAAAGGCCACAGGAGCTAGGATTGTCACCAACATAGATGACCTTTCATCCGCTGACCTAGGGTCCGCAGCAAACGTGGAGGAGAGGAAGATAGGTGATTCTGACATGGTCTTCATCGAGGGATGCCCGGAGGCAAAAAGCGTCTCCGTACTAATCAGAGGGGGGACCGAGCACGTAGTTGACGAAATAAAGCGCGCATTCGACGATGCAGTTGGTGTTGTCGCTGTCGCTCACGAGGACGGTTCAGTTCTGACTGGCGGCGGATCAGTCCTTGCAGCAATCAGCAGAGATCTGCGCTCTTATGCAGAGGGAATCGGGGGCCGTGAGCAGATGGCCATAGAGGCATTCGCAGGGGCGCTTGAGGTGATTCCAAGGACGCTTTCTGAGAACGCCGGACTGGATCCTGTAAATACGATAATTGACCTCAGGAAGGCACACTCGGAGGGCAAGTCAAACTTCGGAGTGAATGTGTACGAAGGAGGTGTGGCTGACATGTCAAAATCAAAGGTACTAGAGCCCAGTAGGGTGGTCGAGCAGGCCATTCAGAGCGCTTCTGAGACTGCCGTCATGATACTCAGAATTGATGATGTGATTTCTAGCAGAGGAGTTTCCCCCGAGGGGGCTGCCGACTTTGACGGACTAGAGATGTAGTCAGGGCCAATTGATCCCCCCATTGATCCCCCACTTGGGCAGTAGACCAGACTGAATAGGCATCATGTTCAATAATCGGTGTCCGCTGGAAAGATTACCCAGCCTAAGGCTGGGTAGGCGATACCATGTCTGAAGGGCTCCCTCTTCTGATTCTTTTTGGTTCCCAGTCGGGCAACGCAGAGGATTTGGCCTCCAAGGCTGCCAAGCAGAGTAAGCAGCTCGGTCTTTCGCCCACGGTGAAGGGGATGGACGAGATTCAATTGTCCGAATTACCAGCCTTCCAACGTGTATTGATCTACTGCAGCACCTGGGGCGAAGGCGAGCAACCCGACAATGCCGAGGATCTGTGGCAGGCCGCCTCAGCTGACGGCGCCCCTTCCATGCAGGGATGCCACTTCGCAGTTTGCGCACTCGGCGACACCTCATACGAATTCTTCTGTGAGTCAGGCAAAGAATGGGATGGGTGGTTCGAGAAACAAGGCGCCAAGAGGCTAGTTCCCCGAATTGACTGTGATGTCGATTACGACAAGCCAGCGGCCCAATTCACCACCGATGCGCTTTCACACCTTGCTGCCGTAGGAGCAGATGGCTCCTATGTCGAGGCCAATGTCGGCGCCGCTTCGGCAGCATCTGCCCCCCCGCCTCAATCATCAGAAGAATCATCCGCGGCCCCCGAGGAGGTGGAGCTCGTCGGAGAAGGCGTTGAGGAGCTGCTAACTTCAGGAGACAGATCCTTGGACATACTCTTCGGCTCTCAGTCTGGGAACTCCGAGGCTCTAGCTGCTAAGTTCGCCAAGCAAGCCAAGTCCTATGGCTTGGAGGGCACGGTACATGACATGGACGGCTTCGACTTCAATTCCCTATCCTCCAAGAAGAGGGTCATCATTGTCTGCTCGACATGGGGCGAAGGCGAGCA
>DAQP01000005.1:0-568 GCA_002504435.1 Euryarchaeota archaeon UBA438
GGCCCATGGCTGATGCTGGGCTATTGGCGGACCGTAGGGGTATTTTTGAACCTACCGGCAAAGGCACTGCTAGCCCGTGACCGGCTGAGCCACCATTGGGGGTCTTGGAGGCAAACGCTAGTTGGGGCTTGTGTGCATAAAGCTTTGTGGAATTTAGGTGAAGAAAGATGGGAAATATCGACGTCTCCGACGATTCTATAATCGCCACAAAATTTGTTGATTTCGCTGTTGGAGGCCATGGCCCATGGAAACTGGCCGTCCCTATGACGGTGTATCCTCCGAGGGAGGACACTAGGTTACTAGCAGAAGCTATCTTGTCATTGGGTGTAGAGCCTTCTACGGCCGTCGAGGTTGGTTGTGGATCAGGGGTTCTCTCGATTCTACTTGCTGAGGTGGGATGGGATGTATTTGCATTTGACGTGAACCCCTATGCCGTTGCATCGGCAAGGTGGAATGTAGATGAGCATGGACAATCGGAGAGAGTAAGCGTAAATGAGGGAGGCGTGGGTGAGCAGGGTTGGGAAATTCTCGGAGGGACCAAACTGCTAGTATGGAACCTGCCTTACCT
>DAQP01000005.1:944-16170 GCA_002504435.1 Euryarchaeota archaeon UBA438
AATGGGGGATGGTCAGCAGAACTAATGAAGCACGTAAATTCTCATGATGAAGATGGATTTATCGTAGTGCTGTTGATGCGATCTGACCCGAGAAGCCCGAGCGATAAAGGGGACTGGGTCAGAAACGGATGGTCATGTAGGGTCATCAATAGATTGCGTATGGGTAGAGAGAGAATTGAGTCTGTTGCATTCTGGAAACCGGGAAGCGGAGTGGGGGCCGTAACGGTGGAAGAATGTGATTCCACAATGACAGAGGCCGGTTCCCTGCCAGATCGAGGTTGGCAGAGGGTTAGGGCAAGAAGGCAGACAAAGGGGCGTGGAAGAGGGGGTTCAGTATGGGAATTCCAAGAAGGCGATGTTGCAGCCACCTGGAAATTGGCAATTGGAGATGGTTCCGAAATCCCACATGGACTGGTCCAGACCGCTGTTGGTAGTGCCATAGCTGAGAATATCGGTTGCAGGACAAAATGGCCGAATGATCTTGTGGACAAATCTGGATTGAAGATAGGCGGGATTATTGCAGAATCATCCAGTTATGAGTCTGGCATGAGGGTCGGAGTAGGAATCAACTCGTGTCCCAGGATAGTCTCTGAAAGGAGGGTTTCAGGGTGGTCGGAGACCCTCGGCGACGACTCTGCAGAGGTCGTATTCCGTATTATCGACGCTTCACTCTCGGGAATTTTTGAAGCGGTTCCTGGGTTGCCAAAACCAGGTATTGAGTTTCTAGTTGAACACTCATGGAGGGGGATTTCTTCCTCGCTATCCGAGGGGGCTTTCCCTCGGGCCTTTGGCAGGTGCATGAGGGCCGTAGGACTGGACGAGAGTGGTGGCTTGATCCTAGAGGATGGCGGAGAGGTTTCTGTAATCACCGATGTAGATGAGCTAGTGTGGTCCTTCCCTAGCGGCTTCTAGCTGGACGTTCGAGACCCAATCTTTTCCTAACTAGTCGGATTTTCCCGGACTTGGCCAGGGTGGATATCGAGGGAGAATCGTTCAGAGTTGAAACAACATGATCAGAATCGGTCAAATTGACTCTAATTACACATATGGACTGTTTTTCCGACCTTACTACATCGAAGAGCCTCCATTGTGTATCGCCAAGCAAATCGCCCAAGATCGCCTTGATGGAGTCGCGTGAGGTTTGTGGATTTTCGATCTGGAATCCTATCCACCTGTGTTTTCCTCTGGATGCCTTGCCCTGCTTCTTCACGTGTTGCCGGAGGGGGCATTCACTTAACGCATAATGGGGTGCTACCGATGTCAAAGACCGCTAACAACAGCAACAAGCCTTAGTCGGCCAACCATATCGTCACTAGTTCTTGCGCCCATTATAACCTGGCAGTCGGGGTCCATAGAGGAAACAAAGGCATCTGTTATCTGATCGAGATGTGCGAGGGTCATATCGGGCCCTCCCTCCAATTGCACTAGACAGCCTTTTGCCCCTTGAATCTCCAGTTCTGAAAGTGGAGAGTTGCGTGCCATTTCAACAACGGATCCAGGCAGTTCTGTAGTTCCCGTGCCAACAATAAGAGTTGCATCCCCCGGCTTCTCAATTATTGATCTCATGTCCATCAAATCAAGGTTTATTGTCCCTACTTCCGCAATTGTCGTGACCAGTCCCTCTATCAGTTCCTCTATCCACCCAGAGCCGGTAATCCAATCCGTCTTACGCTTTCTGGCTTGCCATGCGAGTCTTTCCATACTCACCCTGATGCAGACGTGGGAATTGGAATCCAAACTAGAAACCGCCTCGTTGGCGATTGAACACCTCAGTGGTTGTTCGGCGAATGGCAAGCCGGCTATCGATAGAACTAGGCAGCCACTCTGTTTTGCTACTGATGCTATTTCGGAAGATGCGCCTGAGCCCATCCCGCCCCCTAGACCCGTTAGTATCAACATTATCTCGGCCTTCTCGATTAGTGGCATCACAGAATCCAAGCCCTCCCTAAGCCTATGTGTTGCCATCATGGGGAGAGCTGCAGACCCCTTTCCCTCCCCACCTGCATCTAGGAAAAGGCAGTTAGCCGTGTTTGCCCCCTCGAACGAAGACTCGTCCGCATCAATTAGGAGAAGTTCGGAGAGGTCTTGACAACGGGAGTGCGCCTGTGTTGCCCATATACAACCAATGCCACCGACGCCGACAATGAGTATGGCGCCCTCCTCCATGGCCATGCCATGTATGTCTAGTGTTTAGTGTGTACTAATCATAAGAGAGGTATCTCTGATATCTTCTCCTCTCGTCTCTAGCCCATGCGTTATCTGGCTCAATCTCCAGGACCCTGTCGTAGTATTCGATAGCGGCCTCAAAGTCGGAGAGGTGTCTTCCATTCATATGCCCGAGGATATTGAGAACTGGCACACACCTTGGATCTTCGTCGAGCATTCCGAGGAGTATTTCCTCAGCGCCAGAAATGTCCATCATCTCCATCTTGTTCTCAGCTGAGTCCAGGAGTGAGATTTGAGTCTCGGAAAGGCGATAGACGTTGCGCCAGCTTGGGTTCGCCATGGCCTTCCTGACTGTTCTTTCCGTATTAGTTTGGCGAGTACGTGGTATGCTTCAGAATATGGGTTTCAGGCGAGAGTTGCATGTTGTCGACGTGGAACGTTAATAGCCTCGTTTCAGGTGGCCCGACACATACGTTGAGGGTTCACCATGAGGTCCGCTCTTACTAGCTCCAGAAGGCTGTTCGTAATGGGCATAGTAGCGCTTCTGTTGGCAGGGGGTGTACAGGCCTTCCACACAGGGGTCGGAGGAGATGCGAACGATGATGGGGATGTGGCAATAGCTGGTTGCACATGTCACTCGGCTGAGCCTGACAACTCAGTAACTCTGATCCTTACCGATGTCCCGTACAGGTATGAGCCCGGAGTTGTTTACGAAATGAAAATACAGATAATTGGAGGCCCAGATATCGATACTGATTCTGGGACCGGGGGATTCTCAATGAGAGTCACAGATGGAACCCTAGGCGGTTCTGAGGGATTCGAGAATTTGGTACAGAACTGGGAAGATGATGCGCAGTCACTGACCCATACTGACCCGGGGTCTCAGACCGCAGACAGAGCCTGGCACATCTCTTGGACCGCGCCCTCGGCCGGAACGGGCGTGGTGTCCGTATGGTTGTCAGGAAATTCGGTGAATGGCGATGGCGTTCCTTCCGAACTCGACAGGTGGAACAGGCTTAGCACCACCATAGATGAAGGCGAAGACGGGGGAGTTAGGACAGTGTTCGCGGGCAATGGGGACATTGAGCCTCCGGCACCCACAGAGGAGAGCATTGACCTGCACCACATGGGAGCAGGGATGAGGGCCCACTGGCTTGGGCTGCTTGGTTTCGCTGCTGTCGTAATTGTGATTGTTTTCTGCGGGCTGATGCTGAGGTATGGTTTCTCCAGACACTACGAAGGAAGAAGCAATCTACTTAGATTGCGAATAAAGCATCAGAGGAGGGGGGACCAGTAATGAAAGATGACGTCGTTCTGAAAATGCTCAGGCGGGTCGCTTCTGGGGAGGTCAGTGTAGAAGACGCAAGGGAGGCGCTGGAGGGAGTCAGTCTCAGCGAGGAAGCCTATGACTCAGCTGTAAACCATGGAGTGTTCAACGAAGCGACTCCGGGTTCAATAGTCAGAGCCAGTGTTTCGCCTTCAGGCGACTCATGGCTGGTGATTCTAATAGGGCTCTGGGGGATTATTTGGTCACTATACTGGGCCGGTTCTCTTTCATACGGCCTTTACAACCATTGGGATCAGCAGCTACTTTCGTTCTTCTTGGCGATGCTTCTGCTTACCGTAATCATCCTCGGGATGGTCTACATGAAGTACGTAATGCCCGACATACTCATAGTGAAGAATCGCAGGGGGAAGTACATAACTCCGAAAGACCCGGATTCTTGGAAGCAATACAAGGTGTAATTATGGCTAGAAGATTCAAACTTAGACCCGTAGGGGAAAGCGGTTCCGAATCTGATGATGAAACGCCATTTATCGACAGGCGGGAGTTCATGAGGCACTCATTCAACACGGCGGCCGGTGTAATCACCGTGGCTAGCCTTGGGAGCGTTGGGTTCGCATCTCTATTGATGGGGCAGGCTGAGAGCTCGGGTGGTGACTCGGCCGTTAGGTACTGGGTACCCACGGGTGCAGAGGATACCGTCTGGTACGGAGATAGCCATCTGGAGCCGATGACCTATCAGTCATTCGTAGATGCTGCGTCAAGCTCTTCGACAGGGATGGCTGCTGCACAGGGGGTGTGGTCAGGTTTGCCAATCAATGCAATCTATGTCCCCCATGAAGAGAATAAGACAGCGGCCTTGGTTGAAAACAAGCCGAGATTCCAATTCCTTGATGGTTATGCAGTAGATGGAGGTTATGTCGGATCTGGCTACGAGATGGATGACGACTCGCAATTCGAACCTCTCAGAATTCATGACAACCTAATCATTGTCTTTTCGAGGTGCCCGCATTTGTGCTGCATCCCTGGCTGGCAACTGGTAGCAAATGAGTTCACAGCAGATCAGTGGTTCCCAAACGGGACGGACTCAGGAGGAAACAAGCTATTCTGCATTTGCCATTCTTCGCGATTCGATCCGACCGTGATTGAGAAGAACCGTAACACGAATCGTTCCGATGGGGCCCAATTCGAGTACTTCGGGATAAAGAGGACCGGGGGGCCGGCACCTGTCGGGATGCCTTTGGTCCCGTTCGTTCTGAATGGAGATATGATTGAGGCCCTTCCGGACTTCAAGGACTGGTATGCATATTGTGACTGAGGTGAAGAGATGATTCAATTTTGGTTCCTTTGGCTATTTATCGCAATAGTCGTGGTTATTGTAGCTTTGACACTCAGGAAAGAGAGGGAGGAAATGCCTCGTAAAGACATACTGAGGGCGGTCGAGACGAGTGCTGGCAGCATGGGACTTGCCGAGAAGACATTCCTCTGGGCATTTTCTTGGCTGGACACCAGATTCAGGATTCAGGACTACTGGGGCATGAGCAGGGATGCATACTACGGGATGCACAGACAAATGCCAATGACCCATGCCGAGAAATACAAACTTAGGATTATCTGGTACTGGTACCCACTATATTGCCTCGGGGGGATTTCCTTCCTAGCTTTCGTGATCCTAGTTATCACAGGTACTGTACTTGGGCTCTATTACGTCCCTGGTGGCGAGGGTGACCCGACTCCTGCTTACAGCAGTATGGAGTTCATAATGACCCAATTGCCTTTTGGATACATCATTCGCTCTATTCACCACTGGACTACTCATTTCATGGTAGCAGCTGTTTTCCTACATATGTGCAGAGTCTACTTCACTGGCGCATATAGGAACCCCAGGGAGTTGAATTGGTTAATCGGAGTGGCACTGATGTTCTTCACCATATTCTTTGGATATTCTGGATATCTCCTGCCATGGGACAGCTTGGCCTTCGGAGCTGCGACAATTGGGATAAACATGGCCATGAGTACCCCCCTAATCGGCGAGTGGGTAGCAAATGCGATGTTTGCTGGGACGTCCCTCTCAGGACAGACCGTCACCAGGATGTACTTCCTTCACGTCTTCATCCTACCAGTAGTGGTTACAGCACTAATTCTTGCTCACCTGTTCATAGTTTGGGCTCAGGGGATCGCGGAACCGCATTGAGGTGACATCATGGGAATTGTAGAGAGGTTTGGAAGGATTGCTGACACATACATCAGCGAACGCGACAAGCTACTCGAGGCCGAGACAGAAAGGACGAGGACGTTCATCGGCCATCCATTCTGGCCGACTGAAGTCTTGAGGGACACGATTATTCTCGCATCGATTGTCATGGTGATTGCATTCTACTCATGGTTGATCCCACCGCCACTGCACAGTGCAGCTGACCCATTCGCCCAAGCTGGATTCGTTTTTCCTGACTGGTATGTTCTCTTCTCATATGGGTACCTGAGGTGGGGAGAATACCTCCCTCAATTCGTAATTCCAGCAGGGCCTATTGGAGAGTTCTTTGGATCTCCTGTAATCAACTGGAACTCAGCATGGTGGGGCGCAGCTATCACGGGACTGCCTGTAGGAATACTGGCTCTCCCCCCATTCCTCCCAGGCAGGGAGAAGAGAGGGGTAGAGGACCCTTGGTTCGCCTCTGCAGGCGCGGTTTACCTGGCTCACGTCTGGTTCATTTCAGTATTCTCGATCAACATCTTCCTCGACCTCTATGCAAAGGATCGTTCTGACTACTGCTTCGTCGGGACCCATGGAGAATTCCTGTGCGGACGACAGTCTCCTTGGTCTGCAGAGGTATTCAATGCCATACCGTGGATACTTACTGGAATTTTCTTATTCGCTATCATCTTCTTCCCCCTTAGGAAATTCCTCCTCAACTCGGTCGGCTCCAGAGTCACGCCTCGCATAGGAAGGCAGGTCGCGATAGGGTCCCTGTTTGCAGCGGTATTAATCTCGGTTGTAACATGGCCGATATACGAGGGCGGATTCTGGGACTATGGTGGCCTTGGCGCCATGGACGACGTGGAAGACCTTGATGGCATGAGGGGGCAGCCTTCTGACACCCTTGTTCACCAAGACCAGGGGAACGTTTGGGAGGTTTGGGAAGATGAATGCCTCCTCTATGGGGAAAGCTCGTATCTAGCGGCTTGGTCTGGACTGAGTAGTGATGAAGATCCAGATGAC
This sequence comes from Euryarchaeota archaeon UBA438, assembly GCA_002504435.1. Taxonomy (GTDB): domain Archaea; phylum Thermoplasmatota; class Poseidoniia; order Poseidoniales; family Thalassarchaeaceae; genus MGIIb-O5. The sequence continues at coordinate 7,616 of DAQP01000005.1, forward strand.
TGGTGTGTAATTCCGGCCGAGAATTGGGTAGATTGGGGGCTCTATCAACCTACCAAGCTGTATCTGATAGACTACTCAGGAGCGAATGGACACGCAGATTCTGACATTGGTAGGAACTCGGCGGAAGGGGAGTCTGCTTACTTCGGGAATTCTGCAATGGGAGAGGTTGGTTATGGCGAGTCTGTGACTTTCGAAGTTGAGGACCTCGGCGTTGCGTCCGTTCCCTTGGATGTGAGTTGCCTATTCAGAACCACCGTTAGGAACGTTGGAGATCATTCCCAGAGTCTGCTTCTGACCGATTCTAGCGGAGGTGTCATTTGGGAGAATGGAGCGGGTTCTTGCGAATCCGCTACAGTCTACGTCGACTCCGGGTCGACATACACAATCTCCTTCTCGACGTCCACAACTGGAATGAATGAGAGTGTGGAAGTTATCACTAGCTTCTCAGCTATAGCATACCAACCACTACTACTGGATGATGATGGAACGGCACTCGTTCGATCACTGAGTGACTTGGATTCAACTCAACTTTCGGAGATGTCAATCAAGAATCCGACATATCACAAGAATCCAAAGAGCCTTGATGCTAAGCTGATTTACTCCATGTTCATACCGTGCTTGGGAGTTGGCGCGATTGTGTTCATGCTAATGCGGAGCATGGCTAGAGGATACGAATATGAGATGAACAAGTGCTATGGATGTGACTTGTGCGACGATGCTTGCCCGGTAAGGCTATTCAATGCTGGAGACAAGCTGAACATCATTTACAACACATGGAATAACGAGGATGACGGTGTTCCGCTTTACTCGTGTCTGACTTGTTCGGCTTGCACGAATGCGTGTCCACAGTTGGTCGATTACGACTCCTACGTTGACATCAGGAGGAATATGATCGTAGGAGGGCCTCCTGCTTCAGAGATACCTCACACCGTACTCCAGGCAGTTCTTGCCGCTGAGGCAGAGGAGGATGCCGATGAGGACTTTGTATCGGTTGAGGACTATCCAATAGACTCCAATATCGGATACTACCCTGGTTGTGTTGACTACCTTGATCAGGAGATGATTTTCAGCCATGTCAATGAAGGCTCGATGAACTTGGGGGATGCTACAACCTCAGCCTTCACTCTATTCGAGGAAATGGGAGAAGAGGTGACCTATCTCGGCAGAGACTTCCTGAAGTGCTGTGGTCATGATCAGAAGTGGCAGGGCATGACTGAGGTATTTGAGAAACTCAAGGCCTACAACCAAAAGAAGCTTGGAGAGAGTGGCGTGGATACCCTTGTTACATCGTGTGCGGAGTGCTTCAGGACATTTGCTCTGGACTACGAACTCGATGAAATGAAGGTTATGCACACCACGGAATTCCTGATTGAAAATGGATTCGACATGGGCCTGAAGACAGAGGATGACGTGACAGTCACATTCCACGACCCGTGCAGGCTTGGAAGGCAGATGAACATCTATGACCAGCCAAGGGACCTTATTTCAAGCGTAGATGGAGTTAACCTCGTGGAGATGGAGCATCATGGCGAGGACGCATTGTGCTGTGGCGTTTCAAGCATGATGAGCTGTAACGAGAACAGTCGCGCGCTTAGGGTCCAGAGATTCGACGAAGTGAATGCAACAGGGGCTGACATTATGCTGACATCGTGCCCCAAGTGTGTTTCTCACTTCGAATGCCTGAAGTTCGAAGGCGATCCGAGACATGACTTTGAGATACTCGATGTCGTAAGTTTCCTAGCCAGGCAGGTCCAGTCCGGCAAGGCTAGCTAGGCGAATAATTGAGAAACAATAACCTAGAGGACGAGTCGTGACTGGCATTCCAGACCTAGAGGCCAGAAGGGCTTCTCAGCAAAAGAGAATCAGGATAATGCTTGATGCAATGAGGGCTGAGGACCAAGCGAAGCTGAAGGGTGGGGAGTCTGCTGTGGCTTGGGTCAAGGAAGAGCAGTGCATTGGCTGCGACCAATGCACTATCGTTTGTGATGACGATGCAATAGAGCTGTATGATACGCCTCTGGCCAGCCCCATTATGGACATCGATGTAAATAGAAAGGCCAGAATTATCAGGGATGAGTGTACAGGATGTCAACTATGCGTATTGGCTTGCCCGACAGATGCGATTTTGATGATAGACAGGTGAACAGATGGCTAGCGACGATCCAATTAGATTCGGTGCCGAATTCGGGCCCAAGAGAACCGAAAGGACCACAGGAGTCTCACTCTCCACATTCAAGAATCTGGTATGGGTTTCGAACCTTGGAGGCCTTATCCTGTGTGCAATAGCGCTGGAACTGATGATTACTGGACAATTTATGCTTGGACTTGGTTCGATGATTGCGGGCGTTGCAATAGCACTTTTCCCTTCTAATTACGAAATTGTGGGAATGGATGATTCATTTGGCGATGAAGAGGGTACGGAAGTAGAAGATGTCGAATGATGGGTACGACAGTTTCTCGACCGGGACGGATTTCCAGAAATTAGTTTGGAGGGAGCTTATGGGCATCCCCCTGGGCGAGACAAGGACATACAAGGAAATAGCTAGATCGATAGGCAGGCCAAACTCGGCCAGAGCGGTGGCTAATGCTTGTTCGAAAAACCCATTCGCGCCAGAAGTACCATGCCACAGAGTAATCCGCTCTGATGGTAAAATCGGAGGGTACAGCGGTCCCGGAGGAGTTTCCCAGAAGAGGGAGATTCTAGAGTCGGAAGGAGTAAGGCTCGGAGAATCAGAAATAGATGATGAATATGGCGAGAGAGGCCACTGATGCTATCACCCATGCCATCACGTATGCGGACTGGCTCAGCTCCTCGCTTCCATCATCGGCCATGGACCCTCGAGAGTAAAGAAGGATGTAAATCTAACCCGGGTGATCACAGGAAGGGGGACATGATCACAAGTGCCGCAAGGGGTATGAGAACCATTGTAGCGTTATCATCAATATACTTCAGAGAGGGGAGTTCTCCCAGAACAGTCAGAGGAGCCAGTAGCAAGGAAGCAATCAGTGGCGTGCCTAGCCATAAGTGGCAGCCTAACCATACCGAAAAGGAAACTACCGACCCAGCCACAATGGCAGAGTTTAGGTCCTTCTTAATCCGCTTGACCTCTCCCATCACAGGGTCCACAAAAGTCAGTCCGAAGATTAGGGGGATACCGAATAGTCCCCTTTCAATTCCACTCCCGTCACCCTCTGGGGCAACAAGTAGTGCGAGTCCAACAGCTATTCCCCCCCAAGCAAAGGCCGAAATCTGTGAAGACTCGTACTCTCTCTGGCCAACAACTACGATTCCCCACCTTAGCCTTATGAATTCGATAAGCAATATAGAAATTAAAACCATACTAACTAGCTCTCTCGAAGATACTGAGAAGTAGTCCCCCAGTTCATCGCCCCTGGCATAGTAGATTACAGGTATCACCGCCATCGTAACATGTGTGGCCCTTCTGAATGCGTGACCTCCAAACCCCCCAATTGAGTGGCTGACGTGATCTATGTCGAAAGGCACTTCCGATTCTGACAAACAATCACCCACTAGTTCCCTGTAGTCTATCCAGTGCCTGATCAAGTGTTATACTTCCGGTTTCTAATTCATCCAGTGCCCCGTCTAGGCCGTCTGAAAGAATGAGCCGTGAGTCCCACTTGGACAGTAGTCTCTCGGTAATTCTGAGTCTATTTCTCCAATCAGGTGAAGAGCATTCCTCTATCGCAGAAACGAGGGTTTCTATCCCAACAGAGTTCTGTGCTGACACCAAGTGAACTTCTGGGGAGCCCCTATCTCCTGATAGTTCCAATGACGCCCTGATAGAGTCTGCTGCCCTTGATGCGCCTGGCTTATCCGATTTATTCACTGCGATGATGTCTGCCAACTCAATAATCCCGGCCTTCTCGGCCTGAATTATATCCCCCCTGTCAGGTCCGTCGACCATCAAAACCCTGTCTGCGAAGGCAACTATTCTGGTCTCGGCCTGACCCGATCCAACGGTCTCGATGACAATCCTAGACCAACCGCAGAATGAAAGTAAATCAATCATTGGCGATAGGAGATATGAAACGCCCCCTGGATGGCCCCTCGTAGCTAGAGATCTGAAGTATACTGAGTCCCCCGAGTCTGTGGATTCCATCCTCATCCTGTCTGCAAGAAGGGCCCCCCCGCTCCTGGGGGATGACGGGTCTACGGCCAATACTGCAACCCTTTCGCCACTATCTTTCCAATGACTAACCATTCGGCCGATTAGCGTTGACTTGCCGACCCCAGGTGGGCCAGTGACGCCCAATGTCCAAGGGGCGACCTCGGGAAGTTCCAAGGTTTCACCTTCTTCCACCAATGTAAGTAGCCTTGCTAAGGACCTGCGGTCTCCCGATTTTGCAGATTTTAGTAGTTCCATGGAAGATTTCACTCCCAACGCCATCCTGATTCTTGGCCAACCCCTATTGGTTCTTCATTGTCCGACCTTTCAGAACATTCATTGAGGAAATCTAGTATCTCACCAGTCCTAGTTCCTGGTCCAAAAATTGCCCTGACCCCCTGGTCAAAGACTGACTCTCTGTCCCTATCTGGAATAATCCCTCCTGCGAAAACCATTACATCCCCCATTCCTTCTTCACGAAGGCCGTCACAAATCTTCGGTATCAGCACGTCATGGGCTCCAGATAGTGTCGAAAGTCCGAGAGCTGTTGCATCCTCATCGGTAACAATTCTGATTATTTCAGAGGGAGTTCTCCTAAGGCCCGTGTAAACTACCTCGTGCCCTCCGTCCCTAAGTGCTCGAGCTATGACCTTAGCACCTCTGTCATGTCCATCGAGACCCGGTTTTGCGATGACTATTCTCATGCTACCCCCACATACGCGAGTTGGTGACACGTCTTCAAGCAACCGCAGTATCGATGATTTATACTTCTTCATTCAGGAAGGCATATTGACGTCCTTCTTCGTAAGGACTCTGTAATGCCCGCCGACGAAGCCCGTATCGAAGACCTCAGGCGGAGAAAAGCCCAGGCGGAAGCCGGTGGCGGGCAGGCCAGAATTGCAGCTCAGCATTCCAAGGGCAAGATGACTGCCAGAGAGAGACTTTCGCAGCTGCTGGACGATGGTTCATTCATGGAAGTAGATCCATTGGTAGAGCACAGATGCAGAGACTTTGACATGGACAGAAACGTAATTCCAGGTGACGGAGTTGTCTGTGGTCACGGTACAATAGAAGGCAGGACCGTCTATTGTTTTGCTCAGGATTTCACTGTATATGGGGGCTCCCTTGGAGAGATGCACGGTCTGAAAATATGCAAGATACTAGATATGGCGCTGAAAACAGGTTCCCCTGTAATTGGATTGAATGATAGTGGTGGGGCGAGAATTCAGGAGGGTGTCGCCAGCCTAGGCTCTTATGCGGAGATTTTCTTTAGAAATGTCCGGGCTAGTGGCGTTATTCCTCAGATCTCTGTCATAATGGGGCCTTGTGCGGGGGGTGCGGTATATTCCCCTGCAATCACTGACTTTGTAGTGATGGTCGACAAGACATCACACATGTTCATCACCGGGCCCGAAGTAATCAAAACTGTTACGAATGAGGAAGTAAGCTTCGAAGACTTGGGTGGTGCTAATACCCACGCGAGTAGGTCAGGAGTGACTCACTTCACTACGGAAGACGATCAAGAGGCAATCGATTTAGTCAGGGAACTAGTCGGCCTACTGCCTTCAAACAATCTGGAGAAGCCAGTTCCAGTACCGACTTCTGACCCCGTGGATAGGGAAAGCGAAGAGTTGCAGTCTCTGGTACCCGACGATCCAAAAAAGCCGTATGACATCATGACTGCAATTACCGAGGTTGTAGACGACGGTGCTTTCCTTGAGGTTCAACAGGACTTTGCAAGAAATATCGTGGTTGGTTTTGGAAGGCTTGGAGGCCACACTATTGGAGTGGTAGCGAATCAACCCGAAGTCCTAGCTGGTTGTTTGGACATCGATGCGTCTGTGAAGGCTGCCCGATTCGTCAGATTCTGTGATGCATTCAACATCCCACTACTGACATTTGTAGATGTCCCTGGTTTCCTTCCGGGAGCCAGTCAAGAATGGGGCGGAATAATCAGGCACGGGGCCAAGTTACTGTACGCATATGCAGAAGCAACAGTTCCCAAGCTGACTGTTATTACCCGCAAAGCGTATGGCGGTGCATATGATGTAATGTCCTCTAAGCACATCCGAGGCGATTACAACGTTGGTTGGCCAACTGCACAATTAGCGGTAATGGGTGCTGACGGTGCAGTACAGATAATCCATAGGAGGAGGATCGAGTCCTCAGGAAACCCTGAGCAGGAAAGGGAGAGGCTGGTCGATGACTATACTGAGACATTTGCAAATCCGTACAGGGCTGCTGCGTTAGGATACTTGGACGATGTAATACAACCAAAGGAAACTCGCAAAGTCATGGCCAAGGCTCTTGGTGCACTACTTGAGAAGGAAGAGATAAGGCCTGCTAGAAAGCATGGGAACATACCACTTTGAGGTCTATAAATGGCATCTGATATTGATGATAAGAAACTTCTCGCTGTCGCAATAGTAGCGGTATTGTCATCAATAGATGAGGGTGATTCAATCTCTACTTCTACGTCAAGAGGAGGTGGTGATTCTTGGTCAATGGATCATCGCAGGGTTCTGATTGGCAGGAGGAATCTGTTCCGTGCGAGGAGCAGGAGGAGCACGACTAGGTGATTTGATGTCAGAGAAGAGAAAGGTCACTGTGGATGGAGAGGATTTTGAAGTCCAGATAGACAGAGACGGGGAAATCTGGAAAGTCGTAGTTGGAGGCAAGACTTTCTCCATTGTTTTGGAGGGAGATGGGAAACAGAGCAAGGCTACACGGAAGCCAAGGGGAAGCAGGAAGGGAATGCTATCGGGCGTTGTCTCGTCGCCCATTCCTGGGAAAATTGTGTCTATTAGCAAGGCGGTCGGAGATGACGTGATTGAAGGGGAAGTGATCATGGTCCTAGAGGCGATGAAGATGCAGAATGAGATTCAGGCCCCCGTAGGGGGCAAGATAACCGAGCTTAATTGTGCCCCGGGAGAGACGATAGAGGCAAATGCACCTCTCGTAGTTATTGATTCCGGGGACAAGGAGAATTAGCAGAGAGTTTCAATAATGAGAAGGAGGAGGGAGATTCGTGCCGAACTGTGACTATCCCGATTGCAGGGACGATGGGACAATAATTAGTCGATTGTCCCCCGAAGGTTTCCTTGTGGCTACGGGGAACAAAGCATACTCATTTAGAGAGGCCTACAAGAGGTTTCACTACTGCGAGAGTCATCACGACGAGCTCATGAAGTCAGTTTGGAATAGAGTCAGGTCGACTGACGGTAAGGACGACGACCATGTTGCACCAACTGCAATATGACTAGATTAAGCCCAGGGCATCCTCTATCCTGTTCAATTCAGGACCTGTTGAACCTTCGCCGACCATTGCGTGGCTATCGCTGGCTGTACATCCAGCCCCGACAAATGGTGAGCCGAAGCTTACGGTCCCTACCATCAGGGGGACTCCTAGAGCATCCTGAATTACACTCGCCTCTTCCGATGAAATGTCTGGGTGGGACAGTACTCCATTCGAATTTGCTACCAACATGCTACCAACCGTGTCGTGACCAGCCACCTTACTCCTGACTGCATTTACGCCCAACACCTCCCCAATCATTTCCAAACCGTTCGGCCCGGGGGGAATTACTGGACTGACAACGGCCCCAATATCATTACATTCAACAAGATTTCCTGCAGCGTTAACTCCACTTTGCATTACCACCACATCTCCGAAGCTGGTTAGTTCATCTAACTCATCTTCAGTCGCTATGTCAGCGACGGCGATTCCCTTTCTGTTTCCCTTCAGCAAGCTTCCTATCAACGATGATCCGCCCACCATGAATGGATGCATTTCTAAATCGAAAGCGGATTTCAGATCATGAATTGCTTCTTCGCCGAGAGAGTGGGGGTGGAACAAAACGTCACCGACGACTGATAGGTAAACCCCTACCTGACTGTGTCCCAAAATGTCTCCTGTGGAGATGCCCATACCGATCCCTCGAATTCCTGACCGCTCTCGGACTTGTGATTGTTACTGATGATGCGGGGTCCAGGGCGCCTCACTAGGAGGCGCCCCGGGGTGAAAGAAGAAGGCACAGCGACGAACGTTCCCGTGGGCTCTCGCACCACAGTACAGGAATCGACGCAGATGGGCTTGACTTCCGGGTTCGAAATGGGACCGGGTATTTCCCCATCGCTATGGCCGTGCACAACTTTCTTTCGAATGTGAATTGATATGCTTGATTGAACAGAGGCCCATACAGGGCTTAGTATGTGAATTCTTGATGCTCGGGGGATTAGTGCAGCTGGGCTGAACACCTCGGTCGAAACCTCGGTGCTTACACCCGCTGTCTATCAATCTCGTCTTTTACGAGTCCCCTGAGGTGCCTCGTCTTTCGGGCGACTTCGAGCTTAGATGCTTTCAGCTCTTATCCGCATGGAGCGTGGCTACCCAGCATTGCCTTGTCAGACAACTGGTAAACTAGTGGC
>DAQP01000020.1 GCA_002504435.1 Euryarchaeota archaeon UBA438
TGCTCATAGGGTCAGCGGGCGAAGGAGTAGGTGTCGTTCCTAGGCATGAACAATTCTCCTGACATCCTCATCTTCGATAATGCCTCTTCGACCGCCTGTTCAGTGAGGTTTCTCGATCTGCATCGGTTTAGGATGTCGACGAGTTCTGCCGTTCCATCCGTTTCCTGACAAATGTCCCTGACAACTTGCCTGATGACGGTATTAGCGTTCCTCTGTCGATGGGGCACTCCCGAATATAGTTCCGAGTCGTCCTCTATTCCCGATTCGTCCCTCCAGTGCTTGAAAACCGCCAAAGCGACTGCTGCATCGCGCTTATTCGCAACTTGTCTGAGGTGCATCCTAGCATGTGCCTCTGTGAGCCTGATCAGTGCCTCTAGTGCTCTAGCAGTAACCGGGACCGGTGCTTCATCGGATCCATCCTCTCTCCCATATGACTGCCTCTCACTGATGTAATATTCATGAATAGCGGTCTTGGCGTCATCATCCAAATCGGGGTGCACGTGCCTCTTTGCGTAAGCGACGTATTTCCTAAGGAAATCAAGAGTGAGGTGCTCATGGCCATCTACCCCGGTAGAGTATACCTGGTCCTTATCTGGCTCTGATGGATCTATTTCCATTGATTCCTCTAGTTTTATCTCACTCATCGCACTTGTTCTTGTGTCCAATATGTGCTTGGCTATCCTTGCATCATCCTCTGCCTTCACTTCGTCTCTAATCATCCAGATGATGTCGAATCTGGATGCTAGAGGTGCAGGAAGCCCAGTCTCCTCGTACATCCTCAGAACGCTTTGATTGGGGCCCCTCCTTGAGAACCTGCCTTCCTTTGGGTTCGCAGCGGCCAGGACGGCGCACCTCGCAGGAAGGGTTGCGGTGATGCCGCCCTTGGCAACGTGGATCTGCTGCTGCTCCATTGCGGGATGGATTGCGCTCCTATCTTCCTTGGTTATCTTGTCGAACTCGTCAATTGCCGCCAGCCCCTTGTCGGAAAGCGGGAGAACGCCTGCTTCCAGAGCGAACCTCCCATCACCGAAGGCGTCCTTGACAGCGGCAGCGGTCAGTCCGGCCCCTGTGACTCCCCCACCAGATGCAAGTTTCCCCCTTGGGGCCAAATTTGACATGTAGGAAAGGAGTTGGGATTTAGCAACCCCTGGATCACCCATCAGGAGTATGTGGATGTCGCCCCTAAGGTGGCTCTTGTCTGATGTAGACCTCCTGACCCCACCGAATAGCTGCAGGGCCAATGATCTCTTGACGTGATTCATGACCCTAGTAGCGAAAATTGAGGGAGCTATGGATCTCTGCATCAGGGTAACTAGGTCCTCCCTCTCTGATACCTCCATGATCACCTCCCTATCTTCCTCGCTAATTTTTATCTCGGTGAATGGGACGCTCTCGTGCTCCGAGCTTACTAGGTGGTAGATGATGTCGAACATCGGGGTCTTCTTTCTGTTCTTTACCTCACTGTGTACGACTGGTATCACATTTGCAGTGATTCTCTCTCCTGGAAGGTGTTTGTTGACTAGGTCTCCCTCGACGAGGGTTATACCCCTCCTTGGCTGTGCGCCACTTGGAACGTTCTCTGGTAGTTCCTGGACCTCCAGCCACTGATTGTTTATCATTCTTGAAATGTTCATGACGAGTTTGAATCTTGTCTCCCTTGATGATGAGCCACAGCCGGTTTCCTGTGGGCATTCTAGGGGCTCTTCTAGCTCTCTCTCGTTCTTCTGGTCTACCTCTATGGTGCAACCACACTTCTGGCAGAGGAAAACCGCCCTGTGAATCCTAGGTTTCAGTTCTGAGACCTTGGTTACTGAAACCTCCACGCTCCTTAGTTTCTCAATATCGGAGCTACCTATTTCCCTAAGTGGCCTACGACTGTCTCTTGGAAGGTCAGTGACTCTAACCATCGCATCTAGGTCGACCCCCCTCTCCTTGCATATATCGCTAAGAGTGGCACTCCCACTTCCGAGAATTTGCCTTGGCTCGTTCAGTATGTCCTCAGCGAAGTCTGGATCGAACCCCGTGAGATCGTGGAAGGACACCTCTATGACAGGTGTCTGTGTCTGCTTTGACAGAAGTAAGGTGATCTCCTTCTCCTTGGCTTGATTGAGGAATGTCCTCCACCTAGAAGAAGCGTCGTGCACCGCCATTGTCATGTTTTTCACCGTCGGGCTTTACTGCCGTGATGTCACGGTCTATAACCAAAATGGAAGAATGCAAGCACCCCCTTGCTTCCGATGGAGGAAAATGGCTGGAGAGGCGTGATTTAGGATGGTTTGATGCTTCCACTGAATTATTTTCTGTTATTTGCCGGAATCATGGATGCTTAGAGAGAGGTTGAAATTGATGAGTCGATAGGCTGGGCTATGGAACACACGCGATCTGGTAGTGACATCCTCGTCAGAATTGACCCCGGGGAAGAAATACACGCGGCACTAAGGGAGCTGGCAGATGAGCTTGGATTTGATGCAGCGGCTATCACAAGCGGGATTGGTCGGACTCGTGACAATCAGTATGGTTACATGAATGAAGAAGGGGTTTACCAAAGAAGGCCTTTGGACCCCCCCTCAGAATTGGTAAGCCTGTCCGGCAATATTGCTCGTACGGAGAATGGAGACGCATTCACCCATATCCACTGCTGCTGGTCTGATGATGACAACAACGTCCATGCTGGTCACTTGTTTCAAGCAACCGTTCATGTTGTGGCTGAAATTCACGTCCGGGTAATGGATCATGCATCGATGACGCGTTGCCCCCTAGCTGAGTTTGAGCTGTTGGGTCTGGAATTTGACTGAAATAGTGCGAAGGGCCGATTGATGATGAGAGTATTGTTCGCCCACGGGTTCGAAGGAGGTCCTTCTGGATCTAAGCCGGCATACATGAGAGATGTACTGGGCTGGGAAGTGACAGCGCCAGTGATGTCAGAGCTAGGCTGGGACATAGAGAAGCAGACTGAGGTTCTTCTCAGGATGATTGATGCGTCTGAGTATGACGTGATAGTCGGTTCTTCCATGGGGGGGCTGGCTGCGGCGAATGCATCTTCAATGAGGGGCGATTCTGATTTCAGGCTCCTCCTCATCGCTCCCGCTTTCGGGCTTTCTGAGAGCTGGGAGGGGCTGACTGAGCAAGAGCTGTCTGAATGGAAGGGTTCTGGCACTAGGAGGTATCGCGGCTTCGAATTGGACATAGACTTGGAGTGGGACTTCATGGAGGCTGCAGAAATGATGTCTTGGCCAGAACCGAGGCACATGACGACTATCGTTCACGGCAAGCTGGATGACGTCGTTTCGATTGATGTTTCCAGGAGGGTTGCCGAGGGCAGCGGTCTTGTTGAATTGGTGGAGATCGACGATGGTCACAGGATGAAGGGGTGCTTGCCACTGCTCGCGGATCTAGCTTCAGAGTTAATGTCCCGTGGATCCTAGGAAGTACTCGCCTATCTCTGGATCGGTCAGAATCGTCTTAGCGTCCCCGGTATGCACAATCTTGCCATTTGAAACGATGTAGCCCCTGTCGGATCTGGCAAGTGAAAGCCTAGCGTTCTGCTCCACTATTAGCACTGTAATTCCTTGTTCCCTCAGTGAGTCAATGCGTTCGATTATCTGCTGTTGGTACAGAGGCGAGAGAGCTGCAGTGGGCTCATCCAGAAGCAGGAACTTGGGGTCCGAAATTAGGGCTCTGGAGATTGCCAGCATCTGCCTCTCACCACCTGACAATGAGGCTGCTAGATCGTGCACCCTGTCCTTGAGGTCTGGGAACATTTCCAATGCCCTTTCGATCCTTTCATTGAGCACTGCGCTCGAGAGGCTGTTCCCCCCCATCTGCAGGTTCTCCTGTACAGAGAGGGACGGGAACACGTTGTCTACCTGGGGAACATAGGCTATGCCCTGGTTCACCAATTGATCTGTCCTCCATCCCGAGACATTGGTGCCTCTGTACGAGACCTCCCCCGAGTAGTATGTGGCGATTCCGAAGATTGTCTTGATCAGAGTTGACTTGCCGCACCCATTTGGGCCAATTATCGTGACAAACTCCCCCTCGTCTACATGCATGTCTATTCCATAGAGGATCTGGACCGAGCCATAGCCGCCCTCTAGGCTGCTTATCTCGAGAACTCTGGTCATTCCTCGCCCTCCGTTGGTGTGCCCGCTGCTCCAAGATACGCCTCGATTACTTCCTTGTTTGCACGGACCTCATCAGGGGTCCCTTGCATCAGGACCTCTCCCTCGTTCATGACGACTATTCTGTCAACTCCCTGCCTGAGAATGAAGTCCATGTTGTGCTCTATGATCAATACTGAAATTCCTGTCTCGTCTACGATGTTCCTGAGGTTGTTGAAAATCTTCATCGCCAGTGGGCCGGCGACTCCCGCTACAGGCTCGTCGAGGAGGAGGAGCTTTGGGTCTCCCATCATGGACCTACCTATGTCGACCAGCTTGCTCTGGCCCCCTGACAGCTCGCTGGTGAGGTTGTGTGCCATGTGAGGCACTTCTAGCTGGTCGAGGACGTCGTATGCTTTTGACAGCCTCTCCTCTTCGGCCGGATTGGATGGAATAAGCAAGGACCTCATGAGTTCCGTGAACGATGATCCGAATTGCTTTCTCGGAGGAACCATGAGGTTCTCGATTACGGTCATCTGACGCCAGAGATTTGTGTGCTGGAATGTCCTGGTCATCCCCAGATTCTGAATCTGGTCGGGCCTTAGCTCAGAGATGTCGTTTCCGAACATCTCGATACGCCCCGATGTCTGGTCGAGAAGGCCGCTGATGCAGTTGAAGGTCGTTGACTTGCCGCACCCATTTGGGCCGATTAGGCCCACGAACTCTCCTTCTCCCACCGTGAAGGAGACGTCCTTGACGGCGACTAGTCCGCCGAACTCCTTCCGGAGATCGTCGACCTTGAGTACTGGCTCAGTCACTGGTGGCACCTCCTGGTGGTCTCTCGGGCCGGACTGGGACCTCTGGGAGGAGGCCCTTGGAGTTGAACTTGAGAGAGAACAGCATCAAGCAGCCGATTAGCATCAGTTTGACGTAGAGCATGTCAGCGCTCACAACCCCGCTGAAGAATGACTCTTCTATGGATCTCTCTCCGAGCGCTATTGCGCCGAACGCGAAAATTGCTGCGCCGGAGGCCCCGAGGTCCAGAAGCCTCTCGGAGCGTATGATGAATCCGACTGCCATCACTAAAGCGGAAATCTTGGCTGCCTCCCACTGATTCGTAAATATCCATTCGAAGAGAGAGTCGATCCTCGATGCAGTTGTGTGTAGAGGGAGATCAGGAGAGCCTTGGCCAGCGACCAGTACGTTGAAGACGAACTCCATCAGGACAATGATGAACGCCCCTACCACCATTCCCCTGTTGTTGGAAGTGCCGCCTATGATGAATGCCGCCCAGACAAGGAAGGTGGATCGGGCGGGAGACATGAATGTGGGTTCGAAACCTGTTAGCTTCCAAGCCCAGATAGCTCCTGCAAGAGCTGCAATCCCTGCTCCCAGAGCGAGGCTTGCTGCCTTGTGAGTTAGGATATCGTGTCCATGGTGCTGAGCTACTTCCTCGTCCTCTCTGATGGCCTTCAGGACCCTGCCCCATGGAGATGAAAGGAGGTTGGAAAGCAACTTCCAGACTACAGCGACCGCGATAAGTGAAATTACCATAAGGATGAACAGATAAGGCGCTGGTTCACCGAGGTTCAGGAGTTCTGCGACCTGATTTGCTGGGGTGTCGATTAGTGATATGTCGTCCCTGCAGGCATCCGGGCTGGCCCATTGGGAGTCGGGTCCAGACTCCTCAGAGCCGCAGAACCACCAATTCTCCAATGGTAGTGGGTAGGCCGAGATTCCGATAGCTGAGCCCACAGCACCGACCCTTAGCAGGGGCTCTCCAGCGAGGAGGACCCTTACTATCTCGCCCATGGAGATTGTGACGATTGCGAAGTAGTCTGTTCTGAGCCGTGCCGTCGGATATGCCAATGACCAGCCCAAAAACGCTGCTAGTGCCACTCCCATGATGGTGGCTGGGAGTATGCCCCACCCATAGCCGTGCAGTTCCTCGGGAGCAGTTAGTATCCCCACGGTGATGGTCCCTATTCCAACGAAGAAGATGACTCCGAAGTTGACCATTCCTGTGTATCCTGTATGCAGATTCAGGGAGAATGCCATCAATATGAAGATAGCCAGTGACACTAGAACGTTGGACACCTGGAGTACCTTCTTCCACCTGAAGTCGTCGGACTCAGCTATTGGGAGCCACAGAAGGAAGAGCAGTAGTATGGCCATAATTACAGTGAAGAATATCCACGATCCCACTGGGCTCTCTCTTCCATACATCTCGAGCTTCCTCTTCCTATCGGGAGATCCTCTTGTGATTACGGATAGAACACTGGACGAGGCGGAGGATGTCACCGAGGATACCTTTTCTCTGGAAGCTGCTGATGCCCCTCGAAGTTGTTCTGTAACCCTGTTCACCATCATACTGTGGCTTCTGTCGAAGTCTGACCATTTACTCAGTATGCGTAGCTTTGCTGAGGATATCGAATCCGATAAAGAGGAGTGGAGTGATTGGAGTTTCTTCGATGCGTTTTGTGCGTGCTTATTGCCGGATTCTGAATCTGACAGGATGCCTACGCCCTCGTAGATTGAATAAACCCACAAAGCGAGAATCGCGCCGGGCCAAATCAAGTCGCCCAGATCTACGATGAAGTTGACTAGGCCTATCTCGAAGTTCATCATGCTGAACCATGACTCATGCATGGATGCAACAGTGTCAGCAACCCATTGCTCTGCCTCGAATGGAGAGAGTTCGCTTGGAGGGCTTCTTTGGCCCAGCAGATCTTCCTCAGTCAGGGGCGAGTCCTCTAGGAGGAGGGTTCCATCGTTCCTCCCTGTCAGAACGGCTAGGTTAGTTTCCGAGAATTCACTGGACGCGCATGAGTCCGCGCAAGCGCCGTCCGCGAAGGAGTTCCTTCCAACGAAGTCACTGAGCCTGTGGAAAACGTAGGCAGCGATGGCGGCGGCAGAGAAGCTCTGCATTCGATGGGTTCGGTTCAACCACCAATGATGGAGTCCGAATATTCCAGTGGGCATAATGGCTAGAGCTGCCGCTATCTTCTGCGTCTTGTCAGAGTCCTCTTCCTTTCGCTTTCTGAGCCTCTCAATCTTCCATTTCTCATATGCATCGCCTATTCCCTCTGGCATAATCATCAGGATAGCGACAAGGAAAATGTATGGCATCACTCCATCAAGAGCGGAGTAGTTTGATCTTCCTAGGGGCATCCCTATCCCTATCAGGACAGGGGAGGACAGCGCCCTTACGAACCCCACAATAAGAGAGCCGACTATCGCTCCCGGAACGGAGCCTATGGTTCCTAGGACGATTATGGCAAACGAGGGCAGAAGCAGTGTGAATGCGGTTTCGGGGTTGAATCTGAGGGTCAATGCAAAAATCGCCCCGCCCATCCCAGAAAGTCCCGCAGACAGGAAGGCACTGGTCAGATGGACCCTCTCGACATTGATTCCGCTGCTGGCAGCTAGCTCTGGATTGTCGGCAACGGCCCTCATCCTCCTTCCCAACCTGGTCTTGTTCAGTAGTAGCAGAAGTAGAAGAACAGCTGAGAAGATGACTACTGGGACTGCTCCCTTGTAGTATGCGTAGTTGGTGGTGGCTTGAGTGACGCAATCTGTCGTAGTGTCATATAGCTCAAAGGCTGGTTTCGAGGTATCACTGACTATCCTAGAGAGGATCGGTTCCCCTGTCACCTCATCGACACCGGTTTGCTCGCAGTTGAAGTGCGTGTACGTCCTGTCGTCCTCTAGCGTCCTCTCTCCTAGGTTGAAGCGTAGCTTGGTGGTCGGAATCTCCCACCTGAGGTTTGGCATCCTCCAGTCGCCCTCTGGCTCGAACATGTTCCTACTAGCCCCGAACCTCAGGTAGGTGAGTGCGCGAAGAATGAGGGCGACCCCCAGTGATGCTATCATCATCACCTGGGGACTTGTGTTGGTCTTCCGGAATCCCTTGTAAACGAGCCTGTCAATGATTATCCCAGCTATGCCCGTTAGAACAAAGGCCGCTATCAGCGTGAATAGGAGAACGGACCACGTCAGTACCCCGTCCTTGGTAGTGGAGAGGTTCGACATGGGGAAGAAGTAATCCGTCCAGATCATGATCATTGAGAGGTACATTCCTATCATGAAAAGCTCAGATTGGGCGAAGTTTCCGTATCTCTGGACCTTGTATGTGAGAGTCAGTCCTATCGCTATTGCTAGGTATGTGGAGGACCATGTCAGAGTTCCTGTTGAAATTGAGACGAGGTCAAGGGTGAATGAGGCGTCTTCACCGAGGCCCTGCAGTAGGATGTCCAATGAGAAGAACGTGACAGCGACCATGAAGAAGGGGGAGAGAAAAATTGCGGCTGTCCTAGGGATGCCGCTGGGGACGTCGTCGAAGAGGACCTTGACTACCACGAAGCCCGCAGCTATCGACTCGACCAGTTGAAGAAGCCAGACCATGTCATTGGGGAGGCCCCCTCCCAGTACCTTGTCCAGTATATTGAGAGATCCCAGTCCATTGAGAGTACCCAGGTAGTTGGCGTCGATGAAAAGCACCGCTGCGATAATCAG